>DFPL01000019.1 GCA_002377245.1 Enterobacteriaceae bacterium UBA3516
GATGTGCTGGAAACCAGCGCGGACACGAAAGCACTGTACAGCGTGATTGGCTTTAAACCGCAAACCTCGGTGAAACAGGGTGTGAAAAACTTTGTTGACTGGTATCGCGCCTTTTACCACGTATAAAAAAACGGCCCCGCGGGGCCGTTTTCGTTTGTGCTGTCAGAGGGTTAGTCGTTACCGAACAGATCCCTGGTGTAGACTTTCTCTGCTACGTCAGAAAGTTCAGGTGCCATGCGGTTAGAGATAATCACATCGGCCTCCTGCTTAAATGCGTCCAGGTCACGCACCACACGGGAGTTGAAGAAATCATCTTCCTTCATTACCGGTTCATAAACGATAACCTGCACGCCTTTGGCTTTGATGCGCTTCATAATCCCCTGAATGGAGGAGGCGCGGAAGTTATCTGAACCGCTCTTCATGATCAAACGATAGACGCCCACCACTTTAGGTTTACGCGCCAGGATAGAGTCGGCGATGAAATCTTTACGCGTGCGGTTTGCATCCACAATCGCACCAATGATGTTATTCGGCACCGACTCATAGTTCGCCAGCAGCTGTTTGGTATCCTTCGGCAGGCAGTAACCACCATAACCAAACGACGGGTTGTTGTAGTGGTTACCAATACGTGGATCCAGGCATACCCCTTCGATAATCTCACGCGAGTTCAGCCCCAGACTCTCCGCATAGCTGTCCAGCTCGTTAAAGTAAGCCACACGCAGTGCCAGATAGGTATTGGCAAACAATTTGATTGCTTCGGCTTCGGTGGAACCCGTAAACAGCACATCGATATTTTGTTTGATGGCGCCTTCCTGCAACAAAGCGGCAAAACGCTCAGCACGCGCGGAGCGTTCACCGATGACGATACGCGATGGATGCAAGTTGTCATAGAGCGCTTTGCCTTCGCGCAAAAACTCAGGCGAGAAGATGATGTTCTCAATGCCCAACTCTTCTTTGATGGACTGCGTGAAGCCAACCGGAATCGTGGATTTGATGATCATCACCGCGTTTGGGTTGATCTCGTGAACATCACGGATAACAGATTCCACACTGGAGGTGTTGAAGTAGTTATTTTTGGGATCGTAATCCGTCGGGGTTGCGATGATGACGTAATCAGCATCGCGGTAGGCATCGTGCTTATCCGTGGTCGCACGGAAATTGAGCGGCTTATTCTGTAAATACTCCTGGATTTCCTTATCAACGATGGGGGAAATCTTCTGATTCAGCATGTCCACCTTAGCCTGCACGATATCAAGCGCGACGACCTCGTGGTTCTGCGCAATCAAAATACAATTCGATAAGCCAACGTAACCTGTTCCGGAGATGGTTATTTTCATTAGATAAGCAACTTATGTCAGTGTATAGAGCCGAAGATGGTAGTGTTTGCCATCACTTAAAATCAATAACTGTTGGGGTTTTTACCTCTTCCGTTGAGGCACTGTCAAGGCGGCGTCTTGCTGCCAAAACAGGGTTTGGGTAGCCCGCTATTTTCGCGCGTGACGCGTTATGGGGGGAAATGCGTTGAACCATGCGGCTTTTAATGAAAAAAAAGCCCGGTTAGGTGCACCGGGCTTTGCTTGATAGAGCAAACAATATCAGATTAATCCAGCCATTCCGTGTGGAATACGCCATCTTTATCAGTACGCTTGTAGGTATGCGCGCCGAAGTAGTCACGCTGCGCCTGAATCAGGTTTGCAGGCAGGACGGCTGCACGATAACTGTCATAATAAGCGACTGCGGCGCCAAAGGTTGGAACCGGAATACCGTTTTGCACCGCGTAAGCCACAACATCACGCAGCGCCTGCTGATATTCATCAGCAATCTGTTTGAAGTACGGCGCCAACAACAGGTTAGCGATAGCCGGAGTTTGCGCATAAGCGTCGGTGATTTTCTGCAGGAACTGTGCACGGATGATGCAACCTGCACGGAAAATCTTCGCAATTTCGCCGTAGTTCAGATCCCAGTTGTTTTCGTCAGACGCAGCGCGCAGCTGAGAGAAGCCCTGTGCGTAGGAGACAATTTTACCGAGGTACAGCGCACGGCGCACTTTCTCAATGAATTCTGCTTTATCACTTGCAGGTTTTGCCTGCGGGCCGGTCAGAACTTTGGATGCCGCGACACGTTGCTCTTTCAGAGAAGAGATGTAACGGGCAAAGACGGATTCAGTGATCAGTGACAGCGGCTCGCCGAGATCCAGGGAGCTCTGGCTGGTCCATTTACCGGTACCTTTGTTTGCCGCTTCGTCCAGAATGACATCAACCAGGTATTTACCCTCTTCGTCTTTCTTGGTGAAGATGTCTTTGGTGATGTCAATAAGGTAGCTGCTCAGCTCGCCTTTATTCCACTCGCTGAAGGTATCAGCCAGCTCTTCGTTTGACAGGTTCAGGCCGCCTTTCAGCAGAGAGTAGGCTTCTGCAATCAGCTGCATATCGCCGTATTCGATGCCGTTGTGAACCATCTTCACATAATGGCCCGCACCGTCAGCACCGATATAGGTCACACAAGGTTCGCCATCTTCAGCTACCGCCGCGATCTTCGTCAAAATCGGTGCCACCAGCTCATAGGCTTCTTTCTGACCACCCGGCATGATGGATGGACCTTTCAGCGCGCCCTCTTCACCACCGGATACACCGGTGCCGATGAAGTTAAAACCTTCGGCAGACAGTTCACGGTTACGACGGATAGTATCGTGATAGAAGGTGTTGCCGCCATCAATGATGATGTCACCCTTATCAAGATACGGTTTCAGAGAATCGATGGCAGCATCGGTGCCGGCGCCTGCTTTCACCATCAACAGGATGCGGCGTGGCGTCTCTAAGGATTCAACAAATTCCTGCACGGTATAGAAAGGAACGAGCTTCTTGCCTGGGTTTTCGGCAATCACTTCTTCGGTTTTGTCGCGGGAACGGTTAAATACAGAAACGGTATAGCCACGGCTTTCAATGTTAAGCGCCAGATTGCGCCCCATCACTGCCATACCAACAACGCCGATTTGTTGCTTAGACATGCAAAACTCCTGTCAGGTGTGGTTACCCAGCCGGGAACGAGTCCGGCGGGTTTAAAAGAGCAAGTAATCGATATGTTAACTCAGTACACAAGAAAAGGTATAGCAGCAGATGCGCTACAGGTTGTGGTGTTCATCATCTTCATCGCGCAGCAAACGTGTGATCGCAACGGTAGGCTGATTCTCAATGTCTGCCTGGATAAAGGAGAGCAGGAATTGAACACCTAAAATAATAGGCAGTGCCGCAAGCATGACAGTTCCGCTCGTTGCCGGGAGATTTGTGGCTATTGAATGATACCAGGCCGAAGCACCGTAAATGACCCCAAAGATGAACAACAGCGTTCCTAACAGTAATTCGATTGAGGCTATTGAAAAACCGCGCAAAAAGTAGTTATAAAAAATTCGCTTGCCAAGGTTTTTAATGTTGCCTTTCAGAAAAGGCATCATGATTTTTTTAATATTCAGGTTTGAAACTTCATCACCATACACGGCATCCATTGGAATATCCTGGACTTTCGCGCTGACAACATTAAGACGAAACAGCAGATCGGACTCGAAGAAATAGCGTTTACTGATTTTATCTAAAGGTAATTTCTTTAATGCAATGGCAGATATCGCAGTGTAACCGTTAGTCGGATCAAAGGTCTTATAATAACCCGACGAGAATTTGGTCATGAAGGAGAGAACCGCATTGCCAAAAAGACGGACTTTAGGCATGGGTTTCAGACCTTCGATATCGTGGAAACGGTTGCCCTTGGTATAATCGGCTTCTCCGCGAAGGATAGGTCTGACAAAGAGTTTGATTAGAGCCGGATCCATTTGCCCGTCGCCGTCAACCTTCACAAAGACATCGGCACCTTCTGCCAGACCAACCTTGTAACCATGAAGCACTGCACCACCTACCCCCTGGTTTTCTTCATTGAAGAGCACGCGAACACGTTTATCAGAGCAATTGTTAAGAATGAATTCACCAGAATTATCAGGGCATTTATCATCGACGGCATAGATCATGGAAACTTCGTCTCCAATATCTGCAATGACTTTTAATATATGGTCCTTAACTTTATAACAGGGGATTACGACCGCTATTTTAAAATCATTCACTATGGTTGTCATTTTTTATAAACCCAAATTTTTGCGATAAGAAAACTAACGAAAAACAAAAGAATCTCAACAAAAACCTTTGTCATTGCCATGAGTTTTACAGATGAAGCCGTTATCAAATAATGTTCAAACAGATAGATTAACGCTGTACTTAACACTGTCATTCCGGCCCAGTACACCACAAATTTCAGAAAGACGTACTTATCCATTTTACGCTGAAAAGTAAATCGACCATTAATATAATATCCCAGGCATGCGGCCGAGCCTCGGGATATGATATTTGCCAGTGCAACGCTTACCCCTAACCATGTCAGGCCTGTAAACAGTGCGGTATCAAGGCCAAACTGAACGACACCACAAATAAAGAAAGATAATATTTTATTCATCAGTATTATTTCTTAATGGTGACGTTTTTACAGGGCGTATCAATACCTGCAGTAAAGCAACGTTGTGGAACAGATATCACATCAGTAGCGCTCAGCTCAATCACATCACTGTCTGGAATAAGATGGATATGCGCATAACGGTTGAACACTGTATTCATTTCCGTTTTATCAATTTCAGGAAATTTTTTGTACCAGAAAGGAAGCTGCGGCGTTGTCAGGACATGGTTACCGGCAGGATAGCCTAAGCCATTGATAATTGAACCAGCTACGGCAGCAATGACCACGCCATACTCCTTCGCCTGATGGTCATAAACAGCTGTCGCTGGGGTCTCATAATGCTTATGGAAGATGAATTTTGCATCCTGCAAAGGGTTGAACGCAAAGAATACGCCCAGAGCATAAATGGCAGTAACCGCAGAGAGGCCTAATGTCTCCTTTTGGCGGAATCGTAAGACCAGGCCCAGCACCAGTGCACCGATGAGCAGTGTGATAAGTTCCACTCTCGCCGGGCCGACGCCGCCTTTAATCACAACAAACACGCCGGCATAAAGCACGGTAAAAAGTGCAATGCGTTGCAGACTGAATTTTAAGGCATTCCTGACGAGGGCGAACACCGCGAGCATATTAAATGCCAGACCTAAACCCAGCATCAAACGCACGGCAGGCACTTTGTCCAATACCAGAAACTTACCAACGCTCGCCGGAATCGGCAGCTGGGTCCAGAGCAACATAATCAGTATGCTCAGCCCCGGCACTAACCATTTATCCGTCAGACGCAGGGAAAACGACAAACGGGTTTTGCCATAATCGGTGAAAAATAGCACCAGTATCGGCAGCAGTGTCGCCCAGGTTGAGATTTGACAAATATTGCTGATCTCTTTCCAGGCCAGTAAATCATAGTGCCTGTCGAACCACATCGACGGGAAGAGTAATGATTCAAGCATCGCCAGTGAGATGATGCTGCCGCCGTTTTCACTCCTTACACCAGGGTAAACGGTATTTTTCATCAACTGGATGTAATCATAAAAATAGAGATACACCACTGCCATGGCCGCGATCCCTGCTATCGCCGCGACGAGGATATCCCGCGTTCTTATCGTGCGTAAATCAATGACATTCCAAATCCACACCACGGCAACCAACGCGAGTGCATAGGTGAAAGGCGGGTATAAATTGCCCAACTGCCAGCAAACTAAAAACCAGAAAAGTGCAATCCCGTATACAGGTGAGGATTTTATTTTATACAGTGAATACAAAACCCACGGGAAGAAAGCGAATGTTGCTGCATTAACCGTCCACCAGAACTGCACACTGCCGGTGAAGTAAAAGGCGATACTGATCAGGAATGCAGAGGGTTCATCAACACCCGTTATTTTTATAATCTTCTGAAAACCAATCAAGAAAAATGCAAACAACGAGAAATAATAGAATGAATAAGCATAGGCGGGGGGTAAAACAAAATATCCCCACTGTGTGGGTTTAAATATCATTCCCCAGTCGAAAATCGGCAGTCCGTAGTTAATACGGAGATCTTCTTTATAAATTGAAGAGGTATTGATTCTTTCAAACCCGTTATTCACTAAGGCCTGGGTCAGTGGGGTTTGTACCACCCATTCGTCTGATCGAATACTGCGCGCTTTCCCAAAATCAGGATGCGCATCAACACCTATTCCATCAAGGGCAAGACTGTAGGAAGAAGGAGACCACGCATTAGAGACATAAATAATGCCTAACAATAAACAAACCAGCAGATAGAACCGCGAGTTATTTATATTCAAAAATTTCATCAGCGCACCAAAAGATCTTGTTAAGAGTCTGGATAGCAGAGGTTATCTGCTATCCAAGACAGTATTTACGGTTTCTTAATAGCAAATAAACCGTCACTCAGTACCAATGAAAGATTAACATTGTAAGCGGGATCCTTTGGCAGGATGTCACCATAAAGAGCTTCCATCGAAGCGATTTCTTGTTTGAAACGCTCGATTTTCTCTGGCGCCAAATCACTCCCTCGGGTGGCAGACTCATGGTGATAGAGTTCTGCAAACGGCGTCCACAAGTTGTGATACCCAGCCTGATGAACGCGAATGCAGAAATCGACATCGTTAAACGCTACAGCAAAATCTTTTTCATTTAAGCCGCCAACCTGCTCATAGATTTCTTTACGGATGACCAGACATGCAGCGGTCACCGCCATGAAATTTTGCACCAGATTCGCACGTCCAAAATAGCCTGGGTCATTGCGGTGAATACCCAGATGGGCATGCCCTGCTATGCCACCGAGTCCGAGAATAACCCCTGCATGCTGAACGGTATCATTGGGATAAAGCAGTTTCGCACCGACCGCACCAATCTCAGGACGCAACGCCTGACTCACCATTTCATCCAGCCAGTCAGGGGTGATAATTTCAATATCGTTGTTCATCAGGCAAAGTACTTCGCCCTTCGCTTCCCGCGCGGCTACATTATTCAGGCGCGAGAAGTTGAAATTACCGTCATCGCGAATAACGGTGATGTTATCCTGCGCGTTGAGTTCTGCGAAATAATCGAGTGATTCTTGTTCATCACTACCATTATCAATCAGGACGATTTCATAATGCGGGTAGGTGGTTTTTTCGCGGATACTATCAATGCATTGCTTAACCAGCGCCTTTGCATTACGCGTAGGAATTATAATGCTGACCAACGGCCTGTTTTCCGGCAATTCATACTTAACCCGTAGCATCAACATGCCGGGTTTCGCTTCCATGACCTGCGCCGGGATGTTATTGCGCTGGAGATACTCTTCAACAGCTCTGATACCCGCGAGGAAGGCATAAGGTTTTTGATCCCCACCAGATGCCGTACTGCCAGGAATAATTCGCCAGTGGTAAAGAATTTCCGGAATATGAACGATTTGATTTTCGCTGACGTGATCGAGACATCTCAGCACGAGGTCATAATCCTGACTTCCTTCCAGACCTTCACGGAAGCCACCAATTCTATCAATGATCTCTTTTCTGAAGACGCCCAAATGAGAGAACATATTCTGGGAGAGGAAAAGATCGCGGTTCCAGTCTGCTTTAAAGTAAGGATCGCAGCGCACGCCATCCGCAGAAATTTTATCTTCATCAGAATAAATCAGTTGCACACCCGGATGCGCATTGATGGTTTCCACTACCCGATGCAGTGCATGAGGCGGCAATAAGTCATCCTGATCCATCAACGCAATGAAATCCCCCGTCGCCAGCGCGATGGCAGAATTACTTGCGTTAGAGATATGGCCATTTTTCTCGCGGAACACGACTTTAATACGCTTATCACGAGAAACGAACTCATGAAGCGCCTTGATAGTCTCTTGCGCCGTAGACGCATCATCAGCAATGCACAGTTCCCAGTTCGGGTAAACCTGATTGATCAGTGAATCAACGGCTTCGCGTAAATATTGTACCGGTGCATTGTAGCAAGGCATCACGATACTGATTAATGGCTGTGACGCAAATCCAGACTGCTGTGACGCAAACAGGGCCAGCTTTTCTGAATCAATTTTCTCACATTCGCTAATCCATTGCTGATAACCAAATGGCTGTGGTGCGTCAGGCGTTACCACCGGATTCATTTCACGCTGCACTCTACTGGTGAATGCTTTAAATCCGTAAACACGATAGCGCTGGTATAACCACGTGCATAATGGCTTATAGCCACCGAGCTGATTTTTTTTATTACTGATGAGATGGTTGGCTTTAACCGCATTGGTTTTAAGCCAGGCAGCTTTAGTTCGCCCCCGACGGTGCAATGCGCGCGCTACACGTTTTGAAAAACGAAGCGGTTTGGTCACCTTCCAGCTAATAGAATTCACGATGAGCGCTTTTTCAGCCTGCAGCCCTGCAATAGCAGCATGCAAAGAGGTTATTTCATCTCCTTGCGACACAAACTGACTCAGCTGGGTATCAATAAGATTTTGTTGTGTGTCTATCTGATTTTTCAGATTGTCAATTTGACTCTGCTGGATATCAATTTGACTTGTTTGGATATCAATCTGATTCTGCTGAAAATCAATTTGATTGGTTAAGTTTGTCACATGAACATGAGTAGCCTGGAGTTCATTATGCAACACGGCTTTGTCATGCTTAAGCTGACTAATATTCGCCCGATAATGAATCGTTGAATTCACGGCCACCTCAAGCAAAGACTGGAATTCACCGCCGCCTGCCTGCTCGGAAAATTGCGCTTCTTCCTCTGCCCATTTTTCAAACACTGTTGAATCAAGCTCGGGCCAGATATGCTGCAGAATCTGAGACGCCAACGTGAAGAACGTTGCTGCATCGACCTGCGATGAATTCTCAAACGATTTAATACGGAATAATGAATGGAAAACACCGCGCCAGGCAATAAAGCCGAGCTCGCTCTTTTTACCGTCATCCCATTCTTTATCGAATACCGTATAGTTACCCTGCTCATCTTTGATGATATTGAAAGGCAATGCGTCAAAGTAGTTGTTAGAAATAAGCGTCGACGTAGCAGGAATAGCTCCATCAGGTGTAGCGGAGATTATGGCAAGCCATTTTTTGAAAATATTCGCAACGTCGTCAATGGTCCAGTCACGTGTATTGACGATCTGCACAATTTCGCGCCACAGGCTTTCACCATGTAAAAAACTTTCCTGCGAGGCGATCTGGGTATCACTGACTGAGAGGTTTTTTGCCAGCACACCAATTTGATTATCAGAGTTCAGAGCAAAGAGTGTCTCTTTGTTATTGCCCTCAGAGCGCGCGTCGGAATAATGCCATGCAAGAATGTTGTGATCGTATAAATCAGCGTCAGTCTCAGCCCCCGCAACGATAAGAAAAGAGTTACAGAGCTCCGGCGCAAGATTGTTTTGCCAGACAACATGGTTAAACTGTTCAAGTGAAAAATGGTAATCGGGCACGCCTTGCACATCTGCAGCCACCGATTCAACGGCCAGTGATGACAGTTCAGCAGAATAGTTCTGTACACCTAACGGTGAAACGACCGTTACCGGTAATTTATACTCCGGCAGTGGAATAAACTCATCCTGCTGAATAAAGCCAGCCTCAGTAATTAACGCTTTCAGCTCTTGTCGTGCGTAGGTTCTTACCGATTCAGTCGTGTAGGCATCATTAATCCCTACCATAGGTATGGCGAGGTGATCTTCATTAGCCCCGGCGAGGTATTTTGCACCGACTTTATTTTCAATCGCGACAAAAAGCTGCCCTGCTGCACCTAACCGTGCCCGGCAGCTTTGCAGTAATTTATGGTTGCCGTTTTCACCCAGGAACATGTTGGCGTATTCAAGTACGCCAATAAGCAGAACGGCATCGAACTCACCAAGATCCGGCAGATCATCACTTGGGCAACACACGATCGTGACGTTTTCCATGTCGGAGCAGCGCTTACTCGCAATACGCGCCCGGCGGATGCTTCCTTCGACAGAAAGTACTGTTGCACCTGCTTCAGCCAGAAAACGTGTCACCGCGCCGCAACCACAGCCAATCTCAAGGACGCGTTTCCCTTTAAACCAGTTTTTGAAAGGTTGTAATAGGTTTGAGCGACGGGAAGACAAATGATACAGCGATGGCCAGTCTTTGATAAAAGGTTTTAGTTCTTCAGAAAATACGCTGTGATCGTGCGTCTGATCCAATACAGAAATAAGATAGTTTTCCTCTTCATCACCATCGCTATACATGAAAGGCGCGACAACATCCTTGGTCCAGACGTTGATGTCTTCGTTAAACACGAAGGAGGAATTCGTTAGTATATTTTTCATATCATTTTGCATCACAGCTAATCTTCGCCCCTAAATCTACCAGGCCAATGAAATCGGTTGTCGGTTCGATAGTAATATGTATTGAATCATAACGGCGATCGTGAGGAACTACATTCCCACTCGCATCACAGCTGGCAATACCCACGGAGACAAAATAATCCCCCTGGTATAGCTGGACAGGCATAACGACTTCAATATCCATTTCTTGCCCGGCTCGGGCAAAATCAATAACCGGAACATCTTGAATTTCAGTATTGGTGTTATAAATCGTCACGCCATCTTTTGTTTTAACTGCGAAGCCAAAAATAGGTCGAATGATATCTTGAGAGTATTTAACACGGAATTTGAAGGTGATGTCGGCGTTACTTTTCAAGATAACGGGGTACAACGATGAGCCTTGAGAGATAACGAAGTCGACTATCTCAGCGCATTTATCACCCCAGCGATATTCTGATGGGTTATAATTAATGCGGTTTTCGTAGGCTAATCCATCCTGCCATTCAACGCGCTCTGTTGGACTATTCAAAACGTCATCAGTGAGTTCGCTGGCATTCGTGTCTTTAGCATTATTTGCTTTACTGTTTTTACCAAACAGAAGATCCAAATACTGGTTAACAACCACCTTCGGTTTATCTTCAGTCAACAACAGACCTTCGTTTAGCAAAATAGCACGGTCACAATGTGTGACGATTTGTTCCGTTGCATGAGAAACGAAGAGGATGGATGTCCCGTTTTCCTTCAATTTCTTAAGTCGGTTAAAGCACTTCGCCTGGAATTTTGCATCGCCAACCGCGAGGGCTTCATCAACGATCAAAATCTCAGGATCAAGCTGTGCCTGAATAGCAAACGCCAGGCGAACCAGCATACCACTGGAATAAGAACGTACCGCGGAATCGATAAAATGGCCGATATCAGCAAAGGAGAGAATATCATCAAGCTTATTATCGACCTGTTCTTTACTGAGCCCCAATAGCGATGCATTTAGATAAACGTTCTCACGGCCTGTAAATTCATTATTGAATCCGGCGCCCAACTCAAGCAAAGCCGCCACTCTGCCGTTAATCTCAACGGCACCCGTGGTGGGTGTCAGGGTACCGGCAATAATTTGTAACAGCGTCGATTTCCCCGACCCGTTTTTGCCGACGACCCCCAATGTTTCACCTCGAGGCAAAACAAAGTTTATATCCTGAAGAGCCCAAAACTCGTTGTAATGAAGGCGTTCAACACGTTCTGAGTGCTCAACTTTTTTATCAAAAAGAATTTGTTTGAGCCGCTGTACAGGCTTGTTATACACCTGATAACACTTACTAATATTGTTTACGACAATGGCATTGGTATCAGATGACATCTGCAAATCCTTTTCTGGTTTTCTGGAACCAGATATAACTCAACCACATGCACACCAGCGAAGCTGCTGTGTAAATAAGAAGCCCTTTGAAATCAGGCAATCCGCCCCAAATGATCACTTTCCTTGACTCCTCAATGATAAAAGTCAATGGGTTGATCATTACGACGTGTTGGAATTCTACCGGGAGCGCAGAAAGAGGATAAAATACAGGCGACAAAAATAATAATAGCGTAGTGATGATACCGATTAACTGCCCAATATCACGCATATACACGCCTAATGCAGACAGGAACCATGAGGCAGACACGGTGAATATTACCATTGGTAAAAATACCAAAGGGGCAAATACCACTGTCCAGTGAGGTATACCATTAAAAATTGTGAAGGCAATAAGCAGTACGACAAAACTGATGATGGTGTGGAAGAGTACCGACAATAAGGTAACCACGGGAAGAACTTCTAATGGGAATATGACTTTCTTAACATAATTGGCATGTTGCAAAATCAAACCCGGCGCGCGCATGAGATTTTCAGCCAGGAAACCATGGATGATCATGCCAACAAACAGAATTAACGCAAACTGCGTTTTGGGTTCGTCTGCAGCGCCGTGTCCCCACCGAGCCTTAAAAACCACTGAAAAAACAAAAGTATATACAGTTAACATAAAGACCGGGTTTATCAAGGACCAAAATATCCCTACAAATGAACCTTTATATCGACTGATGATATCTCTTTTACTCATTTCAAAAATGATATTCTTATTCTTGTATAAACAGCTGATAAGAGACCATAGTGATGAGCTATGATTTTCAAGTTGAACCACTATCTTTACCTCACTGCAATTCTCGCCGGAGAACCTAGATTTTTTTAAATGCTACGGCAATGAAAAACGCCAGCGTCCCAAAACCAGTTTGGCGATATAATTTAATCTCAAGAAATTTCATGATACGTTCAAAAAAAGTTGCAGACCGGGCGCGAATAAAAGTCTCGAGAATAAGGCGATTTTCATCCGTAAGCGGTAAGCGCATCACATTTAACGCATCGAGATTGCACTGGATCCATTTTTGAAAATGCCCATCAAATAAACCATTGATTCTGCGGAATCTGGCACGCCAACCAAGATTGGAACCAATGATATTACTTGTATGCTGCCGATACTTTATCGTTGGGCTTTCATCATAAATGACATCACCACCACAGCCAGAAATCACAATATAAATCCACCAGTCATGCGAAATGATTTTATAGTCATGAGGCGTGAGGCAGATTAATTTTCTGGCCGGCGCATTGAACATCATCGTATTACCACCAGCAATACTTTGAATAAGTGCATTTTTAAAGGAAGGCGCTTTTTCAAATAACGGTGAATAACCAATACATTCGTTGAATTCATTGATCAACATCGTACGGCCACAGTGCAACGCTGGCCGACCTTCGTTGTCAGCTTTTAGCGCGTTCAATTTGTTCAGGCTATGTTCAAGCTTGGTGGTTAACCATTCATCATCTTGATCGCTAAAAGCATAATAATCAAAACCGTCCCCACTCACCTCTAATAGAGAGAGAAAATTCCAGGCAAACCCTTTGCCTGGTCCTTTCACAATGTGGAAGCGTTCCTGACCTAACGTTCTCTGGTACTCCTCAAGGATGGCAAGGGTGTCATCGGTAGAGCCATCGTCAGACGCAAAAATTTCCCAATTGCTATACGTTTGAGCAACGATAGATTCGAGCTGTTGGCGAAGGAATTTTTCGCCGTTGTAAGTGCAAATTAGTACAGCAATCTTTTTATTAGCAATCATATTCTTAGCGATAAAGGTCAGCTGTTGAGAGAGTCAACCCTTGCTCGTCTTTAGCCGAAAGCACAATGTCGTCAATATTCGGCCAATCAATGGCAATCTCAGGATCGTTCCAGATAATGCTACGTTCAGATTGCGGCGCATAAAAATTCGTGGCTTTATATAAAAATTGAGCTTTATCGCTCAATGTCAGAAAACCATGAGCAAAGCCTTCTGGAATCCATAATTGGCGTTTATTTTCTGCGCTTAGCACCACGCCCACCCAGCGACCAAAAGTCGCGGAGCTTTCGCGAATATCAACAGCGACATCAAAGACCTCGCCTTCTACACAACGCACCAGTTTGCCCTGGGCATGCGGAGCAAGTTGATAATGCAATCCACGCAGTACACCTTTTTGAGATTGAGAGTGGTTGTCCTGCACGAACTCAACTTTACGCCCTACCGTTTCTTCAAAGATCTTTTGGTTAAAACTTTCAAAGAAAAACCCACGAGCATCACCAAAAACTTTTGGTTCAAAAATAAAGACTTCAGGAATTTCAGTATTAATAATATTCATTATTTCTTCTCTGCTTTATTTTCCAAGCACTTCAGTAACGACACGTTGTACACCCACTTTCCAGTCGGGCAACGTCACTGCGAACGCATTCTGGAATTTCAGGTTCGACAGACGGGAATTGTGCGGACGTTTAGCCGGGGTCGGATAGGAAGAGGTATCAACACCGTTGACTTCCTTAATGGCTAACGTTTCACCCAGCTCAGTGGCAACTGAAAACACATACTGCGCATAGTCGTACCAGGTCGTTTCACCGCCAGCAACCAGATGATAGGTGCCGTGCAGGGATTTATTATCACGCTCGGTACGGATCGCTGTCGCCGTGCAATCAGCCAGTAGCTCTGCACCCGTTGGGGCGCCATACTGATCGTTGATAATGGACAAACTCTCTTTGTCTTTTGCCAGGCGAAGCATGGTTTTGGCAAAATTTGCGCCGCGTGTGGCGTAAACCCAGCTTGTGCGGAAAATGAAGTGGCGTGGGTTATGTCTGGCAATGGCCAGTTCACCCGCCAGTTTCGTTTCACCGTAGACATTCAGTGGCGCAGGCTGTTCATCTTCCTGACGGTAATGTTCACCGCCGCCGTTAAAGACATAGTCGGTAGAATAATGGATCAGCAGTGCACCCAGCCGGGCCGTTTCTTTTGCAATCACCTCAACACTGTCTGCATTGAGTAGTTGTGAAAGTTCTCTTTCGCTTTCTGCTTTATCCACGGCTGTATGCGCGGCAGCATTGACGACCACGTCAGGTTTTACAGTACGAATGGTCTGCGCTATTCCTTCCGGGTCAGTCAGATCGCCACACAGTGTTTTGTCGAAAAAATCGACCGCCACAAGCTCACCTAATGTAGAAAGGGAGCGTTGCAGCTCCCATCCCACTTGCCCGTTTTTACCAATTAATAAAATCTTCATTATTTCACGACCGTTGCAATGGCGGGGTTATTCGCTAATCAGATTTGCCAGATAACGGCCATAATCCGTTTTCGACAGAATCTTAATCTGCTCAGCAACCTGTTCTCTGCTCAACCACCCTTTGTGGAAGGCGATCTCTTCCAGACAGGCCACTTTCATGCCCTGGCGTTTTTCGATGGTATGAATGAACTGCGAGGCTTCGACTAAACTGTCGTGCGTACCGGTATCGAGCCAGGCGAATCCGCGACCCAGCAGTTCAACCTGCAATTCGCCGCGTTCGAGATACATCTGGTTCAGCGTGGTGATCTCCAGCTCGCCGCGGGCAGACGGTTTAACCTGCTTCGCCATTTCCACCACATTTTTGTCGTAGAAATAGAGACCGGTCACCGCCCAGTTGGATTTCGGTTTCAGCGGTTTCTCTTCAATGGACAAGGCTTTGTAGTTAGCATCAAATTCCACGACACCAAAACGTTCCGGGTCCTGAACCTGGTAGCCGAAGACCATAGCCCCCTGGGTTAACTGCGCCGCAGCATCCAGTTTTTTGCCAAAGCTCTGACCAAAATAGATATTGTCACCCAACACCAGCGCACAGGGTTCATTATTGATGAACTCTTCCCCGATGATAAAGGCCTGGGCAAGGCCATCCGGCGAAGGCTGAACTTCATAGCTTAAGCGGATGCCAAACTGAGAACCATCACCCAAAAGACGTTTGAACGCCGGCATGTCCTCAGGTGTGGTGATAATTAAAATGTCACGAATACCCGCTAACATCAGGACAGAGACGGGGTAGAAAATCATCGGTTTGTCGTAAACAGGAAGCAGCTGTTTAGACACGCCTTGAGTAATAGGGTAAAGGCGGGTACCTGAGCCACCCGCTAAGACGATGCCTTTCATCATTATTTCCTTTAATTAGTCCGTAAGACCTAAACGTTCACCCGCGTAGGAGCCATCCATTACACGTTTCCACCATGCCTGGTTATTCAGATACCAGTGAACGGTTTTACGAATGCCGGATTCAAACGTCTCTTCCGGCACCCAGCCGAGGTCTTCTTTTATTTTATTTGCATCAATGGCATAGCGCAGGTCATGGCCAGGTCGGTCGGTCACATAGGTAATCAACTGGTCGAAGTGACTGATGCCTTCGGGCTTGTTCTCGATAACGTCATCCAGAATGGCGCAGATGGTTTTTACGACATCGATATTTTTACGTTCGTTATGGCCACCGATGTTGTAGGTTTCACCTGCAGTGCCGCTGGTGACCACTTTGTACAGCGCGCGTGCATGATCTTCGACAAACAACCAGTCGCGGATCTGCTCACCGTTTCCGTAAACCGGTAACGGCTTCCCTGCCAGCGCATTAAGAATAATGAGCGGGATCAGTTTTTCAGGGAAATGATAAGGTCCGTAATTGTTTGAGCAGTTGGTGACGATCGTCGGCAGACCGTAGGTGCGACGCCAGGCGCGAACTAAATGGTCGCTGGAGGCGTTGGAAGCAGAGCATGGGCTGCTGGGGGAGTAAGGCGTCGTTTCAGTAAACAGCGGTAAAGGTTCACCGGCAGGAACGTCATCAGGATGCGGCAGGTCGCCGTAGACTTCGTCCGTGGAGATATGGTGGAAGCGAAACGCAGCTTTACGGGTTTCGTCCAGTTGTGACCAGTATTTACGCGCGGCTTCGAGCAGCACATAGGTACCGACAATGTTGGTCTCTATAAACGCGGCCGGGCCAGTAATCGAGCGATCGACATGGCTCTCAGCGGCTAAATGCATCACCGCATCCGGTTGGTGAGTGGCGAAAATACGTGCCATGGCTTCGCCATCGCAGATATCAGCATGTTCGAAGACATAGCGTGCGCTGTCTTCGATTTCAGCTAATGATTCGAGATTACCTGCATAGGTTAATTTATCAACGTTAACCACTGCATCTTGCGTGTTATTAATAATGTGACGAACGACAGCAGATCCAATAAATCCTGCCCCACCGGTAACCAATATTTTCACGAGACTCTTCCACTTTGCTTTACTAGTTTTAGCTACATCACTGGATCAGTCAGACTGAGCCGCTGGCAGCGCAAGTTTCGGACATGCTACCGCCCCAGGCTCATAAGCTACCAGTGCACTGTGTGTAACTACCGACAATTTAGAGAAAAAAATATGGCTGATATTGCGAACGTTTATCGTTATCAGGCACAAAATGTTAAAAAGGCTATTTTCTGCTTAAATGGTTGCGGAAACAAGAAAAATCTCAATCCTTCAAGTAAGAAAAATCTCGCGCCAACCCATTTTTATTCGTTGATTTAACAGCAAAAATTAAAAAAAAACAGTGAGAATGTTCTGAAGCCAATCGCACCTCATGACCACCCACCACTGTTTTTTTTATAAGTTGGTTATTTTGTGAGAAATTTTATCCTCACTTACTGAGTCAAAAGTTTTTTAATGCTCTCGCGAAACTTCTGACCTTCCTTCAGGTTACGCAGGCCATAGCTAACAAAAGCCTGCATATAGCCCATTTTTTTACCGCAGTCGAAACTCTCACCGGTCATCAGTGAAGCATCGACAGATTGCTTACTCGCCAGTTTCGCAATGGCATCAGTAAGCTGAATACGCCCCCAGGCACCCGGCTCGGTCTGCTCCAGTTCTGCCCAGATATCCGCAGACAGGACATAACGCCCTACCGCCATCAGATCGGAGTCGAGCGTTTGCGGCTGATCCGGCTTCTCAATGAACTGCACAATGCGGCTCACTTTGCCTTCGCTATCGAGCGGCTCTTTGGTCTGGATAACCGAGTATTCAGAGAGATCGCCGCTCATCCGTTTAGCCAGCACCTGGCTACGGCCGGTTTCGTTAAAGCGGGCCACCATCGAAGCGAGATTGTAACGCAGCGGATCGGCGGACGCTGAATCCAGCACGATGTCCGGCAGGACAACCACAAAAGGATTATCGCCAACGATCGGTCGGGCGCAAAGGATAGAGTGCCCCAGGCCTAAAGGCTGCGCCTGGCGCACGTTCATGATGGTCACGCCCGGCGGGCAAATAGATTGCACTTCGGCGAGTAACTGACGCTTAACACGCTGTTCGAGCAGCGCCTCAAGTTCATAGGAGGTGTCAAAATGGTTTTCAACAGCATTCTTTGATGAATGTGTGACGAGAACGATCTCTTTGATCCCTGCAGCCACAATTTCGTCAACAATATACTGAATCATGGGTTTGTCGACGATCGGCAGCATCTCTTTGGGGATCGCTTTGGTGGCGGGTAGCAAATGCATCCCCAATCCGGCTACCGGAATAACTGCTTTCAAATTAATCATTATTTCTTCCACCTATAAATGATTGATAAATTATAGACCTTCAACTTTTTTTCGCCAGTAAGTCCATGACGCATGTCGGCGAAAGATGTTACGCCGATTGTCGAAAAATTGCTGTAGATGTAATCCCAACCCCAGGTTTAAGTCACCAGGATTCTTCGCAATTCCGTTGACGCCCGTTCACGACCGCCGGGCGGGTAAACGGAAATTCAGGTTTTCCACATTTATAGTCTGATGATCGACACGGTCTATATCGACTGAATTTTCACCTTTCTCATTCACCGCCTTTATATTTGCCAACGACAGTAGCGTATCCTGCTTCGCCATAAAGCGACCACGCACATCTTTGCGTAAATCAAAATTAAGTTTGAGCGCAGGACCGATTTTCGCCTCCTGCATAACGTTGATATTTCTCAGAAAGAGATGCTGCGGTTTGTTGTGCAACTCCAGGCTGGCACGCCGTAAATTTAAGTTAGTAATAGCGACAAACGAGGTCGCATTGCCCGACGAAATTTGAATTCCGCGTAATTTATACTCACTTTCGCGGTTATCGAGTTGGATATCGTTAAGCTTGAAGTTTTGTGGGATGGACAAATAATCGCCTTTTATGACGCCGTAACCGATTAACATCCCGGCACTGTTTTCCATGTTCACGTCATCGATAACAAAATTATCACAACCATAAATAGCCACCGTTGCGTTATCAATCCCGGCTTTTTTGCTGTAATCCGGCGTAATATTTTTGGCTTTAATGTTACGAATAATAAAATGCTTGCCGTTCTCAACATGGACAAGTTGTCGACAATGGCTGCCCGTAATATTGGCAACGACAAAATTTTTCACCGCCTGATCTTCAGGATAGGCATTGTCATAAGTGCTTCCTGCCAGACCGATACCGATGCCCCAGTTGATTTTGCCGTTGGTACAGTCGATATGGTCAATCACATGATCGGATATCAGGATATCGTGATCGTTAATGGCCACGTTCCATTCAATGGCATCGCCCTGCAAATAGCTGAACCGACTATTGGTGATGCGCGCGCCCGCAACCTGATTATGAAAACCCTGACGCAGAATGGCGTAGTTGGCTTTGGTGACGGTGATGTTATCAATGGTGAGATTGCGCATCACTTCGGGCTTCTTGCCCCCGATGTAGATCTGCGTAACCGGGCCATAGCCGCTCATACTCACCCCCTGGATTACGCAGTCGGAGCCCCGCACATCCAGCGTAAGGTTATACAGGCTGCCGCCCTTTTCACCGATCACTTTACTGCCATCCTGCAGCACGAAGCGTCCCCTGCCATTACTTTTTATTGTCCCGCGGACCAACAGGGTTTTACCCGGCGGAATAAATACGCCGGTGTTCATGTTTTCACACACTAACCCGGCGGGGATTTCCACGGTTTGCGCTTCCGTAAATCCCTGCTTTAACGCCGCAGGCCAGTCGGTGGTCTGATAACGGCGAATGTCTACCGAAGTGCCGTTTGTAGCCGCGCGTACCAGCGGAGAATGGAGTAACGGCAGCGCTGCCAGGGCGCTACCCGAGGCGAGGAATTTTCGTCGTGTAATGACAGCGTGAGCTTTTTTTTCAGACATACAACCTCTTCTTCAAAGCGCCTGGAGCAAGGTGGCAAGATTCTGATTGATGCGTTGCTGGTTAAAATCGGCTTCCACCTTTTCACGGGCGAGCGAGACAACAGGCGCAAGATCCTGGCTCAACATGCCGGAAAACGCAGCCAGCCGATCGGCCAGGGCTACCGCATCATTTTCTGGCACCAACCAGCCTGACCTATCGGCCTCAACCAGCTCAGGAATACCGCTATGAACGGTAGAAACGACCGGGATCCCCACGGCCATTGCCTCCATTAATGCCACCGGTATACCTTCCATATCACCGTCCGTTCCGGTCACCGAAGGCAGCAAGAAAACGTCGGCATCGTCAAGAATGGCTTTCACTTCATGACTGGGCTTAAAGCCCGGCATCTCAATCACATCTTCAAGCTGAAATTGTTCGATTAAGGTGCGCAGACGCCGTTCCCAGGGGCCGATCCCCAGAATGCGATACCGAAACGACACGCCCTGCGCTTTGAGCAATCGGCAGGCTTCAATGGCAACGTGCAGCCCTTTTTTCTCCGTCAGGCGGGCAACGGAGACAATTTGCAGCGGCGTACCCGGTGTTTTCACCGGGCGCAGGGTAAAGCGTTGGATATCGACTCCCATACGGGAGATAGCGATTTTTTCTGCCGGGCAGCCCATCGCCATCAGCCGGGATGCCCAGAGTTCACTGATCGGCAGCATCAAATCACCGCGCCGAAAAAGCTGCTGGTACTCCGGGGTATAGTGGTTCAGCACGTCCCGATGTGAGACATCAATCCCATGAAACACGGTGGCAATTTTTCCCTGCAACATACCCAGTTCACGCAATTTTGCTGCGGTTACCCCGGCCGGGCCAAAGTGCGCAATAAACACATCCGCATTGAAAACGCGTGGCGTCAGGCCACAGATAGCGGCCAGGATGAGATTCCGCGCTTCGTCACCGTAACGAGACATATTGAGCGCTTTCCAGGTACTCGCCCGCCCTGCACCACGTAAAATAGCCCGCCCACGGTAGCGCAGCTTCGCCAGTTTCCCCTCGGGCTCGTCGAGCAGCCAGTGGGTTTTCTCCGCCAGGCGGTATTCCGTCCAGGCGGCATGGGTGTTACTCAGGTCACCTTTATGCAAGGCGACGATTTCCACCTCATAACCCATGTTGATAAAAGCAACAATCTGGTTAAGAACGAACGTCTCGGAGGCGAGCGGAAATTTCAGCAGGAAGAAGCTGACTTTCATTTCGCCTCCCGAATACGATCGAGGACGGATTTCACCATTAACGCGCCTTTCTCCCGTTCCGCACTCACTGCCGCCGCCAGTCGCTGATTGAGCGCAGGCAGTTGCCCCAGCGTATCGGCCGCCATCGCGGCAAGGGAGCCATCCAGCAGGTGACGAATATCCACTGCCATCTCGGGCATGCCCAATTGCTTCATGATCCCCGCGGACTTGTGCTCATAGTTAATGGCGATAGCCGGGGTGCCAAAGTTCATCGAGATAATGGCGGAGTGCAGGCGAGTACCGACTGTTAAATCGCATGCAGCCAGGATTTTACCCATTTCGAGGTCGTTCAGCTCGTCCATCACCACGTGGTAACGCGCGGGGTCGCTGATATGCTTACGCAGGTTGAGCGCCACCATACGGTCATCTTTGTTGTAGCTGTCGATGCCGGTACAGGTAGAAAGCGCAATCACCTGCCAGCCTGCGTCAATCACCCGATTCACCACCTCGGCAAAGGCTTTTTCATAGGCCTCCTGGGTGGTGCCCAGACGTTTATCAAACGGGGCGAGCTCACGTAAGGTAATGGCGACCGTTTTCTGCTGACTGGCCATATCGAGCCAGTGGCGAACTGCGTAGCTGGGAACAAAGTTTTCATCATCCTCAACCAGCCAGGCGGTGTCGACACCCTGCTCCACTTTCTCAGTGGTGATGTCGCTCTGCTTCATTAAGTCGAGGCTAACGCTTTCGCGCAGGATCAGGGCATCGCAATGACCAAAAGCATAGTTAGCGAGTTGATTGAACTGAGGATCCTGGAACGGCCCCACGCTATGGCCAATCATATAGAGCGGTTTTTTTGCCATAAAGGTACAGAGCGCATGTTCAAACTGCGGCGCACCATAGAGGTCGACAAAGAACGACCCGCCGACCTGTACGATGGCATCATAGTTGGCGAGCAGACGAACAAAATCGGTGAATCCCTGGGCAATAGCGATGTTGCGCAGTTTGCCGCTGTCGGTCACGCGTGAGAGCAGAACCTGATGCTGATAGCGACGACGGAGGATCTTCTTCACCCTGCCTACCAGCCCGGCGGCCGTGTTATGCGCTTTCATCTGGCTGTAAAGCGGATCGCCCATCACCGGGCGGTTCAAAAGCCAGGAGGAACTGACCGGATAACGGCTCATCACGTCCACTTCAGCCTGGGGTTCAATGCGGGTAATCGCATCCAGTAACCCGCGCAGAATGGCGCTATCGCCACGGTTTCCGCAGGTGTGATTACCAAGAATTAATAGTTTCATACTGACCTCTTAGAGTATTCCCCTCACCCTAGCCCTCTCCCCGTAGGGGAGAGGGGACTGCACGGTGCATTTTTTCACCCTCGCCCCTCTGGGGAGAGGGCCGGGGTGAGGGGGAAATTAATATCAACCTGCCCGCAGTAACGTTTTCATTCTCTCGTTGCGGCAAAACTGGCGTTTCATCTCTACCACCAGCGCATTGCGCGACAGCACAATCATCAGCGCATAAGCCAGTGCGCCTGCGCCAACCTGAAGCGCAAGTATGCCAGGCGTAGCGAGATGCCCCGCCAGCGCAAGACCCAGGCCATAGCTCACGGCAAGCGTCGGTAAAGAGAGATAGAACGGCAGCCACAGGCTGAGGATGTACTGGCGGTAGCTTGAGCCGAGCACCGGTTTTATCATCACGAAGTAGCTCAGAATGGTGTTGATGATCTGTACCAGCAGGAAGCCCAGCGTAACGCCAATGGCCCCCGCCAGATGACCGCCAATGATGATGGCGGGAATAAACAAGAAGGTTTTAAAGACGTTGAATTTAAAGCTGATATCCACTCGCGCTTTCGCCATCAGCAGCGAACCAATCGGATTTCCCACCGCCCGCAGCAGCCCAACGATGCACAGCAATTGCAAAATGGGAATGATGCTGTTCCATTTCTCGCCAAACACCAGCGGCACAAAATTATTGGAAACCACCAGCAGTCCCAACAGAATCGGGAAGTTGATGATGCCGACCACGGAGAGCAGCTTGTAGAAGTTAAGCCGTAGCTTTTCAGTGTCATCCTGAATTTTGGCAAATGCAGGGAACAATACGCGGGTAATGATCGGGTTGAGCTTCATTGGCGGGACCACGGCCACGTTGTAGGCCAGGTTATAGCCCCCTGCCACGCTTGCGCCCAGGATACGCGCCAGTACCAGCGTGGAGAGATTGGTGTTCACGTAATTGATGATGCTGTCCGCGGTCAGCCAGGCGCCAAATTTCAGGTTAGCGCTGACCGAACGCAGTGAAAAATGCAGCCCCGGACGGTAAATTTTGCGGCCGAACCAGCCAAAGAGCAGTGTGCGCACCGCCGTGTTAACCAGATACCCCAAAATGGCGGTTAACGCCAACGGCCAGTAGAAGGCGCTTACCACGGTGAACGTAAAGCCTGCCAGCACCGACAGCGTCTCGATGCTGCCGATTTTGTTAAACTCCAGCTCCTTTTGCATCAGCGCACGAAACTGCTGACCATGGGGGATCACCATGAACGCCAGCGACAGCGTTTTTATCAGCGGCGCCAGATCCGGGTTATTCAGGAGATCGGCAATCAGGTCGCTCAGGGTAAACATAGCCACGCAGACCACCAGTCCAAGCCCCACGTTCAGCCAGTAAAGGGTGGTCAGTTCCAGGTGGCTTATCTCTTTGCGCTGAATAATGGAGTTGGCGATGCCAAAATCCGACAAGGTATCGGCCAGCGCAATGATAACCAGCGAGACGGTCAGCAAACCGAACTGATGGTTATCAATGATGCGCGCCAGCACCGTCATCTGTACCAGTCCCAGGCCGATGATGGTCAGCGTCGCCATCGCTGACCATTTTGCCCCGCTGATGGTTTTTTCTCTCAGGCTCATGATTTTTCCCTTTAACCTGCCTCATAGGACGTTATGGGTGCGTTGCCCTATGGGGCGGGTTATTAATACGCTGCTTTATTAACAAAGCCCTTGAAAATAGTCAGAAAAACAATCTTGATATCGAACCACAAACTCCATTCGCGGATGTATTCCAGGTCGAACTCAATGCGTTTTTCCATTTTTTCCAGCGTGTCGGTCTCGCCGCGCCAGCCATTGATTTGCGCCCAACCGGTAATGCCGGGTTTCACTTTGTGGCGCAGCATGTAGCCTTCGATCAACTGGCGGTACTGTTCATTGTGCGCAACCGCATGCGGGCGGGGACCGACTATCGACATTCCCCCCGTCAGCACATTGATAAACTGCGGCAGTTCATCAAGGGAGGTGCGGCGCAAGAAGCTCCCCACTTTGGTCACTCGTGGGTCGTTCTGCGTGGCCTGCGTCACCACCTTGTCATTCTCCATCACCTTCATAGAGCGGAATTTCCACACCATGATCGGTTTACCGTCCATGCCATAGCGTTTCTGGCGGAAGATCACCGGGCCCGCCGAGGTCATTTTCACCGCCAGCGAGATCCCCAACAGCACCGGGGAGATAAGCATTAAAATGAGAGAGGCAAGCACGATATCTTCCACGCGTTTGAGCACCCGGTTGATACCGGACAGCGGCGTGTCATACAGGGGAACGACCGGCACGCCATTCACTTCCTCAATACGTGAATGGAGAATGTTGAAGGTGAACACGTCCGGAATAAGGATGACGGAACAGGTGGTATCGGCCAGATCGCGCACCAGCTTCTTGATGCAGGCGGCATCGTTCATCGACATGGCGATATAAATGTTATGGATCTTACCAGCCCGGGCATCTTCGACCAGTTGCTCGAAGTTACCCACCCAGTCGCGCCCTACGCCACCGGCTTTGGCATCATGATAGACACCCACCACTTCGTACCCCAGCCAGGGTTCATTGCGGAAACTGTCGAGCAGAGCCTGACCGGCAGGCAGGTCGCCCACCACCGCCACCCGGCGGGTGTTGTAGCCATGGTTACGCAGCCAGCCCGCGGCAAAACGGATAACTCCACGGCAGATAATCAGTCCTGAACTGCTGAGCAGGTACCAGGCAAAATAGAGGGCAAAGGTGTTATTGAGTTCGCTGCGAAAAGCCACCAGACCGGCACTGAAAACAAAACTGAGCGTCCAGTTCTGCAACAATAAAACCAGTTCGGTCATAAAACGAACGCCACGCCATGAGCGATAAAAATCGGTCATGCCGCCGATCATCTGGAACACGACCAGCGTAATCAGGGCCATCAGCAGATGCTGATAAAAGAACGGCAACGTATTGAGCCTACAGACCACATATAGCCCACCGAACATGATGGTGATGTCTGAAAATCGCTGCACGATTGAGATTAACGATGCATTCGTTCTGGCCCGGTCGCGCTTTTTTAGATTTGTCATCGTTTTACCTGTTCATAAGTTCTGCCCCTCACGTCCTGCCCTCTCGGCAAAAAAGAGAGGGCCAGGGTTAGGGGGAGAAACATGGATTACTGATTCAACAGCGCCAGAATGTCCTGTGTTCGTGCCTCCATCAGCGCGGCATTGCCCCGTGACTCGACGTTGAGGCGCACCACGGGTTCGGTGTTGGAGGAGCGCAAATTGAACCGCCAGTCCGGGAAGGTCATGCTGATCCCATCGGTGCGGTCAACGCTGAGGGCGCTGGCGCTAAAGTGCTGTTCGACCCGGGAGATCGCTTCAGCAGGCCTGACCAGGGTGCTATTGATCTCACCGCTCGCCGGGAAGGCCAGCATCCGGTCCTGCACCAGCTCGGCGAGGGTTTTGCCCTGCAGGCAAAGCAACTCTGCCACCAGCAGCCAGGGGATCATGCCGCTGTCGCAGTAGGCAAAATCGCGGAAGTAGTGGTGAGCACTCATCTCGCCACCGTAAATGGCATCTTCCTGGCGCATACGTTCTTTAATAAAGGCATGACCGGTTTTCGACATCACCGGTTCACCGCCCGCTGCCGTCACCACATCGACCGTGTTCCAGGAAAGGCGCGGGTCATGGATAATTTTCGCCCCAGGGTTCTTCTCAAGGAACGCCTGTGCCAGCAGCCCCACAATGTAGTACCCCTCAATGAACTGGCCGCCACCGTCGAAGAAGAAGCAACGATCAAAGTCGCCGTCGAAGGCAATACCCATGTCCGCACGGTGCTCAATCACCGCATTGCGGGTGTCGTCGCGGCACTCGGGCAGTAACGGGTTAGGAATACCGTTAGGGAAGTTACCGTCCGGCGTGTTATGCACTTTGATGAACGTGACCGGAATATTGCGCGCTCTGAAGCGTTCCTCCAGCGCATCAATTACCGGACCCGCAGCGCCGTTGCCGGAATTAATGACCAGCCGCAGCGGGGTGAAATTCGACAGGTCGACATAGGTCAACAAGTGGTCGATGTAGGCGTCGCGCAGATCGATTTTTTCGTAGCTGCCGCGCTTATCGGGATCGACGGGCGGGAAGTCATTAGCCTCCGCCAGGCGTTGCACATCACGAAGGCCCGTGTCGCCACTGATGGGACGTGCCCCTTTGCGTACCAGCTTCATGCCGTTGTAATCCATTGGATTATGGCTTGCCGTGACTTCGATGCCCCCATCAACGCCGAGGTGGAAGGTAGCAAAGTAAATCTCTTCGGTGCCGGAAAGGCCGATATCCAGCACATCCACACCCGCATCCTGCAGCCCTTTTGCCAGCGCCAGTTTTAAGGTTTCGCTGGTCAAACGGACGTCGCCGCCGAGAACGATAGTCTTCGGCTTTAAATATTCGCCGTACGCACGGCCAATGCGCCACGCAATATCTTCATTGAGTTCTGAACCCAGCTTGCCGCGAATATCGTAAGCTTTAAAACAGGTTAATTTTTCCATCATTACCTCGTTTTCAGGCAACAGTTCGCCCTCTCCGCTGCGGAGAAATTTCATTAAGTGTTATTTCTGCTCTTTCGTCTGCCGGTTACGCCCTGCGTTATCCGGCAGCCAGGCTAGAGCTAAATGCGTCCGTATCGGTCTTCGAAGCGCACGATATCGTCCTCTTCAAGGTACGAACCGGAGCGTACCTCAATCAGATCGAGCGGGATTTTTCCTGGGTTCTCCAGGCAGTGACGCGCGCCGAGCGGAATATAGATGGATTCGTTTTCACCCAGCAGCTTCACGTCATCGTCAATGGTGACCTTGGCGGTACCCGCCACCACTACCCAGTGTTCGGCCCGGTGATGATGCATCTGCACCGACAGCCCCTCACCCGGTTTCACGGTGATGCGTTTTACCTGGTAGCGGTCACCCGCATCGATGGAGTCATATTTCCCCCACGGGCGGTAGACTTCACGGTGAATGTGGTGCTCATGGCGACCATCCGCTTTGATCTGCTCCACCACCTTCTTCACGTCCTGAACGTGATTACGGTCGGCAATCAGCACGGCATCTTTGGTCTGCACCACCACCAAATCTTTCACGCCGACGGTGGTGACCAGACCAGACTCGGCATAGACGAAGCTGTTTTCCGTTTCATGACTGATGACGTCGCCGTGATGCACGTTTCCCTCGGGCGTGTGCGCGCTGATTTCCCAGAGCGAGGACCAGGAGCCGACATCACTCCAGCCTGCGTCCATCGGCACCACCACGGCATCCGCCGTTTTCTCCATCACCGCATAGTCGATGGACTCATCCGGGCAGGCCAGGAACGGCTCTTCTGCCACGCGAATGAAGTCCAGATCCGGGTCGGTGACGTTCATCGCTTTCTCGCAGGCACTATAGATATCCGGGCGGTACTTCTTCAGCTCTTCCAGATAGCGGCCAGCGCGGAACAGGAACATGCCGCTGTTCCAGTAATACTCCCCGCTGGCGACATAGGCCTGTGCGGTCTCCAGATTCGGTTTTTCAACGAACTGCGCCACATCAAAGGCGACAGCGTCTTCCTGGCCCTGCGCCACGTTGCCGCGTCGGATGTAGCCATAACCGGTCTCGGGCATATCCGGCACGATGCCAAAGGTCACCAGTTTGCCCTTCTCCGCCCAGGGAATGGCCTGGCGCACCGAGGTGCGGAACGCTTCTTCATCGGCGATAACGTGGTCAGCGGCCAGCACCAGCATCAGCGGATCCGCTTTCGGGTTATGCCGTTTTACCGCCATTGCCGCCAGGGCGATGGCCGGTGCGGTGTTGCGTCCGGCGGGTTCGAGAATAATGTTCTCGGTCAGCTTATTGAGCTGGCGCAGCTGTTCCGCAACGATAAACCGGTGCTGTTCATTACAAATGACCACCGGGCTTTCGCACTCCACCCCATCGAGACGACAGACGGTGGTTTGCAGCATGGTCAGTTCGCCCTTCAGGCACAGAAACTGTTTTGGGTAGAGCACGCGGGAAAGCGGCCACAGACGGCTGCCAGAGCCTCCGGCCATCACGACCGGGTACAATTGTGTTTGACTCATGATTTATCCCCATTCCCTTCGTAATTCAGCGTTTCGCCCTGCGAAGACGCAGCGCGTGCCTGAGCGGCCACGGGATCACGGCGGGAGATATCAGTCATAAACTGGGTTAATACGCTCTCTTTTTCGAGCGCGCTTTCGGCATATTCACGTGCCACCGTGTTGGTATGCGGCATCAGCAGCGCCTGTTCGATCCCGGCCGTCAACGCAGTGACAGACTCGGGTTCCACACACACTGCAATGCCTGGAAAGGTCTGGCAGAGCTCGCCAAGTTCGGTGCTGGCTTCCGCGGTGATCACCGCATTACCGCCCACCGCCAGAATATTGGTCAGTTTGGAGGGCAGCACCGCATCGGCAGCACCGCGCTTTTGAATCACCAGATGGCAATCGGCCATCTTCAACAGGGCAGGCAGCGCTTCATAAGGTTGTAACGGGAAAAATTTCACGTTATCAAGCTTCTGATCCTGCGCCAGTTTTTCCAGTCGGGCTTTGCCACCGCCCTGCCCAACGATCACAAACAGCCACGGCTGTTCACGCAGGGCGTTGGCTGCCGCGATCACGTTTTCCAGCCCCTGCTTCTCACCAATGTTGCCGGAATAAAGAATGATTTTTTTGTCATCCGGCAGCGCCAGCTGGCGCTTTAACGCCACGACGTTTGCCGCCTCCACCTGCCGAAAACGGGCCACTTCGGACCAGTTCGGGAAGAAGATGATTCGCTCAGGGCTTACTCCTTTCTCCCGCGCTTTGTTCATCATGGAGCGGGAAATGGTCGAGACATTGTCGACATTGAGCAGGTTACTGCGCTCAAAAGCACTGGCCAGCTTTGCCACCCTGCCGCCTTTGCCTTTACCGGCCATGCCTAAGCCAAGCATGGCATCGACTTCATAATCCTGAACGTGCACCAGCGTGCGTGCACCGGTAAGCTTTGCCAGCAGGCGCATACCCGGCGTGCAAAATAGCGTCGGCACGACGCCGATGATGCGATCCGGCTTCCAGCGACGTTGCGCCATCAGCGGGAAAAAGCTGCTGACGGCAAAGCTTGTCAGATGGATAAGACGCTTAAGGGTTGACGGCTGTCGGGGAACATAGAGCGGGCAACGCCAGACGCGAGCCGCCCCGTTTTCCTGGCGATAGCGCCAGTTAGCGTACGGCTTTGCGACCTTCCATTCCGGGTAATACGGCGGTGCCGTGATCACACGCACCTCATGGCCCTGCTCCGCCATCCACTCCACCATTTCGCCGGTATATTTACCGATTCCGGTTAACTCCGGCGAATAGTTGATCCCGTAAACGAGGATTTTCATAGACCCGGTACTCCCCGCGCTTCCTGGAAGTAGGCGCGGCTGTTGTCATGGACCAGTGGGTCGGCAGTTAATACGTCCGGCGTCAGCCAACGGTAGTCATCATGCTGATCCGGCGGCAACACCAGCGCCTCCTCATCCACTCGCAGACGAAAACCCAGCACGATGTAATGGGTGCTGAAGTCGCTACCGGAAAAGTTGTCGTCATAGAAATGCTGCCAGACGCCGTAAAACTCACCGGCCGACATCGGTAAACGCAGGCCCAGTTCGGCAAGGGTCAGGCGCTCAAATGCAACGGCCAGCGGCTCATCTTTTTGCACCCGACCGCCAGGCACAAACCAGTAACCCTGTGCCGGACGATTCGTGCGCTTTCCGAGCAGATACTCGCCGTTGGCGTTCTCAACGATGAGATCGATGGAGATGAGCGGGGTGGAACGCACCACCGTGGCAAAATCTTCCGGACGTAGAAACATGCTTACCCCCTGAACCGCTGCTGATTTTCAAGGAACCACTGGTAGGTGCTTGCCAGCCCCTGCTCCAGTGAAATCTCGTGATACCAGCCGAGCGCATGCAGACGTTGCACATCCAGCAGTTTGCGCGGGGTGCCGTCAGGTTTGGTGGCGTCAAAGACCACACGCCCTTTGTAACCCACCACCTGGGCGAGGGTCTGCGCCAGCTCACGAATGGTGCAATCCACCCCGGTACCGACGTTAATGTGCGACAGCATAGGCTGGGTGTTTTCCTGCCAGACGCTGGCGTCCAGTTCCATCACGTGAATGCTGGCGGCAGCCATGTCGTCCACATGAAGGAACTCGCGCATCGGCGTACCGCTGCCCCACACCACCACGTCCGGCGCATTGCTGATTGCGGCTTCATGGAAGCGGCGCAGCAAGGCCGGGATCACATGGGAATTGCTCGGGTGGAAATTGTCATTCGGCCCGTACAGGTTGGTCGGCATCACCGAGCGATAGTCACGGCCATGCTGGCGATTGTAGGACTCACACAGCTTGATCCCGGCGATTTTGGCAATCGCATACGGCTCATTAGTGGCTTCCAGCGTTCCCTGAAGCAGCTCGCTTTCAGCTATCGGCTGCTGGGCCAGCTTCGGATAGATACAGGATGAGCCGAGGAAGAGCAGCTTATTCACGTTGTGCGTGTGCGCCGCGTGAATGATGTTGCTCTCGATCATCATGTTCTCGTAAATAAAATCCGCCGGGAACGTGTTGTTAGCGACAATACCGCCCACTTTCGCCGCTGCCAGGTAGACCTGGTCAATACGTTCGCTGGCAAAGAAGGCGTTTACCGCAGCCGGGTCGAGAAGATCGAGCGCGTCACGGCTGCGTAGCACCAGCTCCACATCCTCACGCTGCTCGAGCTGGCGAACAATGGCCGACCCGACCATGCCGCGGTGACCCGCGACAAAGATACGTTTTTTCGTCATGCTCAGGACTCCAGCGCGATGGCAACCTCATAACCATGGGCTCGCAGCAACGAGTGTTTTTTCGCCGCTTCGAGATCGTGGGCCACCATCTCGGAGACCATTTCCTGCAGGGTCGTTTCCGGTTTCCAGCCCAGCTTCTCGTGTGCTTTCGTCGGGTCACCCAGCAGGGTTTCCACTTCTGCAGGACGGAAGTAACGCGGATCAACGGCGACAATCACATCACCCGGTTTCACGCCCGGTGCGTCATGACCGGTGACGGAGACCACAATGCCCTTCTCTTCCACGCCGTTGCCTTCAAAGCGCAGTTTGATACCGAGCTGTGCGGCGGCCATTTCGACGAACTGGCGCACGGAGTACTGCACGCCGGTGGCGATCACGAAATCTTCTGGTTTTTCCTGTTGCAGCATCATCCACTGCATTTTTACGTAGTCTTTGGCATGGCCCCAGTCACGCAGGGAATCCATGTTGCCGAGATACAGGCAGGACTCCAGTCCCTGAGCAATGTTAGCAATCGCACGGGTGATTTTGCGTGTAACAAAGGTCTCACCACGGCGCGGAGATTCGTGGTTGAAAAGAATGCCGTTACAGGCATACATGCCATAGGATTCGCGGTAGTTTACGGTTATCCAGTAGGCGTAGAGTTTCGCTACAGCGTACGGGGAACGCGGGTAGAATGGCGTCGTCTCTTTCTGCGGGGTCTCCTGCACCAGGCCATACAGTTCAGAGGTGGAGGCCTGATAGAAACGGGTTTTCTTTTCAAGGCCGAGGAAGCGAATCGCCTCCAGCAGACGCAGTGTACCCATACCGTCTACGTCAGCGGTGTATTCCGGGGATTCAAAGGAGACCGCAACGTGGCTCATGGCACCGAGGTTGTACACTTCATCCGGCTGCACTTCCTGCAGGATGCGCGTCAGGTTGGAGGAGTCGGTCAGGTCACCGTAGTGCAGATGAAACTTTGGATTGCTGGTATGCGGATCCTGGTAAATATGATCCACACGTTCGGTATTGAACGATGAGGCACGACGTTTAATACCGTGAACTTCGTAACCCTTCTCAAGAAGCAGTTCCGCCAGATAAGAGCCATCTTGCCCGGTTACGCCGGTGATGAGAGCGACTTTAGACATAGTATATTCCTCTGTACTTATCAGAAATTATTCAGTTTCAACGCGTTCGCGTATCACCACTGCGGGATTGCCCCGGCAAATCATATTTGCCGCAAGCGACTTAAAAACACTGCTGCGCGCACCCACGACCGTTCCGTCGCCAATGCGTACGCCGGGAGCAACAAATACATCCGTTGCCAGCCAGCATTTATCGCCAATCACAATCGGCTGCGCGTGGATATCAAAATGCGCGCTCATATAATCGTGACTGCCGGTACACAAATAACATTTCTGCGAAATCACCGAGTTAGTACCAATGGTAATATCGCCAAGGCTATATAACACCGCGTCATCACCCACCCAGCTATAATCGCCAAGGGTTAATTTCCACGGATAGGTAATTTTGACTGACGGGCGAATGACTACGTTTTTTCCGATTTTTGCACCAAATAAACGAAGTAAAAATGCCCGCCAGCGATACATAATTTGTGGAGACCAGGCAAATAATGTCGCCTGTACCGCCCACCACAATTGAACCTTAATGGCATTACCGCCCCGAAAGCCTTTCGGCACGGAGAATCCTTGTAATTCTTGCATAGGTAACCCTTATATCAGTGCACGCTATTTTTTAATTATGCTTTGTTATATAAGGCTTTCGCTTTACCGGTTGTACGCAGCCGTAAGAGATAGGACAATTGGGCCCAAAAACCCGGCACGCGTAATATCTTTCGTTGCACATCACGGGCATCCCGACATAATTCCAGATTATTCGAGGTTGACACGCCACCCATAGAAAATTCCGATATTAAGCCTGACAAACGTTTAAAGGGAAAACCAGCTTTAAACATCCTGGCGGCCAGTGCGTAATCAGAGGAGACTTTGTATTGTAAATCGTAGGGGTAGGTTTTCAGACCACTTACCGGGAAGAATATGGCCTGATGACTGGCTGGCAAACTGTGGTAAATATACCAACCGTGTTTCGCGCCACGACGTATTTTGGTACCGTCGCCAAAATCTAACAATGCGTCGGCAATGTACATTGCATTGTTATTGGCTTCTGCAAGCTGGCGCACCACCTGAACACTGTCTTCATGCAAAATATCACCGGAATTGAGGAACAGGGCGAAGCGGCCATTGGCCATATCAATCCCTTTGTTCATCGCATCATAGATGCCTTTGTCTTTTTCACTTACATAACGTAACTGGTACTGCCCGTTGAGATTTTCGAGGAACTCAGCGGTGCCATCCTGAGATCCGCCATCGACCACAATCCACTCAAAACTGATGTCCTGTGCCTGCGCCAGATGCGCCAGTGACGCCCAGGTTTTCACAATGCCTTCGTAATTTCGAAATGCAACGGTAATAATACTAAGCAGCATGTGACACACCTCATCAGGAATTCGTAATATTCAGCGCTTTGCGCAGAATAAACGGACAGACAATTAAAAAAGCGTATTCTGGACTAAAGATCGAACCGGTAAAAAACAACGATATCGGAGTAAAGAGATAAAGCTGAACACGATAATTCTGATTATCACCAAATGCGTTCAACATCATCTTTACAACTTTGAACAGATACCACGCGGTTAATATTACAGCGAACCACGAAAAATAAATAATTAACAGATACAGGCCATTGTCTATGGTTTTACCGACNNTAAAGTGAGCCGAATCTTACGACGCCGTCGACATTGGTCAGAGAATACCCCACCATCACAAGTGGACCGATGATACGATAATAAGAGGATGAGCCTTCCGTTCCTAGATCACCGAGACGTTCCGCAATATAAGGAAAGGCGAACACAACCCCGACTACAAATACGGCCAGTGAAATAATGGCCAGAGGTAATTTCTTGCGGATGGCGTCTTTGTTCAGATACTGGAAAGCCCACTCCAGCAAATAGAACAGGATAAATGTCATTACCCCTGAAAACGATCC
>DFPL01000177.1 GCA_002377245.1 Enterobacteriaceae bacterium UBA3516
TCTATTTCTTTTGCCCGACGATAGATCCCGCCAGGAATGTTGTAGATGTCGAAGTCCATCGGCAGAGTTGCCGCAGCAATTTCGATATCCAGCGTGTCCAGCGTGTGGATGTAATCAGGGTTGCGGTCGGTTGGGATGCCGCCGCCAGCAGTTGTGCCAGCGTCGGTGCGTTGAATAGCGGAGATACGTTTACCGGCGGCCCACTCTTTAACGAGCAACCCGCGGTCTATATGGTGAGTCCCCACCCAGGCCTTTGTGAATGCAACCACCGCCCCCAGTTCATGGCGTTTATCCTGAGAGAAGACGGTCTTAACTGCCTGGGTGAATTTCCACAGGTCGTTAGTGGAAAGGCTTTTCATGCCTTCGGCACTCTCTGCGGCCAGCAGCATGTTCTGGACATAACTGTTGTCAGTGTCCATTTCCAGCGCGGAGATTTCTTTGCGCTGTTCTGCAGTGACGTGGTGAGTAAACTCATCGACGATGAACTGGGACAGAAGTAAATTGCGAAACGACAATTGGGCAACCGGCCACTGCATAGCCTCTTCAACGTCGCTGCTAAGCTCTTCCGAAGTACCGTCCTCAGACTTTGCACTTAGCCAGTCTTCAACCATCTGATTACGCGTCTCAGGTTCAGCCTGGATCCAGTCCGTCATGAATTCACAAATAAGCACGGGGTCGTGGTCTGCATCCTGGGGGAAAACAGATTTAACCGCCTGCACCAGTTTCCATTCGGCATGCACTGACAAATCCGTAAACCCTGGCGCTTCTGCTTTGGCCAGCAACAGGTTCTGCATGTAGACGTTGCTTTCATCCATAGACAGTTCGCTGGCAGTCATTTGCTGCTCTTTGCTGATGTGGGTAAGATATTTGTCGTTAAGCAGGTGAATGGCCAAGCGAACAGCATCAGAGCGGTTTTCAACCGGGACGGTTGCTTCTTCTGGTGGCGTGGTTTCTTCGGCTGTTTCAATATTTGTTGGCAGGTCGGCACCTGTATCAATCACAGTGGTTTCTTCCTGGGCCGCGTTGAACTCGTCGATCGTGGCAGCGCCAGCTTTCAACTGCCAGGTGAGGCCTTCTTCTTCAAGCTCGAAGCGATCGCACCAGGTGTAATCGACGGTGCCTTCTTCTGGCAGACCATCTACTACAGGAAAGTTGGTGCGGTGCGGCTTGAGGTAACCTTTGCCGCGACCGGTTTCGATGTCTGCTTCTTCCAGCTCAACATCCAGCCGCAGCAGAGCGCGAGCTTCGGATTTAGCAGTGAACCAAATCACTGCGTCTTTTTTGCCTGATTTCTGAGTGGCCTTGACCACATAGAAGAATTCCATACAGAACCTCATTTTTGGGTGATAAGATCCCCGAGCCATTGATAGCGCCCATTGGGTATTCATTGGTTTTGGTAATTTCCGGTGTACTTTGGTCGGTGGCACCGGACGTACAGGCCCGCTTCGGCGGGTTTTTAAGTTATGGCTCGTTAGCCATCTGGTGATGCACTGCGCACTGCTCAGAGCAATAATCGTGTTCTTTGCGCGCCAGCTGCGCGCCCTGGATAAAGAGCAATTCGTTTTTAACTTCTTTCCCTTGCTCAATCGGTTTGCGGCAGTAAGCGCATTTGATTTCCACGAATCACTCCTTTCACAAATTCGCGTTGTAACCAGCCGGCTGCTCGCTAGCCCGGATAATGTTCTCGACTTCAAAGCACTCGCCCGCTACCTGCTGCTCAACGGCAGCTGCTTCACATGCCTGCTGGCTTTCATACACACCCAGAACTACATCCTGAAAATCACCGTTGGTCATGCCGATCGTCAGAACTAATGCGAACAAGGTATTCATGATCTTGCTCCCGTTGCCTGGCCATATTCCTGAACTGCCTGATGCCACATGTGTGCATCACCCAGGAAGCGGGCAATCACGATTTTGTTTTGAGCCGCACGAGCTTTGTTGAGGTCGACGGTGCAATGAGAAGACACCTTCTCAAGCAGACCTGCGACACTCATTTGCTCGCGGTTCAGAACAACGGATTCGCGAGGGTGTTTGATTGATCTCAAACGCCAGAGCGAGCCATTGCCCAGCGGTGTGACCTTGTACTGCTGATTGTTGTGAGTGACTACCATCTAATCCCCCCGGTCTTTCCCGGCGTCAGAACGTTAAAGAAACCTGCGCGCTTAATTGTTTTTTTGCGATGGGATGATAATAGCTATGAGTATCATTGATAACAATACGTATTGATATCAATTGATATCAAAAGGTATTAAAGGCTTGATAGCTAAATGAATTTAATTTTGTAAAAACTGCGTGTTATGCTTAAAAAAGCATCGTGTCGAGGTTCGTATGGTGATGAATGACGATAAGGCGGGGCTGATTCTGAACGCCATCGACCTGGCGGTGGTCGAGCTGATAGGCGAGCGCTTACCGATCACCAGAGATAATCTGGTTGATAAGCTTTAGCGCAACTGGCGGGAACCGGGTACGTGATAGGGAAGGGGGGAGCGAACAGGGATATGGCACAACTTGTGAGGAGAGGAAAATGAGACCACCAGTTACAGATGAAGAAATCGAGTTACTCAAAGCTGATTTGGACAGGTTAGAGAAAAGTCAGCTAGTGGGGATTGAGGCTTATGAGGCATTGCAGCTCTTGGAGATGCGCAGGCAGACTGCGAAGCTTGAATTCATTAAACGGTTGCTGGCTAAAGACGAGCATTAGAGCAATAAAAAACCCGGCTTGGTGGCCGGGTGGTATTAAAAAAAGTGCTGAATTAGCTTATAAATACCAGTGCCGATGGCAATAATCCCCGGTACCCCAAGCAAAACAGCGAGTTTTGCATCAGTGATTTTCTTATCGACGACATCTGTTGATGGTTTTTTGCTGAGATTTTCTTTAATGCTATCAAGTCGCTCAAGCGCCACGATCATATTTTTATTGATGGATTTAACATCAGTTCTGAGCTCGTCGACATCGCGTCGAATGTAACTAACATCCGATTCGAGCTTTGCCACTCTTGCTTCAAGCATGCCATCACCTCCGCCATTTCCTCCACCATATGTATCATCATAATGGGGTGATGATGGTTTTTGTTCAACCTGGTTCCCATCGAGAGGTACCGAATATAAATGCCTTGTCATGCCTAACCTCTATTGGGGATAGTTGAAATTAGAGCGCATTTCTTTTCGTCGATAACCTCGCTAAGGATGCCATCAACATCTTCAAAAATTCGGTATATAACATCATATGTACCGTTCCCGACGAGATTTACATCTTTAACGAAAAGAGAAGTCCCAACCATGACTGATGTGTCATTGATTGGAGAAAACATAAACGTCTCTATCCGGCTTTCATCACCGCTAGATTCAGGTAAAACGGATTCGCCATTGAAAGTGACATCAATTTCGGTTGTATATTTTTTACCATTCTCAAAGTACATCAATGAAGTTAGATAAAACGAGCACCGGTCAGGGTACTTATCCACAAAAATTACTGGGTCAGGTGGCATGAAATGACTAATCGCTAATCCTGCCTTGATAACTGTTGGGTAAATAGTGACTATTTTTTCATCTCTCATATTTTCCAACTATCGCAAAATGATCCACTAAAAATATATGCTAGGCACTAAACATTTCACCCATGCTTCCTGTACGTCTGCGGCATGCCTAACTGTTATCCAAACCGCTTATAAGCAATTGTCTGCTTGATGAGCACCTTCGCCATGATGTGAAAGCGATCCAGATCTCCATCCTCGATGTACCACTCTTTGTACCGTGCGTTATCCGAAATCACCAAAAGCTTATCTTTGTGCATCTGCAGGCGTTTGACGTGCAAAGTGTTGCCAAATACAAAAACGTACACACCGTCGCCGTCAAACTGCCGCACACCGATGTTCACAAAGATTTCATCTCCTGGGTCAATCGTGCCTTCCATGCTGTCACCGCGAACGGTGATCACCTTCATTTGGGAAGACGGTACCGGCCCAAAGAGGGCATGCCCTTTTTCAGGTGTGTACTCAATCGCTCTAATGGTTTCGATGAAGTCGGTCGAAAGCATAGACCCCGGCCCCGCGCTTGCGTGAACATCCAGCACATCGACTCTGTAGATATCAGTTCGAGGCTGGGCGACAACTTCCGCAGGCTTCTGGCCATCAGCCCGCATACTTCCTTCACCAGTGGACAGCCATTCCGTTCTCACACCAAGTGCGTTAGCGATCTCAACGATTTTAGTTGAGCCGCGCGCATTTCCGCTTGTGAGACGCCAGATTGTTGGCTGAGCGACACCGGACGCTTTAGCGAGAGCGCCCTGAGACATCCCGGACAGTTCGAGTGCTTGATTAAGGCGATCTGCAAGAGTTTCTTTTTTCATAGTTTTTAATTTATACGCTTGCGTATTGGTGGTCAAAACACGTTTCGCTATTGCCAATGCCAATACGCATTGCTATTATCCATGTCGACCAATACTTAAAGGAATTGGATATGACCAACAAAGTAATCCAGCGAGCAATCGACATCGCTGGCAGCCAAAAAAAACTAGCCGATCGCTGTGGTGTTGCTCAACCAACTGTGTGGCGCTGGCTGCATGGCGGCGGGATTGATGCACGTTATGTGATGAAAATCGTGTCTGCCACTGAAGGAAAAATCAAAGCGGCAGATATCAGACCCGATCTCGCGCAGCTTCTCAGCGCAAATAATACAGCCGCCTGACCGGCGGCCATTCCAACGAAAGGGAAAGCAATG
>DFPL01000127.1:0-28891 GCA_002377245.1 Enterobacteriaceae bacterium UBA3516
GATTCGGTAACGCGTGTGAATAAAGGGGCGAAACTGGTCAATGATACGGGCACCACGATGGAAGGTATTCTGCGCGCGGTCACTGAAGTGACGACCATCATGAAACAGATTGCTTCCGCCTCCGCCGAGCAGAGTAAAGGTATCTCTCAGGTTGGCGTGGCCATTTCACAGATGGACAACGTGACTCAGCAAAACGCCACCCTGGTGGAAGAGGTCTCTACCGCCGCCGCCGCGCTGGAGCGTCAAACCGAAGAGCTGCAGCGTGCGGTTCAGCAGTTCCGTTTATCTGATGACGATCGCCAGACGGTGGTGACCCCGGCTCCGCTGAAATCCCCGGTTATCCGTTCCGCAGCGAAAAGCACCACGGCGGCAAAAGATGATTGGGTTGCCTTCTAAATAAGACTATCACCGCCCAATATATCGCTATATAATTTTTTATATAACGATTGAGGGCGGAAGCATGGAAAACCATTTTGGCAAAGGGTTGATGGCGGGGCTGAAGGCCTCGCAGGCGAACAGTGCAAAGAGCGTCTCGCACTTTTGTGCTGACTATAAACGCGGGTTTGTACTCGGTTTCTCGCACCGTATGTTTGAGCGCACCGGTGACAGGCAACTCAGCGCCTGGGAGGCTGGCGTGCTGACCCGCCGTTACGGACTGGATAAAGAGATGGTCATGGATTTTTTCCGTGAAAGTCACTCCAGCACCGTGGTGCGTTTCTTTATGGCGGGCTACCGGCAGGACAGGTAGCAGCGCGCAAAATATCACTCTCCCCTGGCCAGATCTCAGGTCACTAAACACATTCTTATTTCCATATAAAAAATATGGAAATGCCGAACAGGTTGCATTCCTGTGAATGAAATACAGGCAAAATTAACCCCTGCTAAAAACAGGGATAATAATAAATGTCTGGAGATAACCCGTTAACCCCCTCTCATGGCATTAACCGCCGTGATTTTGTGAAACTTTGTACTGCGCTTGCCGCTACCCTGGGGCTGAGTGGCAATGCCGCAGCAGAAATCGCACAAGCCGTCGGCCAGAAGCAGCGGCCTCCCGTCATCTGGATTGGCGCTCAGGAGTGTACCGGCTGCACCGAATCACTGTTACGTTCCACCCATCCCACCGTTGAAAATCTGCTGCTTGAGACCATTTCGCTGGAGTACCACGAAGTGCTCAGCGCCGCATTTGGTCATCAGGTTGAAGAAAACAAACACCACGCGCTTGAAACGTACAAAGGGCAGTATGTGCTGGTGGTTGACGGTTCTATTCCGCTCAAGGATGGCGGCATTTACTGCATGGTGGCGGGTGAGCCGATTGTGGACCATATCCGCAAGGCAGCAGAAAACGCGGCGGCGATTATCGCTATCGGTTCCTGTGCCGCATGGGGTGGGGTCGCAGCGGCAGGCGTCAATCCGACCGGTGCCGTGGGCCTGCAGGCGGCGCTGCCTGGCAAAACGGTGATTAACATCCCCGGCTGTCCGCCAAACCCGCACAACTTCCTCGCCACGGTGGCGCACATCATTACCTTTGGCAAACCGCCGAAACTCGACGCAAAAAACCGCCCGCTTTTTGCCTATGGCCGTTTGATTCACGAGCATTGTGAACGTCGCCCCCATTTTGATGCCGGGCGTTTTGCGAAAGAATTTGGCGATGACGGCCATCGTGAAGGCTGGTGCCTTTACCATCTTGGCTGCAAAGGCCCTGAAACCTGGGGTAACTGCTCAACGCTGCAATTTTGCGATGTTGGCGGCGTCTGGCCGGTTGCCATTGGTCATCCCTGCTATGGCTGTAACGAAGAAGGGGTGGGTTTTCACAAGGGCATTCACCAACTGGCGCATGTCGAAAACACGACTCCGCCTGTCGATAAACCGCCGGTGAACGGTAACGAGGGCGGTGCGATATCCGCCTCGGCGGTGGGATTGCTGGGCGGAGTGGTCGGCCTGATGGCAGGCGTCGGAGCAATGACGGTGCGCGAGCTGGGTCGCCAGCAAAAGAAAAATAACGCTGATTCACAAGGAGAGTGACGGTGAACAGACGTAACTTTCTCAAGGTGGCGTCCGGCGGGGCGCTGCTGGTTGGGGGCGCGACTCCCGCTTTCGCCGCTGTTCATAACCGCCCACCTATCCCCGGTGCGGTGGGCATGCTGTACGACTCCACGCTCTGTGTCGGCTGCCAGGCCTGTGTGACCCGCTGCCAGGATATTAACTTTCCGGCGCGTAATCCACAGGGTGAGCAGACCTGGTCGAACAACAGCAAACTCACGCCTTATACCAACAACGTGATACAGGTCTGGCGCAGCGGTAACGCCCGGCACAAAGATCAGCCCACCGATGGCTACGCATACATCAAAAAGCAGTGTATGCACTGCGTGGATCCCAACTGCGTCTCCGTCTGCCCGGTATCCGCGCTGCAAAAAGACGCCAAAACCGGCATCGTGCATTACAACCCTGACGTCTGCACCGGCTGTCGTTACTGCATGGTGGCCTGCCCGTATAACGTACCGAAATACGACTATGACAACCCCTTTGGTGCTCTGCATAAATGCGAGCTGTGTAACCAGAAAGGTGTCGAACGGCTGGATAAAGGCGGCTTGCCCGGCTGCGTGGAAGTCTGCCCAACCGGGGCGGTAATCTATGGTACCCGTGAAGCGTTGCTAGCAGAGGCGAAAAAGCGCCTGGCACTGACGCCTGGCAGTGAGTACGGCTACCCGCGCCAGACTTTTGACGCGCGTGACCTGAATGTCCGCGAGGTCCCCAAATATCATCCCCATCTTTACGGCGAACATGAAGGCGGTGGCACCCAGGTGCTGGTGCTGACGGGCGTGCCTTATACCTGCCTCGGTCTGCCGGAGCTGGACGACATCTCCACCGGCGCACGTTCTGAAAACATTCAGCACACGGTTTATAAAGGGATGATGCTGCCGCTGGCGGTGCTTGCAGGGCTGAGCGCGCTGGTGTATCGCCATACCCGCAGTGATGACCATAAGGGAGGGGATGATAATGCATCATGATCCGCAGCCAGTTGGCGGGAAGTTACTCAGTAAAACGATGTATATCTTTGGGCCACTGATTGTTCTGTGCGGGTTGTTGATCGTAAAACGTCTGGTCTTTGGTCTGGGGTCAGTTTCTGCCCTTAACGGCGGCTATCCGTGGGGGATATGGATAGCCTTCGATCTGCTCATCGGTACCGGTTTTGCCTGCGGCGGCTGGGCGCTGGCATGGATGGTCTATGCCTTTAATCGCGGGGAATATCACCCGCTGGTGCGTCCTGCGCTGCTCGCCAGCCTGTTCGGCTATTCGCTGGGGGGGCTGTCGATTACCGTCGACGTTGGGCGTTACTGGAACCTGCCGTACTTCTACATTCCGGGGCACTTTAACGTTAACTCGGTGCTGTTTGAAACGGCGGTCTGCATGACCATTTACATCGGCGTGATGGCGCTGGAATTTGCCCCTGCGCTGCTTGAGCGCCTGGGCTGGAAGGTCTCGCTTAAGCGGCTCAACAAAGTGATGTTTTTTATCATCGCCCTCGGCGCACTTTTGCCGACGATGCACCAGTCGTCGATGGGCTCGTTGATGATTGCCGCCGGGCACAAAGTGCACCCGCTCTGGCAAAGCTATGAGATGTTGCCGCTCTTCTCGCTGCTCACCGCTTTTATGATGGGCTTCTCCATTCTGATTTTCGAAGGATCGCTGTTGCAGGCCGGGCTGAAAGGCAACGGGCCGGATGAGGGGCACTTATTCAGGAAACTCACCCATATTCTGAGCGTGCTGCTGGCGCTGTTCCTGGTCGCGCGTTTTGGTGAACTCCTCTGGCGCGACAAGCTGGCGCTGGCTTTTGCCGGAGACCGTTACAGCCTGACCTTCTGGGCAGAGGTTCTGCTGCTGGTCTTCCCGCTGGTGGTGTTCCGCGTGGCGCGGCTGCGCTCCGACGCGCGGTTCCTGTTTACCGGGGCGGTCAGCATGCTGCTGGGATGCGCGCTATGGCGTTTGTCTTACTCGCTGCTGGCCTTCAATCCGGGCGACGGCTACCACTACTTCCCGACGGCGGAGGAGCTGCTGATTTCCATCGGCTTTGTGGCGATAGAGGTTTGCGCCTACATCCTGCTCATCCGCCTGCTTCCCATTATTCCTCCTTTAAAACAACAACAAAGCCATGAGGCGAGCAAAGCATGAGTCAACGTATCACCATCGATCCGGTGACCCGTATTGAGGGTCATTTACGCATAGATTGCGAAATTGAAAACGGCGTGGTTTCCCGGGCCTGGGCATCGGGCACCATGTGGCGCGGAATGGAAGAGATTGTGAAGGGGCGCAACCCGCGCGATGCGTGGATGATTGTGCAACGCATTTGCGGCGTCTGTACCACCACCCATGCCATTGCATCCGTGCGGGCGGCGGAAAGCGCATTGAACATGAAGGTTCCGCTCAATGCGCAGTACATTCGCAACATCATTCTGGCGGCCCATACCACTCACGACCATATCGTACATTTTTACCAACTCTCCGCGCTCGACTGGGTGGACATCACCGCGGCACTGCAGGCCGACCCCGAAAAAGCCTCAGCGCTGCTCAAAGGGATTTCGACCTGGTCGCTGAATAGCGCTGAAGAACTCAGCAAAGTGCAGCAAAAAATCAAGGCGCTGGTGGCGAGTGGTCAGCTGGGGATTTTTGCCAATGGCTACTGGGGGCATCCGGCAATGAAACTGCCGCCGGAGATTAACCTGATTGCGGTAGCCCACTACCTGCAGGCGCTGGAGTGTCAGCGGGACGCCAACCGCGTGGTCGCCTTGTTGGGCGGAAAAACGCCGCACATTCAGAACCTGGCGGTCGGCGGGGTGGCGAACCCGATTAATCTCGACGGTCTGGGCGTGCTCAATCTTGAACGTCTGATGTACATCAAAACCTTTATTGACCGCCTGGCGGACTTTGTTGAGCAGGTTTATAAGGTCGATACCGCGGTGATTGCGGCCTTTTACCCGGAATGGTTGAGTCAGGGCAAAGGCGCGGTGAACTACCTCAGCGCACCAGAGTTCCCCACCGACGCGCAGAACGGCAGTTTTCTCTTTCCTGGTGGCTACATTGCTGACGGCGACCTCTCGACCTGGCGCGAGATAACCTCGCATCATGACGAGTATCTGATCAAAGGGATTCAGGAGAGCGCGAAGCACGCCTGGTACAAAGATGAAGCCCCGCAGGCACCGTGGGAAGGGACAACGATACCGGATTACACCGGCTGGCAGGATGAGGGAAAATACAGCTGGGTGAAGTCCCCGACCTTCTATGGCAAAACGGTGGAAGTGGGGCCGCTGGCGAACCTGCTTAACAAGCTGGCGGCGAAGCGCGAACCGACCTGGGCGAAGCTCAACGAAATTATCGCCATTTACAAAAAGCTCACTGGCAACACGATAAGCGTGGCGCAACTCCACTCCACGCTGGGGCGTATTATCGGGCGCACCGTTCATGCCTGCGAGTTACAACATATTCTCCAGCATCAATACAGCGCGCTGATTGCCAACATCGGCAAGGGCGACCATGAGACATTCGTGAAACCGGATATCCCGGCTACAGGTGAGTTCAAAGGGGTAGGCTTCCTGGAAGCCCCCCGTGGCATGCTGTCGCACTGGATGGTGATTAAGGACGGCAACATTGGCAACTACCAGGCGGTGGTGCCGTCGACCTGGAACGCCGGGCCACGTAACGCCAATGACGAAATGGGGCCTTACGAGCAGTCGCTGGTGGGCACACCGATCGCGGACCCACAAAAACCGCTGGAAGTGGTGCGCACCATTCACTCCTTCGATCCCTGCATGTCATGTGCGGTGCATGTGGTCGATGTGGATGGCAACGATGTAGTCTCGGTGAAGGTGTTGTGATGAGCATACTGGTATTGGGCGTCGGTAATATTTTACTGAGTGATGAAGGCATTGGTGTGCGGGTTATCGAAGCCCTTGAGCAGCGGTACCGTCTGCCGGAGAACGTAGAGGTGCTGGACGGCGGCACGGCGGGCATGGAGTTGCTGGACGCCATGGCTAACCGCTCGCATCTGATCATTGCCGACGCCGTGGTCTCGCGCAAAAGTGAACCGGGTACGCTGATTATTCTGCGTGACGATGAGGTTCCGGCCTTGTTCAACAATAAAATTTCGCCCCATCAACTGGGGCTTTCTGATGTGTTATCCGCTCTGCGTTTCACCGGCGAGTTCCCCGGCAGCATCACGCTGGTGGGGGTGATTCCGCAGTCGCTGGAACCGCGTATCGGCCTGACGCCGATAGTCCAGGCCAGCATGGCGCCTGCGTTACAGGCGGTGATCGCGGCGTTACAGGATGCGGGCGTTACCGTCACCCCCCGGGAGGCCACACATGCATGAGGTGATGGGTTTTGACCGCTCGCCGCATGCGCTGGTGCAGGCGGCATTTGAAAATATTGCCCAGGCGCATATGCAGAATATGCCCTTTCTGCACCCGGCGATGCCGGTGTTTGTTCCACCGTTTTCGTTGTTTGAAGAGCAGTGGGCGGGCTGTGTGCTGACGCCATGGATGCTGAGCCTCACTCTTTTTCCTGGCCCCCGCCAGGTGTGGCCGCAACGTGCAGTCGGGGAGAAGATTGGCCTGTCGCTGCCCTGTGGCGAGGTCATGTTTACCGTCGGCGAACTGGAGGAGGTGTCGCAATATTGCGCCTGCTCGCTGATGTCGCCGCTGGCACCGGCGTTGACGGTTGAACAGGGAACGCGTCTGGCGCAGGATTGCCTGCGTATGGCGCTTTCCCTGCCGGTACGTGACCCCCAGATCGGCCGTCGCGCCCTGTTTGCGCGTCTGCAAGGTGCGGAACATGCATGAACTCTCGCTATGTCAGAATTTGGTTGAGATCCTCGAACAGCAGGCACGGGCACACGACGCTAAACGTGTCACCGGTGTCTGGCTGGAGCTCGGCGCGCAGGCCTGCGTAGAGGAGAGCGCCCTGCAATTCAGTTTTGAAATAGCCTGTCAGGGGACGCGAGCAGAAGGTTGCCAGTTACACTTAGCCGTTCGCCCGTCATCCGCGTGGTGCTGGGGGTGTAATCAATCTGTGGAACTGAAAGAAGAGAGCCTCTGCCCACACTGCCAGAGCCCGTCGCTACAGCGGGAAATGAACAACGAGATGCAAATCAAAAGCATCGAAATCCAGCAGGAGTAGTTATGTGTATTGGTGTGCCCGTCCAGATCGTTAGCGTGGGCGAGAGTATCTATCATCTGGCGCAGGTGGATGTCTGCGGCGTGCGGCGCGAGGTTAATATTATGCTGATTTGCGAAGGCGAACCCGCGACGTTGCTGGGGCAGTGGGTGCTGGTTCATGTCGGGTTTGCGATGAGCGTGATTGACGAACAAGAAGCTCACGCCACGCTGGCTGCACTGGCAGATTTGGATATCGAGGTCAGCGTATCTCAGCGCTGAGCGGCGTCGGGCTTTGCATCGGTCACCATCTGAGTGACCAGCGAGAGATTGCCAATTTTGGCCTCGCCGGCGCGGTAAAATTTACTTTTATCGATCAACAGCAGTGACTGCTGGGCTCTTCTCAGCAACTGCGCTTTGAAGCGGGCGTTATTGTGGGTCGAATCCCACATTTCGCCCGTTCCATCAACCCCTTCGCAAGAAAAGATAAACAGGTCAATCTCCAGCGATTTGAGCATACTGGGTAGGGCGGCGTTCACATAGCAACGGGACGTACGATCCAGTTGCCCACCCGAACAGATCAGGTTGATATTTTGACGACGGGCCATCGCCTGGCAGACCGGCACGCTATTGGTAAACACCGTCAGGGGAATGTCCGGTAGCTGTTTTGCCAGGTGAAAACAGGTCGAACTGGCGTCCAGCGCCAGCGTCATCCCGGATTCAATCCAGTTCAGTGCGTGGCGAGCAATGTCGACTTTATCGGCATAATGGCTTTTCAGGCGGCTATAAAAGGGCTCTGCGCTATCGGATTGCACATTGTGCAGCCGCCGTGCCCGCCCGTGTCGGCGTATGATCTTGCCCTGGGTTTGCAGAGACTTCAGATCCCGGCGGATGGTCTCAACGCTCACGCCAAGCCGCCCCGCCAGCGCTTCCGTCGTCAGCGTTTCATGTTCAGTGAGAAGCTGCAAAAGGGCCTGCTGGCGAGCGGTTTTCATGGTACTTGCGCCTCTTTGGGGGGAACCGTAAGGACGCTTTGCCCAACGGCCGCGCCGTTCTTGCCCGTGTGTTTTATCTGGTACATCGCCACATCGGCACGTTTGAGGGCGTTAACAAAATCATCGCGTGGATGGACTTCATCAATGCCAATCGAGGCGCCGACTCTGGCATCGCCATTGTCCAGCTCAAAGGGCATCAGCGCGGCGTGCAAACAGCTATGGGCTGCGCTTTCAATGCGCTGACTGTTGACCGCAAAAGGGAGCAATAATACAAACTCATCCCCGCCGAGACGCCCGACGACGGTGCCTTCCGGGCAGGCTTCACGCAGGCGCAGACTCAGTTGAATCAGTAATTCATCACCGCTACGATGGCCCAGCGTATCGTTCACCACCTTAAAATCATCCAGATCGATAAAGGCGATGCACAGCGGCCCGGCCTGTTTCAGCTCATCAAAATGTTTGAGCAGGGCATGACGGTTGGCAAGCCCGGTTAACGGATCATGATTCGCCAGCGCGGCAAGTTGTTCTTCGTACTGCTTCTCTTTGGTCATGTCGATATGGGTGCCGGTCACTTTTAACGGTTTACCGTTTTCATCCCACTGACTGACTCGCCCCCTGTCCAGTACCCAGGTCACGCTACCATTCTTATGCTGCATGCGGTGCAGCGCTTCATAGAAGGGGGTTTTGCCCTCGATATGCCCATAGAAGGCGTCAAGCACGCGTTCACGATCGTCCGGGTGTAGGTGTTCGCGCCAGACCTCAAAACGTGCACTGAGCTCTTTGGGCTGATAACCCAGCATCGATCCCCAGCGGCGATTGAAGATGATCAGTTTTCCGCTCGGGATATCAAGCTGCCATAAACACAGTCCGGTCCCATCCAGCGCCGCACTGAGTTTACTGCGGGCGTCACGCGCTATCCGCACCAGTCGTGCGTTATGTCTTTTCAAATTCAAAATCTGCTGTTTCAGCGCGTTTTCAGACATTTGGCGTGATGATGAGGGGTTTTAAGGCATTCTTACCAGTTATTTCGGGGATGTAAATATGGTGTGAAAAAAACAGTCAAAGCGAGGGATGAGAAGGAAAGCCCCGGGCGCAAATCCGCCCGGGTGATACGGATTACCCGTTGCGTTTGTCTTCGGTGTTTGTGTCGAAGTCGCTGGCGTCGTGGCGCTCATGCAACTGTTCGCTCGGCTCACCGAAGGTGCGGTTGACCATGCGCCCACGCTTCACCGCAGGACGCGCCGCCACCTCTTTTGCCCAGCGCAGCACGTGGGTGTAGCCGCTGGCTTCCAGGAACGTATCCGCATCGTAAACGTTGCCCAATACCACGTTGCCGTACCACGGCCAGATAGCCATATCGGCAATGGTGTACTCATCACCTGCCACATAGCGATGCTCTGCCAGTTGCTTATCAAGCACATCCAGTTGACGCTTGGCTTCCATGGTGAAGCGGTTGATGGCGTACTCAATTTTCACCGGGGCGTAATGGTAAAAGTGGCCAAAACCGCCGCCGAGGAACGGTGCGGAGCCCTGCAGCCAGAACAGCCAGTTCAGCGTTTCTGTGCGTGCGGCGAGATCGTTTGGCAGGAAGTGACCAAATTTTTCTGCGAGATACAGAAGAATCGCACCGGATTCAAACACCCGGGTCGGCGGGGTGGTCGAGTGGTCACGCAGTGCCGGAATTTTTGAGTTCGGGTTCACATCCACGAAGCCGCTGGAGAACTGATCGCCTTCGCCAATGCGAATTAACCAGGCGTCGTACTCCGCCTCTTTCACGCCTTTCGCCAGTAATTCTTCCAGCAAAATCGTCACCTTCTGCCCGTTCGGTGTACCCAGAGAATAGAGCTGAAGCGGGTGCTTACCCACGGGTAATGCTTTCTCATGCGTTGCGCCGGAGATCGGGCGGTTGATATTGGCAAACGCGCCGCCGCCGGACTTATCCCACGCCCAGACTTTGGGTGGCTGGTAGTTTGTGTCTGACATGTTGACCTGCCTTTTCGTTAAGGTGTTGAAGCAGTGTAGCAGTCGTCAGGCAGGGTGTTGAGGCCCCGCCCGTTAGGCAAACCGGTGTATCAGGCCAGGATGCGCGCAGCCCAGGCGCTGATGTCATCGCCGCTGCCGAGGTCCGCCTGCACCAGGCCATTGACCATAAAGGTTGGGGAGACATGAATACCATTCTGGCGGGCATATTTGCAGTGCCATTTGATTTCGGCCTGCAGCTCCGGGCGCGCAAAAGCCTCAGCCAGTCGCACGCCGCTGTAATTTTCAATGCGCTCGATAATCTGCTGCGGTGTGGTATCCATGTTCGGGCCGGTGCAGTGGTCGGTAAACTCAAACTCTTCGCGATGGTCAGCAACTGCCTGCATCACTTTATGTGCGGCATCGCGCCCGTTGGTGAGCGTGGAGGCGGCAAGAATGCAGCGCACGATCACGCCGGAGAACAGATGCCAGGGTTGCGATTGCAGGCGAATTTTTACCGTCACCTTATCTTCGCCCACCTCTTTTAACAGCGCATCCAGCTTGTTAAAGGCGCGCACCGAGAACGGGCAGGTGGGTTCCAGAAAAACCTCGAAAGTGCGTGGGCCGTGACCCCAGACCAGCGGCTCGGCATGTAACGGTTGGCTCATGTTCACTCCTGATGTTTAACACAATGTGGTTGAAAAAGTGTGTGGCACTGACAAAAGAGAATATCAGGATGTGATTTCGCGAGGCACTGGAATTGAGGGATTTAACCTTGATGAAGGCTAAACCGCCCTAAAAGCCAACGCCACAAAAAAATGATTGGGAAACGCCATTCTGGTGATTCCGCGCACGTCACCATGAAATGGATGCCGGAATAGATTGATTTGCTAAACCGGTTTAATTAGATTTTAGCCATACATTCTATTGGGAGAAAATCATGTCCGCTCACGTCTGGTGTCTGGGTGATGCCGTTGTTGATCTATTGCCTGAGAGTGATGGCCGCTTAATGCAGTGCGCAGGCGGCGCCCCGGCCAATGTCGCCGTGGGTATTGCACGACTGGAGGGAAAAAGCGGGTTTATTGGCCGGGTGGGCCAGGATCCGTTTGGCAAATTTATGCACGCCACACTGTGTCAGGAAAAAGTGAATACCCATTTTATGACCTTTGACGAGGCGCAACGCACCTCCACGGTGGTCGTCGACCTCGATGACGAAGGCGAACGCTCCTTCACCTTCATGGTGCGCCCCAGTGCCGATCTTTTCTTACAGGCCGATGATTTGCCTGACTTTCAACAGGGCGAATGGCTGCATAGCTGTTCCATTGCGCTTTCGGCTGAACCTTCACGCTCTACGGCGTTACTGGCCATGCAGCGTATGAAGGAGGCGGGGGGCTTCGTCAGTTTTGACCCCAATATTCGCGCCGATCTGTGGCAGGACCCGCAGGTTTTACACCGTTGCCTGGCCTACGCCTTTGAGCTGGCCGATGTCGTGAAGCTCTCGGAAGAAGAACTGGCCTTTATGACGGCATCCACTGATCTGCGCACCGGCATGAAAACGCTGGTCAAGCGTTTCGCCATCAAGCTGTTACTGGTCACTCAGGGCAAAGCCGGCGTGCTGGCGTTGTTCCAGGGCGATATTTTTCATTACCCCAGCGAGCCCGTGGCCAGCGTGGACACCACCGGGGCGGGTGACGCTTTTGTTGCCGGGCTGCTGTGGCGACTGGCGCAAACGGGCTTACCCCAGAGCGAGCCCGAGCTGGCATCCAGCCTGCAGTATGCGCAGCGGTGCGGGGCCCTGGCGACCACGGCGAAAGGGGCGATGACCGCACTGCCTCGTCTGGGGGCACTGATGACGCTGACGCGCTGATTTCACACCTGATTTGCGACCCGCTTCACATTCACTAAACCGGTTTAGCTTTTTTGTTTGCGCCCTGAAATTACTCTTGATTATGATTCGCACCTAAACCGGTTTAGCAAAATGTTCAGCACTCTTACCTCTTTCATAGGGACGCAAAAATAATGAGAAAAAGTACGCTCGCTATCACCCTGGGTTTATTAATGGGATCGGGGTCTGCCCTGGCGGCAGGCGCGGGAACAAGCAGCATCGAGGCGCGTCTGGCGGCACTTGAGCAACGTTTGCAGGCGGCGGAACAACGGGCCACTAACGCTGAGAAAAGGGCGCAGGCTGCCGAGTTACAGGCAAAAAATCTGGCGACTGAACAGCAGAAAACACAAATCACGACGGCGGAAGTGGCACAGCGCACCACCCAACTGGAACAGAAATCCACTCAGGAAGGCGGGTTTGAATTTCACGGGTATGCCCGTTCGGGCCTGCTGATGAACGATTCTGCGGCCAAAACGCAGGGCGGGCCAGGGATGACGCCAGCGGGAGAGAGCGGTGGGCACGTAGGGCGTCTGGGCAACGAGCCGGATACCTACGTCGAGCTGAATCTTGAGCATAAGCAGACGCTCGCCAGTGGGGCCACGACCCGCTTTAAGGTAATGCTGGCCGACGGGCAGCGCAGCTACAACGACTGGACGGCATCCAGCAGCGATCTCAACCTGCGTCAGGCATTTACCGAACTGGGCCATCTGCCGACCTTCACCGGCGCGTTCAAGGATTCCACGGTCTGGGCCGGCAAGCGTTTTGACCGCGATAACTTTGATATTCACTGGATAGACTCGGACGTGATTTTCCTCGCCGGGACCGGCGCAGGCATCTATGACATGAAGTGGAGCGATAACGCGCGCAGTAACTTCTCTCTCTATGGCCGTACCTTTGGCGACATCGAAAACAGTGAAAACAACGCCCAGAACTACATCCTGACGCTGAACAACTATTTTGGTCCGGTGCAGGCGATGGTCAGCGGCATGCGGGCGAAAGACAACGATGATCGTCTCGACATTGACGGCAATAAAGTGAAAAACGATGCCGCTAATACCGGTGTTCATGCGCTGTTAGGACTGCACAATGAGAGCTTCTACGGCCTGCGTGACGGCTCGTCGAAAACGGCGCTGCTGTATGGTCATGGCCTTGGTGCTGAGGTGAAATCGGTAGGGTCTGATGGCGCACTGCTGCCACAGGCGGACACCTGGCGCCTGGCGACCTACGGCATGACGCCGTTGGGCGGAGGCTGGCATATTGCGCCAGCGGTGCTGGCCCAGAGCAGCAAGGACCGGTACGTCAAAGGCGACAGCTATGAGTGGGCAACGGCTAACCTGCGTGTGATTCAGGAACTGACGCAGAATTTCGAGATGCAGTATGAGGGCAGCTATCAGTATATGGATCTCAAGCCTGAGGGCTACAACAGCCGCAACGCGGTAAACGGCAGCTTCTACAAACTCACCGTGGCGCCAACGCTGAAAGCGGGCGATGTCGGCGAGTTCCTGAAACGTCCTGAACTGCGTCTCTTTGCCTCCTGGATGGACTGGGATCACAAGCTCGACAACTATGCCAGCGATGATGCACTGGGCAGCACTGGCTTTAAGTCTGGCGGCGAATGGACCTTCGGCGTGCAGATGGAAACCTGGTTCTGATAAGCAAGCCCCGTTACGGGGCTTCTTTACGCGCTAATTATTATAAATTTTTATAAAACAGAGGTTTATATGGATTTCGAACAGATTTCCCGGTCGCTGTTACCGCTGCTGGGCGGCAAGGACAATATCGTCAGTGCGGCGCACTGCGCCACCCGCCTGCGCCTGGTGCTGGCGGAAGACGCCAAAGCAGACACCACGGCAATCGGCAAAATTGATGGCGTGAAAGGCTGTTTTCGTAACGCCGGGCAACTGCAGGTGATATTTGGTACTGGGGTGGTGAACAAAGTCTATGCCGCGTTTATCAAGGAAGCGGGCATTGGTGAAACCAGCAAATCGGAAGCGGCTGCCATCGCCGCCCGTAAACTGAATCCTTTCCAGCGCGTGGCCCGTTTGTTGTCCAACATCTTCGTGCCTATCATCCCGGCCATTGTGGCCTCGGGGTTGCTGATGGGGCTGCTGGGGATGGTGAAAACCTACGGCTGGGTGAACCCGGAAAACGCGCGCTATATCATGCTGGATATGTTCAGCTCGGCGGCGTTCATCATTCTGCCTATCCTGATTGGCTTTACTGCGGCGCGGGAATTTGGCGGCAACCCCTACCTGGGGGCGACGCTGGGCGGCATTCTGACCCACCCGGCGTTGACCAATGCCTGGGGCGTGGCCGGCGGGTTCCATACCATGAACTTTTTCGGCCTCGACGTAGCGATGATCGGCTATCAGGGCACGGTCTTCCCGGTACTGCTTGCCGTCTGGTTTATGAGCATCATCGAAAAACAGCTGCGCCGGGTCATTCCTGACGCGCTGGATCTGATCCTGACGCCATTTTTGACGGTCATTATTACCGGTTTTGTCGCCATGCTGATCATCGGCCCGGCGGGCCGCGCGCTGGGTGACGGCATCTCCTTTGTGCTCAGCACCCTCATCACCCACGCCGGCTGGCTGGCAGGGCTGCTGTTCGGCGGGCTGTATTCGGTGATTGTTATCACCGGCGTGCACCACAGTTTCCACGCCATAGAAGCCGGGTTATTGGGTAATCCGTCCATTGGCGTGAACTTCCTGCTGCCCATCTGGGCGATGGCTAACGTCGCGCAGGGCGGTGCCTGTCTGGCGGTGTGGTTCAAAACCAAAGATGCCAAAATTAAGGCTATCACGCTGCCATCGGCGTTTTCTGCGGTGCTCGGTATTACGGAAGCCGCCATTTTTGGTATCAACCTGCGGTTTGTAAAACCTTTTATCGCTGCGCTTATCGGCGGGGCAGTCGGCGGTGCCTGGGTGGTGTCGGTACATGTCTACATGACCGCAGTCGGCCTGACGGGTATTCCGGGCATGGCGATTGTGCAGGCCAGCTCGTTGCTGAATTATGCTATCGGGATGGTGATTGCCTTTACCGTCGCCTTTGTTATCTCTTACCTGCTGAAATATAAAACGGACTCAGAATAATGACTGCAACGACCCTGTTACCGGAAATTTTACTGTCAGTGCTGAAGGGCCAACCGAGAGCGCTGCGGGACAGTCACTATCCGGCCTGGCATCTGGCTCCGGTGACCGGGCTGTTGAATGACCCTAACGGCTTTATCCATTTCCAGGGGCGGTTCCATCTTTTCTATCAATGGAATCCGCTCGGCTGTCAGCACAATCACAAATGCTGGGGCCACTGGAGTTCTGCGGATTTGCTGCACTGGCAGCATGAACCCTTAGCCCTCATGCCCATTGATGACTATGACCGCAGCGGCTGTTACTCCGGCAGCGCGGTCGACAATCAGGGTGAACTGACGCTGTGCTACACCGGCAACGTGAAATTTGCCGAGGGCGGACGCACGGCCTGGCAGTGCCTGGCGGTGCAGAATGCCGAAGGGGGGTTTGACAAGCTGGGGCCGGTGATAGCGTTGCCGGAAGGGTACACCGGGCATGTCAGGGATCCGAAAGTCTGGCAGCACGAAAATCAGTGGTACATGGTGCTGGGGGCGCAGGATCTGGCCCTGCAGGGCAAGGTGCTGCTGTTGCGCTCGGACGATTTGCACCACTGGCAGATGCTCGGCGAACTGGCGGGAAGCGGCCTCGGTGGGCTAGGCGACGCAGGGTACATGTGGGAGTGCCCGGACCTGTTCACGTTGGGGGCGGACACCTTCCTGATTTGCTGCCCGCAAGGGGTGGCCCGTGAGGAACACCGTTTCCTTAATACGCACCCGAGCGCTTATCTGAGCGGTGCCTTCTCCGCTGAGCAAGCGACATTCGAACACGGTGCGCTGCACGAACTCGACGCCGGGTTTGAGTTTTACGCTCCGCAAACCACCCAAAGCGCCGACGGTCGACGCCTGCTGGTGGGCTGGATGGGCGTGCCGGATGGCGAAGAGATGCGCCAGCCCACGGTCGCGCAGGGCTGGATCCACCAAATGACCTGCGTGCGTGAACTCTCATCCCGCAACGGGACGCTGTATCAACAGCCAATCAGAGAGCTACAGGCGCTGCGTGAAGAAGAACACCACTTTGCCGGACGGGCAGACAATGCCCCGGTGATTGACGCCCGGCGTCTGGAACTGGTCATTGAGAGTGAAGGCGACGTGACGCTCAATTTCGGCGATACGCTGATTTTGCACTGGCATAAAAACCAGCTGCGTCTCGATCGCCGGAGTCTGGAAAACGGTGAGTGGCTCTCGCGCTACTGGCCGGCAGAGGCGAGCACATTGCAGATCCTCTGTGACCACTCCAGCGTAGAAATCTTCATCAATGAGGGCGCTGGGGTGATGAGCAGTCGCTACTTCCCGTCACATCCTGCGCAATTAACCTTTGGCGGAAGCGGAGAACTGCGGGTGCAATACTGGTCGTTACGCCCTTGCATGGTAGAATAACGGCTTGTTTCATTAACCGATGTATTGTCGTGAGAAAAACAAAACGCGTTACCATCACTGATATCGCTGCGCTGGCGGGCGTCTCAAAAGCCACCGCCAGCCTGGTTCTCAATGGACGAGGTAAAGAGTTACGCGTGGCGCAAGAAACCCGTCAACGTGTGCTTTCCCTCGCTCAACAGCACCATTATCAGCCGAGCATCCATGCCCGGCTGTTGCGCGAAGATCGTAGTCACACGCTGGGGCTGGTGGTTCCTGAGATAACCAACCAGGGGTTTGCCACTTTTTCTCATGCCCTGGAAAATCTGTGCCGTGAGGCCGGTTTGCAGCTTCTCATCTCGTGTACCGATGAAAACGCCAGTCAGGAGTCCGTGGTCGTTAACAATCTGGTCTCCCGCCAGGTGGACGGGCTGATTGTTGCTTCCAGCATGCTCAACGACGCCGATTACCTGAAACTCAGCGAGCAACTGCCGGTGGTGCTGTTTGACCGCTACATGAACAGTACGCCGCTGCCGCTGGTCATCACCGATGCGGTGACGCCTACCGCCGATCTGGTTGAACGTCTGGCCCGCGCCAATCCTGAAGAGATCTACTTCCTCGGCGGGCAGCCGCGCCTCTCACCGACCAAAGACCGCCTGGCGGGCTTTACGCAAGGTCTGGAAAGAGCGGGCGTGACGCTGCGCCCGGAGTGGATAATCCACGGCAATTACCATCCGAGCAGCGGCTACGAAATGTTTGCCGCACTCTGCGCGAAGCTTGGCCGCCCGCCGAAAGCGCTGTTTACTGCGGCATGTGGTCTGCTGGAAGGGGTGCTGCGTTATATGAGCCAGCACCATTTACTGGAAAGCGATATCCAGATTGCCAGCTTTGACGATCACTATCTCTATGACTCGCTTTCGCTGAGCATTGATACCGTCGAACAAAATATCCCGCGCCTGGCGTACGACTGCTTTGACCTTATTACCCAGTTGATTGAGGGTAATGAACCCACCGAGCTGCAACGTGTTTTGCCCGCGACCCTGCGCCTGCGTAATGCAGAGCTGAAAAAAGCCGATTCTGCCCCGCTAAGCTAGTTCTTCGCTGGAACATCCGTGCCCACAGTCCGTTCGCGACGACGCGAATGTGGGCCTTCTCTGCATTATCTCTATTTCAGATAAGTGTTTGAGTTTTAACTCTAAGCTGCGTATTGCTGGTGTATTTTTAAACTGATAATTTATTTTTCTGTCTTCTTTACATCACTATCATCATGGGCGATCGCATGAACAGAAAAAGCACATTACTCATTGCCGGCTTGCTCGGCGTGGTGGGCGCGTTGAGTGTTGCCAGCGCATATGCGGTGATCCCTCAATCCCCCGTTGCGTGGGACGAGCGGTGGAAAAAATTACCCGCGACACCCGCGCCCGTGGCGGCGTTAAAATCCGGCTATGCCAGCGTTAACGGCATTCAGCTCTATTACGCCACCGCCGGGGAAGGCGAGCCGGTGGTGCTGCTGCACGGTGGGCTGGCAAATTCCGATTACTGGGGCCAGCAGGTTGCTGCGCTGGCGCAACATCATAAGGTGATTGTGGTCGACAGCCGTGGCCATGGGCGTAGCACGCGGGATTCGCGCCCTTACAGCTACGATTTAATGAGTGATGACGTGGTGGCCTTACTGGATCATCTTAAGATTGCCAAAGCAGACATCGTTGGCTGGAGCGACGGCGGCATTATCGGTATCGATCTGGCGATTCGTCACCCGACGCGGGTAAACCGCATTTTCTCATTTGCCCCGAATACCAAAACCAGCGGCGTAAAGCCTGACACCGAGAAGAATCCGGTCTTTGCCAGCTATATTGAGCGGGCGGGCAATGAGTACCGCAAGCTGTCCAAAACGCCGGATCAGTACGATGCCTTTGTTGAGCAGATTAGCCATATGTGGGGGACGCAGCCGAACTGGAGCGATGAGGATCTGAAGAAGATCAACACGGCGGTACTGATTGTCGATGGTGACCATGATGAGGCCATTGTGCGCGAGCATCTGGAATACATCGCCAACACCATTCCGAACGCCGGGCTGCTCATCTTACCGAACACCAGCCACTTCGCCTTTATTCAGGCACCGAAAGAGTTCAACGAGGCGATCCTCAACTTTATTGACTACAAGTGACATGAATGGCCGGGCGACCGGCCTTCTGTTTTTCGCTTTTGTTGATGGTTATTTTTAAATACATGCTATTAATAAATATAAATCACTGTTGTTTTTCGCGATTATGGTGTTGATTGTATTAATGCTTTATTTGTATTTTATTTCTCGCATTTATAATATATCAGTGATGCCTTCCTAGTGGTGAAATATTTATGGCTGTTAAATAATGATTAAGATCATTTCATTAAGTTGATTAATGATTTTATTTGTGAATATCGAAGTATAATGTTGAGTGATGTATGTGTATTGCTGATGGTTTCAGTATGCTTATGCTCTCGTAATATAATGCAAGTAAATCAGAGTGGTAAAAATAATGAGCTTTGTACGTGAAAAATCCCATCCATGCCCTATAGATTTAATAATAATTGTGGTGAATGGTTTTTAGGGTTATGGCCGTTTTTTTGACAGTCGGCAGGATTTGATTGAAAATAGCGTGCCTAAACAATATTCATGGGACAGAGTGATATGGGGAATAAGATACAACCCTAAACAATGTTTCCAGGATAATGATTATGGGGAATAAATGGATTTTATTTTTTTTAGTTTTCTTTTCCGATATTTCTTTTGCCAGAACGGTGACCTGTACGGGCGGAGTAAACCCTATATCATTTACATTGCCTGCCTCGTCGCTTGATAAAGTTACCGCTGGGCTCTCTGGCGATACAACGACTTATCGCGAACTTTATACCTATAACTATTTTTCGTGGGGCGTTTCTGGGACGACTTGCCGTTCAAGTGCCAATGGAGTGAAACTGGGGTGGATGGAATATGCCTACAGCACCACAGGAAAAACACCGATTAAATACGGTAATGACTATATTTTCCCAACTAAAATTGATGGCTTAGGGATCTCCTTTGTTGATACTGACGTCACTAATAAATCATTCGGTGGCTATGCTGAAGGGGCATTAAACCGAGCCACCTGGACCTTATCGACAAGTAATTCCGGCTGGAACGCCTACCTTAGGGTTAAGGTGAAACTGTGGAAAATCCCGGGAAAATTCAACCCTGAACAATTTAATAGCGATGGCATGCTTGAGTTTGATGATATTAAAGTGGTACAGGCTCTACAAATTCTTACCGCCGGTGATACCTGGGCGAGCGATCAGCCCGACCGTGGTGAAGCCCTTCTGGCAAACAGCTGGAACACGAATTCTGTTTCCTTAAGTGGTGGGTTTTTTGTTTATCCAGGAACTTGCGATATTGCCAATCAAACCGTGATTATGGGAAATTTCAGTCCCTCGGATATTCCCAATTATTCCCCATGGAAAGATGTGACGTTTACCATTAATTGCCCGGAGGCTTGGGGATACGGTAAAATAGCGACAATATCATCTAATAATACTATTAATAGCCGTACGAAGAATAAAAACAATTCAGGAATAATTATCACCGTTTACCCACGTACAACCATAATTGATAATAGCCGAAGTATCATTGGCTTAAAAACCGGAGGGGCCGAAGGCTACGGTATTCAACTGGCCTGGGGCGCTGCGGCGGTGCAGCCGACGACGGGCGATCCGACCAATAAAGTCACATTTAACCAACCGAAAGTTTTGAATACCACAAATTATGGCAACACCGGTCAAACCACGACGCAGTTGATAAATATGGCCGCCCGCTATATTCGCACCACCGGCACCGTTCAGGCAGGCCGCGCAGACGCCTCCATAGAAGTGGTCGCCAGTTACAATTGATCATGTGATCCCCTCCCTACTGATTGTGAGGGGATTGATTCAGGATGAGTGCCTGATTATGTTTAATCACTCACTTTATCGACCATACAAATGATCACCTGCACCAACTGATCTTTCGCCTCTTGCGCACTGATTTTGCCCATGACCACTGCCCAGGATAATCCTTCAGCCGCGCCAAGCATCGCCCATAGCGCAGGTGTCTTTACCGTTTTACTCTTGCTGAGAGGACTGAACAACGCCCGGCATTTTTCAATGAACGTGGTGGCATATTCTTCGCGAAGTTGCTCAAGCTCCGGCGTGCCGCTGAGCGCGGCAATCACGGTGGGCATTTCGCGACCGGATAACAGCACGCACTCGATGTAAGCGTCGGCAATCACCGCCGCGAGCTTCTCCAGCACCGGTTCCGTTTGGCTTATCTGCGCATCCATACGCGCCGTCGAGCGCAGGTCGTATTCCCGATAAAGTGCGGCGAACAGCCCTGAACGGCTGGTGAAATGATCGTAAACCACCGGTTTTGTTATCCCGGCACGCTCCGCCAGACGACCCAGCGTCAGCGCTTCTGTCCCCTCTTCACGAACAATCTGCCAGGCCACATCGACCAGTTGAACATAGCGTTCCTGGCGAGATAACCGCTGGCGAGCGGGCTGATTTGTCATCAAACAGATTCTCCATTGACACGCTTATATACCAAAGGTAACTTACTAATGGTAACTTACCTTTGGTATATAGAGTACGTTTGCTTACGCCATCCCGCAACCAGGAGTCGCCAAATGCATGCTTTAATCGTCGTTTCTCACCCGGATACCCACTCTCTGACCCATAGCGTCGCTGCCGCCGTAGCGAAAGGCATTACCGCTAACACGCAGCACACCGCCGATATTGTTGACCTCAACGCCGAAGGATTTAACCCGACCTTCACCGCACAGGATTTTGCCGCGTTTAAACTTACCGAGCCGGTATCTGGGACCATTGTCGCAGAGCAGGCGCGAATTGATAAGGCCGATGCGCTGGTGCTGGTGTTCCCCGTCTACTGGTGGTCGATGCCCGCCCTGCTGAAAGGCTGGATTGACCGCGTGTTTACCAACGGCTGGGCGTACGAAGAGACCGCCGAAGGAGAAGTGGTAAAAAAACTGGGCCATCTACCGGTGCACATTATTGGCCTTGGCGCGGCGAGCCAGGGCGCTTACGACCGACACGGCTTTACCGCCGCTTTTAACGCACAAATCGCCCACGGCATTTTTGATTACTGCGGTGCGCAGGTCAAAGCTTCTGAACTGATGTTACTGCCGGAGCTGGGCAGCCCCCAGGCGTATCTGGATAACGCGCAGACGCTGGGGGAGAAGGTGTTTGGGTGAGGAGAGTGATGGCCCGCCGGAAGGCGGGTTAGTCGAATGTTCAGTAATGACATCGGCTTTTTGCGGTGTGCATAATGAATTGTCCATACCTGAGAAAGCGATTGATTATGTCTGTATCAAAAAATAACCCGAACATTCACCTTCCTTTGGATGAACACATCAGCAAAAACATAAACCTGCGGTAATTAGCCTGCATATTACATACAGTGTTGCGAAGCAGATTCCAGAGTCATACGCCGTGTCTTTCACCACAGTAAAAGCGCTTGCGACCTGTTACCGATAGCAGTATCTTCCCCCCGCACCTGCAAAATCAGGTGCCGGGATTAGCCTCCTGAACACTGTTACAGGCGACACATGACGCGCCAGCGTCTATTACCCGTTACAGGAGGCTGCCACTATGGCTACGTTCCCTACCCAGACTCACCCGTTACTCACCACCGCATTTAACGTCCAGACAGATTTCACCGTTCTGGCTGACTACTGCGAAAACCTCGCCGAAATCCTGATTGAAAGCGACGATCCATGGCTTGAAAAAGCGCTGTATGGCCAACTGCGTTCCTGCCTGAGCCTGCTGGAACCCACCTTGCTTGAGCCCATCCTTGCGCACCTTATTGCCAGCCTGACGGTCGATGTTCTTCCTGAAAACGCCCCGCGTTTCGAACCAGAATGTACCGAGCTTTGCCGCTACTGTCTGGCGCTGACCAACGTGCTTGAGGGGAAGCAGATCTCAGCAGATTTGACGAAAGAGATAAGAGGCTTGCTGTATGACCTGGTGACATTCTTTACGGCGGGAATGAAAGCCCCGCGCTGGCTGCGCACGGCAGAGGGGGGGACGTTACTCTAAGCAAAAAGCGGGCAATTATGTAGCACATCAATACGGACTATTTTGCACCTTAAAAACAACGCAATAACGATAACGTATCTTTTAAGGTTCATCCATTTGAGCATATCACTCGCATCTGAGTTTGAAATTTTGAAATATGCACCTAAAATAGAACATAAAGAATTTAGTGATGGTTTTAAGGTGCATAATGAAGCGTTCTCAACATGATTTACTCTCTTCGGAACAAAGCCTTCAACTCAGCGCGCTGGGTCGCAAGCTGGCTGAGAGCCGCATCGCCCGAAAAATGCTCCAGTCAGAAGTGGCTGTCCGGGCAAATTTGAGTCGTAACACCGTCAGTCGCATCGAAAATGGTGATGCCGGTGTCGCAATCGGTCAGATCCTTCGCTATCTCGATGTTATCCGTCCTGGTGCAACGCTGGCAGATGTGTTGACGAAACAAGATAACGTGGTAGATGCCATGGATGCTGCTGCTCGCCCTCGCCGGGCAAGGCCGCTCAGCAACAAGGAGCTGGAAGAATATGACTTCTGAACAGACGTTAATGCTCCATGCGTTTCTGCCGGGGGCAACCCGGTCGGTGCCAGCTGGTAAATTGCATTTGCAAGAAGAAGGTGTTGCGCTCCTGGCATCGCGTTTTGTCTATGGTCTGAAATATCTGAAAAGAAATGGGGCGATTGAAATCGATCCTGTCGGGTTAGGTATGTTGCATGGACAACAAGTCGCCAGACAGGAATTATTTGCGCAAGAATCAGCGCTATTTGGTGGTATCCGTGATGCTGCACCCGATGCATGGGGCCGTCGCGTCATTGAAGCCAGGAGGAGAGTACCGGCAAATGCGCTACCAGAGTCAGTGTACCTGCTTGAAGCAGGACCCAACCGGACAGGCGCGTTAGATATCACGCCCGACGGAGAACCGGCCAGAGAGCTAAAGGACTCAGCGGATATTAAGTCACTGGGATGTCTGTTGGATGCAGCAGAAAGAATTGAGAATGGCGTACCTTTGCCAACAAATCTTCACGGGATATTCGATGCGGGTTCCAGTATGGGGGGGATGCGTCCAAAAGCCACGGTGGTGGTTGAAGATGGTAGTCACTGGCTGGCGAAATTCTCTTCCCGTACAGATCGAGGTTTTTGTTACCCGGCAGTTGAACATGCAACGCTAAGACTTGCACATTCAGCAGGGCTCCATGTTCCCGAGACCCGCCTTGAAGAGATAGGTGAGGGGCGCTTTGCGATGTTGATTAAGCGTTTTGACCGTGTTGGGGCTGGAGAGACGACCGGGCGACGTCATTTCGTGTCTGCACTGACACTGATGAATATCCACGAAATGGCATCCATAGAAAGCAGTTATGCTGAGCTCGCAGACGCTATGCGTCGCCATCTTGATGCGGGCTGCCTGGTTGAAGACTTAAAAGAGCTCTATCGCCGGATGGTATTCAATATTCTGGTCAACAATGATGATGACCATTTACGCAATCATGGCTTTGTCCTGATGGAGTCGCCAGAGCAAACGCCCGTCAGAGGGATGCAAGAGCCTCACACTGTCATCAATCTCGCGTGGCGTATCAGCCCATTATACGATGTGGTGCCCCGTCCGGTGCATTCCCACCATCGTCGCCTACACCTTGGCGTGGGGGCTGCTGGTAAAGAGGCTACGTTGATTAATGCGCTTACCTGGTGTGAGCGCTTTGGTTTAAGTCGGGCCGATGCTATCGCGCAAATTGACTCTATCTGGCGCGTAGTCAGAGAGTGGCGCAATCATTTTGAAGAGCAGGGTATCGCGGGAAAAGATATTGATGCTGTGAGTTCTGCATTCTTGCATGCAAGGTATCTGGGAGGAGGCGAGGCCGGAATTGTTTAATGGCCCGAAAACGCGTTTTCTCCTGGGTTTTGCCAGCTGCATGAGGCTCTTCGTTGCCCGAAGTTCTTTCTTCTAAAAGCGGGTGCCGGGTCACTGAAGGATTGACGTTGCTCTAAGCCAAAAACTGCCGCCTGCATTGCAGGCGGCAGTGACTATCAGAAGACGACCGAGTAGTTCAGGCCGAAGGTACGACCGCGGCCTTTATAGGTATACAGGTTCTCAGCACCGTAGGTTGGGCTGTAAAGGCCCGGTGCGCGCTGTCCCCAGGCGGTGGTGTAATCTTCATCAAGCAGGTTTTCCACGCTGAAGCTCAGCTTGCCCACCGGCAGCAGGTAGCTGCCTAACAGATCAACGGTGTTGTAACCGTCGATATGCTTACCGGCTTCGTCAGAGAGATCAAATGTCTGCGTGCTTTGTACGCGCAGAGTCCAGTCCCCCGGCGCCCAGGTCACCCAGGCGCTCATTTTGGACGGGCTGGCGCTGTCGACCGTCAGCTTTTCCCATTTCCCGTCGACGCGGGTTTGCGATTTGATGGCGTTAAAGTTCGCACCGGTGCTCCACTCGCTGTCGGTAAAGAAATAATCCACCTGGCCTTCGACACCGTAGATGCGACGCTTATCATCTTCAACGTTGATGGTCATGTCGGTTTTGTTGATGTTGATGGTTTTGTCGGAGAGCGAGTAGTAACCGGCAATCTGCGTGCGCAGGTTATCCCCGGTGAAGCGCCATCCCAGCTCATATGCGTCGACTTTGATGCCGTCCAGTTTTGAGTCGTTGACGTTCACGCTGTTCACCAGGCGATAGTGACCATTGCTCAACTGATAGGTGCCGGAGCCGTAATATTTGGCCAGATCCGGGATCTCAAAACCTTGTGAGAAGTTAAACCACAGCTGCTGACGCTCGGTGAGGTGCCCCAGAATACCGGCGTTAAACAGCAGGTTGTTGTAATCCGTTTTCCCGCCCGGTACGGCGTCAGCGGAGGTGGCTTTACCCGTGGCGATACCCTGCTGCTGCGCGTAGCCAATAAAGTCGTCGACCCGGTTTTCCGTGTACTGGTAGCGTACGCCGCCGCTCAGTGTGATGGCGGAGATGTCGTAACTGCTTTGCAGGAACGGCGCAAGGTTAGTAATGCTATAGCCCGGATAACGCCCGACGTTCCAGGCGTTGTCCAGCTTCATCCCCCCGCTGGCTGCGGCTTTGTTGAGATCGAAAAATTGCTGGTTGGCGTCGAAGGTTTCATGCTCGGCATCCACCCCCCACGTCAGTGTCAAATCATCCAGCGGCTTGCTGTTAATGGTGAGTTTACCGCCGTAGAAATCGGTTTTTTGCTGTGACGCCCCAATGCTGGTGACCTTGCCGCCGGAGAGGGTAGGGAAGGGGTAAAATGTGAGGCTTTCATCGCGGTAGTAAATCTGCGCGAGCAGGTCCTGACCCCAGAAATCGGTGTTGGAATATTGTAGGTTGATCAGGTGACGCTCGGTGCCCGGAATACGGTCGGAATCGAGATTGTTCTTGTTATATGCGTTGCCTGCACCGGTCACCGCGGAGAAGTTCTCGCCAAGGAACAGGCCGTGCTTACCGTCGGATTCACTTTTGTAATACTGGGTGGTGAGCTGCAGTTGCTGATGGTCGTCGATGTTCAGCGTGCCGGTGCCCATCACGTCCAGACGGCCAGAGTATTGCAGACCGGTCTGGGTGTTATCGATGTTCACTTCGTTGCCTTTGCCGTCATACCATCCGCCAAAGCGCTGATACGCAACGGATAGTCGACCCGAGGCATTGTCGTTGCCGCCGCTGACCGCCGCCGCGACGTTCTCATCATTATCGTTATGACTGTTAAAGCCGGTTTTCATGCCGGTCTGGAACTCGACTTCCGTTTCCGGCTGGCCTTTTTTGGTGACGATATTGATTAAGCCACCGGTACTGCCGCCGCCGTAGAGAGAGGTGGCACCGGAAATGACTTCAATACGCGCGATATTAAACGGATCGATAGAGTCCAACTGGCGGCTGTCGCTGCGCGAAGAGTTTAAACGCACGCCGTCGACCATCACCATCATTGAACGACCACGCATATTCATACCGTAGTTGGTTCGCCCCTGGCTGCTGGCATCCATACCCGGAATCAACTGCGCCAGCACCTCTTTGAGTTCTTTACCGCCCTGAACCTGTTGTTCAATTTCAGCCTGTTCAACGACCCAGGTGGTTTGTGCCATGTCGGTAATATTGTGATTTGAACGGCTGGCGGCCACGACCAGCGTCTCTTCTTTCTGTCCTTCAGCCGAGGCATTTGCGGCGAGCATCATCAGTAAACAAGGGCTTAGCGCCCAGGAGCAACGGGATTTCATTATTGTGATCGTCCTGATTTATCGAGATTTCGGCGGCATGAATGCCCCGCATTACACGAACACCACCTTCTCAGGTGATAGTAATTATCAAGATGATATGAATTATCGTTACCATGTAAACAGTTAATGTTAAAAAATGTTAATGTAATGGCATGATTTTAATGTGGTTTTTGGACGAGCAGGGTACTCCCTGGTTTCTGTTACCGGTCGCTGACCAGGATGCTGATATTGAAGTGCCCGACTAACGCGTAATTCGCCATTGGAATATTTTATATATCCAAAGATATGTATGCTGATAATTAATTCACAAAACCTATTGTTAATTGATTATCGATCGATAAAATCGATCGATAATTGGTTTGTGTGACTCTGTTCACAATATTCAGGCAGTTTCACGTCCATATTATCAATCAGACGGGTTACTTATTTAAAAATAGATTTTTAACTTGTCTACTCAATATTTCATTTACATGGTAGAAACGACCATTGATGTAAGTGGAATATTGTTCATTGATATTATTCATATGGAAAGGTGACCTATGTCTACTGAAATTAAAATTGTAGTGACTAATAAATCCTCGAAACAAAAAGAGATTTTTTTCTTCCAGCAGCCTGCAAAATATAACGGGGAGGAGGGCGTTTATTCAAATAGTATTTTGAGTACACCCCTCCCTCCTTTTTCAGAATCTGGCAGTAAATACGAGTTTGGGGTGAGGGAAATATATTATGCGGGTGTTGTGGAGGTGAAGGGGGAAATTATCCCAGGTAAACCTTATGGTTTCATGACAGCGAGACAACTTGTTGATCTTGCCCCTGCTGCGGGTGCTGGGGAGATTAAACCAAACTGCGTTAACGTCAAAATTAATCCGTTAGGTATTGAAGCCGCTAAGATTGATCCAACTGTTGCTGCTGGCGCATTTCGTATTTGCTCCCCGGTGTTTGATCCTGAAAGAAAAAGATATCTTGCAGGAGCCGCAATTGAGAAAAGCGATGAAAGTATCGTTTTATCCAGTTTTGTAGAAATGGAATCGAATACCAGGCTAGACTGTCAGCCTGTTATTAAGTTTTATGTGGCCACTGGCGCGTATCAAGCGGGAACGATCATGAACTTCATCTCGTCTTCCAGGTCTGCCGCAGAGTGTGATGCAACCGAGGGCCGAACCAAGTTTCATGTATCACTTGAGCCTGATAATACATGGAAAGTGAAATCATTTTTTGACGATGATTCTTTAAAAGAACATTTGGAATCTCTCCGGTAATTCTCTTCTTTACTTCTAATGAAAAGGTGCAGAGCTTAAATTCTGCACCTTTCTAATCGTAACTGGAGTACATATGTTTAAATATTGGTTCACGGCCCCAAAAGGGGGCGCTTTTTCTTCATTTTATATGTTTAACCCAGTCTCAAGAGTATTTTGTCGTATACGACTTGAGTTAAATAGAAAGACCACGGAGAAAGATAATGGTGAAACGGGCGCGTTCTATCGAGATTATAGAGTCGTTGGGTTTTCTTCACGGAGTAATCTCGATGTCGGGAATCTTTCATTATGGAGAATTTCAACATCTGACCCCTGTCATCGCTTAGTTTATGAAAGTATTATGGCATTAAGAGCGGAGCCTGAGCACTGGGGTGAGCATGTTTATGACACAAGCAATGCGGAAATATCTATTCATAAAGGAAATCCGATTATACCTGAGGAGGAGGCCATCTTGCCTGACACCGTCAAAATTGCGGATTTAATAGCGCTGGCCAAAATTGCCATTAAAAATAAAAGTTCTGTTGTATTAACAGGAAAAGATGCAACTGGAGCTGAACTGGCACAGGCGATATTAACTGCGATTGAACCCAGCGATAAATAATGAAAAACTAACATTTATCCTACCAGGTCATCCACTTACAGTAAGTACCCCTTTGCTTACCATGATTGCACTGGAATAAAAATGTAGGTAAACACCTGGCGACTGCAGCCCGGATAACCGAAGGGGTGAGCCGCTTGCGGCGAATAATCGAATGGAGTTCGATGGAGAGTCCGTATCGCCAAAAGCAAAAAACCAGCCCGTAGGCTGGTTTCTTTAAATAAGTGGTGCCCGGACTCGGACTAACGCCGGAGGCGTTGAACAGCGCGC
>DFPL01000127.1:29163-32528 GCA_002377245.1 Enterobacteriaceae bacterium UBA3516
GGGCAACGGGGCGCATTAAAACCGATTCGCCTCGCCTCGTCAACGAAATTTCTTCAAATCGTTGCAGACTGCACAATCTATCACCAGAAAAGAGGAGATGCACGTATCTTCAGGCAAAAAAGGCGGTCCACAGGGCAGAAAGCGGCATAGCCAGCACGAGGGCAGGCAGCATGTTCGCTACGGCAAACATCTTGATGCCACAAATTCTTAAGCCCGTAGCTAACAGGAGCACACCGCCCACGGCGGTAAAATCGCCCATCATCGCCGGTGTGGTTAACGGCATAATCAGCGTGGCACTGTAAGCGAGGGTGAGCTGAATCGCCAGCATTGGCACGCTGATCGCGGCGACAGCAATGCCCAGCGAGGTGGCAAAAATCAATGCAGTAAAGAAATCGAGAAAGGCTTTTGCAATAAGGATGCTGTTATCCCCGGTCATGCCTTCACGCATTGCGCCGAAAATACCGGTGCCGCTCGCACAAAACAGAATAATGATCGCCACCAGACTTTGAATAAACGCCTCATGCCCACTGAGGGCGTGTTCCCCGCCACGGCGCTTTTGCAGCACGTTGCGCAGGCCATTTACGCCACCGCTGATGCCGCGCTCCACATAGCAGAGTTCACCAATCAGCGTGCCGACGAGAGTGGCGAGCACCATCACGGGCAGATTCACGCATTTAATCACCAGCAGAATGCCTATGCCCAGCGACGCGAGGCCAAAAATCGACGGCATATTGGCGCGAATACGCTCCGGCAAGCGCTGGCTAAGCACCGCGCCCAGAACGCCACCTAAAAGAACGGCGGCAGCATTGATAAAGGGTCCAGTAAACACGTTTTTTCTCCTGATACCTGGCGTGAGCAACTGCATATTATGGCGCTGTAATGCACATTATTATGCCCGAATAATGCGGTGGTGATGTGTATTAATCTTTTGAATATAATAACTTATGTGAATCATTAAAAATGCGTCTGCATGAGGCTGCAATTTGCCGTTGTCTCGTTGGTTGCACCTGCTAATAAATGATGACATGATTGCGCGAATTTTCCTCTCCACTCTACGGGACTGCCTGGAATGACGCTGCTTTCATCACTCCAACAGATGCATTGCACCCCTGCATGCATGTTCACCCGTGCAATTTTATCCCATACTTCTCTCACCATGCGGTGAGGCTAGCGGACGCTCACTTCAGGACAACATTAAAATCAGAGCCTATCTGCTTTTACTGATGTCTGGCGGTCGGAGCGGGTTCCAGTCAGACACGTTCGTTGGGTGAAGCAAACGCATCATCCGGGGCCTTTTTTCCCCTGAAACGGGTAAGTGTGCTTATGAAAACAATGAAAATTGCCGTCAGCCGAGAGCTGATCTCCACCCTGTCTACGCACCGTGAAAAGGTGACCCTCGACAGCACCGACTTTACGGATGTGGCGGCAGTCGTCATTACGCGGGCAGAGAGCCGTAGCGGCATTCTGGCTTTGCTCAAACGGACGGGCTTTAACCTGCCGGTATTTTTGTTCGACGGTGAAACCGAGGAACGGCCGGATGGCGTCACGGCCGTTATCGACGGCAAAGATCAGGACTGGCTGGAGCTGGAAACGGCGGCGTGCGACTACGAAGACGACCTGCTGCCACCGTTTTTCGATACCCTGCGCCAGTACGTAGAGATGAGAAATGACACCTTCGCCTGCCCGGGTCATCAGCACGGTGAATTTTTCAAGAAACATCCGGCGGGCAGGCAGTTCTACGACTTTTTCGGTGAAAACGTTTTTCGTGCCGATATGTGTAACGCCGACGTCAAACTGGGCGACCTGCTCATTCATGAAGGCTCTGCGAAACATGCGCAAAAGTTCGCGGCGAAAGTCTTCAATGCCGATAAAACCTATTTTGTACTGAACGGTACATCAGCCGCTAATAAAGTGGTGACCAATGCGCTGCTCACCCGAGGCGATCTGGTACTGTTTGACCGCAATAACCATAAATCTAACCACCACGGCGCGCTGATCCAGGCCGGGGCAACGCCGGTCTATCTCGAAGCCTCCCGCAACCCGTTCGGTTTTATTGGCGGCATTGACGATCACTGCTTCAATGAAAAATACCTGCGTGAGTTGATCCGCGACGTGGCACCGGAAAAAGCCAACCAGCCGCGCCCGTTCCGCCTCGCGGTGATCCAGCTCGGTACTTACGACGGCACAATCTACAACGCCCGTCAGGTTATCGACAAAATCGGTACGCTCTGCGACTACATCCTGTTTGACTCCGCCTGGGTGGGCTATGAGCAGTTCATCCCGATGATGGCGGACACCTCACCGCTGCTGCTGGAGCTGAACGAAAACGATCCGGGGATCTTCGTTACCCAGTCCGTGCACAAACAGCAGGCCGGATTCTCGCAAACCTCGCAGATCCATAAAAAGGATAACCATCTGCGCGGCCAGGCCCGTTTTTGCCCACATAAGCGCCTGAACAATGCCTTTATGCTGCACGCCTCGACCAGCCCGTTTTACCCGCTGTTTGCCGCACTCGATGTGAACGCCAAAATCCATCAGGGCGAGAGCGGCCGCCGTTTGTGGGCTGAGTGTGTGGAAGTGGGCATCGAAGCGCGTAAATCGATCATCGCCAACTGCAAGATGATCCAGCCGTTTGTGCCGCCGGATATCGCCGGCCGCCCGTGGCAGGATCATCCGACCGAAGTGATCGCCAGTGAGCGTCGTTTCTTCAGCTTTGAGCCGGGGGCCCGTTGGCATGGTTTTGATGGCTACGCCCAGGATCAGTATTTTGTTGATCCCTGCAAGCTGCTGCTGACCACGCCGGGAATCGATGCGCAAACAGGTGAGTACACGGAGTTTGGTATTCCGGCGACGATTCTGGCGAACTACCTGCGTGAGAACGGCATTGTGCCGGAAAAATGCGATCTCAACTCGATCCTGTTCCTGCTGACCCCGGCAGAGAGCACGGCGAAAATGGCCCATCTGGTGGCGATGCTGGCGCAGTTTGAGCGGCATATTGAAGATGACACGCCGCTGGCAGCGGTACTACCGACCATCTACAACAAGTACCCGGTACGCTACCGTGATTATACGATCCGCCAGCTGTGCCAGGAGATGCACGATCTTTACGTCAGCTTTGATGTGAAAGATCTGCAAAAAGAGATGTTCCGTAAGGCGAGCTTCCCGGCAGTGGCCGTTAACCCGCAGGATGCGCATCAGGAGTATATTCGCGGCAACGTGGATCTGGTGCGTATCAGCGAGGCGGAAGGGCGCATTGCCGCTGAAGGCGCACTGCCGTATCCGCCGGGCGTGTTGTGCGTGGTGCCCGGTGAAGTGTGGGGCGGCGCGGTACAGCGCTACTTCCTTGCGCTGGAAGAGGGCGTTAA
>DFPL01000127.1:32611-52454 GCA_002377245.1 Enterobacteriaceae bacterium UBA3516
CCACGGGGAGAGGGAGAAAAGCAGGCTCGATCGGTTCCCTCTCCCACGGGGAGAGGGAGAAAAGCAGGCTCGATCGGTTCCCTCTCCCATGGGGAGAGGGAGAAAGGCGAGCTCGATCGGTTCCCTCTCCCACGGGGAGAGGGAGAAAGGCGGAGAATGAGGTCTACTAGATCGCACTGAACAGTCCCCTCGCCCCTTTGGGGAGAGGGCCAGGGTGAGGGGGAAACCCGCGCACAATCCCTACGCACTCTCTCCAGTCCGGCGGTACATCCTTCTTGGATGCCCAATTTTGCCGTACTGCATCTCCACCGCTAAATACCCCGACTCTACGCCGTGCTCCAGGTAACGGCGGGCAGTGGTTTTGCTCAGACCCGTCTCCACCACCACTTCATCGACCGAGAAACAGCGCTCACCGGCATCGGCAAACAGGGTCTGCACGCGCGAAAGCGTATTCTCCTCAATCCCCTTGCTGCCGTTATCCAGCTTGTAATTCTTCGCCTGCAACTGATAGAGCGAATCCACGTTCTGCTGATCGACAATCTTCCACACCCGCTGCTGCTCGGTGAACTGCACAAAGCGCTCCAGCGACTGGCTGAGCCGCTTCCACGACACGGGTTTGAGAATATAGTCAAAAGCCCCATTGCGAATGGCCTGGCTACAGGTGTCCATATCGCTGGCGGCGGTAATAAAAATCACCGAACAGTTGGCGCGAATAACCATCGGGTCACTGATAAGCGTGATCCCTTTGCCGTCCGGCAGATAGTTATCGAGCAACACCAACTGCGGCTGCTTGCTGGTAAGCTGCGCCTTCGCCTCTGCCAGAGAGGTCGCAATGCCTACCAGCCGCAAACGCGGATGTTTACCGATAAGTTCAGCATGAAGCTGCGCCAGTTCGTTTTCATCTTCTACTATCAGCACATCTATCTGTTCATGTCGCATTATTCTGCTCTTCCAGCGTCATATCGGGGCATTGTCGTTGTACATGACCCGTTTCAGGAATAAACAAAGAGAAAATCGTTCCACGCGGCGCGTTATCAGAAACTTCGATCGTACCGCCGACCTGGGTGACATAGCTCGCGATCAGATACAGGCCAATGCCATGATCGCCACTGCGCTTGGTGGTCATCCCGCGTTCAAAAATTCGATGCCGAATCTCCGGGGCGATCCCTACACCGCGATCGGCCACTTCAATGATCAGCTCCCGTTCATTTTGCAGGATCAACACCTCAACCGGATCGTGCGGCAGCGCCGCGCGTTGCGTCGCTTCGATGGCGTTATCCAGCAAATTGCCAATGATCGAGATAAGCTCGGCTTCGGCCAGCGGATGGGCCGGTCTTGCCATCTGGCAACTAGGATCAAACGTCAGTTCGACTCCTTTTTCCCGGGCGCGCGCCGCTTTGCCCAGCAGCAGGCCACAGAGCGTAGGCGAGTGGAAGCGGGACGAGATAAAGTCGAGCAGCTCCTGGGCATGTTCCGACTGCGCCTGGATGTAACGTATCGCGTCATCATAGCGCTCCATGTGTAACAGGCCGGAGAGGGTCGTCATTCTGTTCAATTGCTCATGGCGCATGATGCGCAGGTTATCGACATAACGTTTCACCTGACTCAACTGGGCGCTGAGGCTATCGATCTCATTGCGATCGCGAAAAGTGATCACCCAGCCCTGTAACTTGTCTTCCAGCATAATGCGCACGCGGCTGGCGATCACCGTCACGTGGTTGAAGCGACAAATCTCATCATGGGTATCTTTTTCCAGCATCCGATCGCGGGAAAAGAAGGGCACGCCGGGGATCAGCTCGGTGATCAACTGCCCGCGCAGCGCCCGCGTCGGCTGGCTCAGACTCAGCAGTTTCCTGGCGGCCTGGTTGATCACTTCGATGCGCAGGTTGCTGTCGATGGCGATCACCCCTTCATAAATCGACTCCATCATTGCTTTTTGCTGACGCACCAGCAGGCCGATTTCGCGCGGTTCCAGCGAGAAAATCTGTTTTTTGATGCTGCGAGTAAAGAACCACGAGAAAACAAACAGCGCCGCCAGCAGCAGCACGGCAGCAATAAAGATGTTGATCGCTTTGCCGAGCGTTATGGTATCGAGATAGCTGGTGAGATAGCCCACTGAAACTATCCCGATAACCTGACCTGTATCGTTAAAGATCGGTGCTTTACTGCGTAGAGAAATACCCAGCCCGCCCTGGCGAATGGTGGTCAGGCTTTTTCCCTGTAACACATCCTGATTATCCCCCCCGACCAATAAGGTGCCGACCCGGTCTTCATAAACAGAATGGTAAAGATGAATGCCGTTATTATCGCCAATCACGATAAAGCTGGCGTCACTGCGTGCAACGACTTTCTGCATAAAACTTGAAATGGCGGCAATATCTTTTTCAGCAACCGACTTGCGTAAACTCGGAATAATCGCTATTTCTTCAGCTTGTATTTTTGCTCGTACGCTCATTTCCTGATAAAGCTGACGACCGACGTCAATATAATAATAACTACCCAGTAAGATGAACAAACCAGAGAAAAAAAGCACCAGCGATATAAAGAGTTTAATCTGGAACGACAGTTTCATGATTTCACGCAAGAGCATCAAAAACAGCAATGTAACATCTTTCTCTTTGCCGGGGGCGAGTTTACTGGAAACTTGTGATCCTTTGCACAGCTGATGGCGACGGTCACTGATAAAGAAACAGAGATTTTCTGGAAATGTTATTAATTTGTTTTTTAATATAAAGAAACCATAAAAACCACGAAAATAATTACGGTGTTAATCACACTAAATAAAAGAAACCTTAAAAACCATAGATGCCATTAAAACTCCGGTTTTATTATGCAGCACCTCACATATTGTTGACGGTCAGCCCTTTACTCTGATGCTGCAAAATAACCAAGGGGCTTAATAATGAGCACAACTGACGATTCTTTTTCAATTACCTCTGAATCGCTATCGATTCAAAAAACATCCCTGAAAGACAGATGGTGGCACATCATGGATACCTGGAAGGTCGGGATTATTCCATTGCCGTTATTTGTTCTCGCTGGCGCATTAATTGCGGTGGATTGCCTGGGCGGAAAATTACCCAGTGACATCGTGGTGATGGTCGCCACCCTGGCGTTCTTCGGCTTCGCCTGTGGTGAATTCGGTAAACGTCTGCCGATTGTCGGCAAACTGGGTGCGGCAGCCATCTGCGCCACCTTCATCCCGTCTGCGATGGTCTATTATGGCCTGCTGCCGGACGTGGTGGTGGAATCCACCACCAAGTTCTATAAATCGACCAACATTCTGTACCTCTATATCTGCTGCATTATTGTGGGCAGTATCATGAGCATGAATCGCACCACGCTGATTCAGGGCTTCCTGCGTATTTTCTTCCCGATGCTGTGCGGCGAGATCGTCGGCATGATCGTGGGCATGAGCGTTGGCATGCTGCTCGGCCTTGAACCGTTCCAGATCTTCTTCTTTATTATTCTGCCGATTATGGCAGGCGGCGTAGGCGAAGGGGCGATTCCTCTTTCTATTGGTTACGCCACTATTCTGCATATGGATCAGGGTGTTGCGTTGGGTCGCGTGCTGCCGATGGTGATGCTGGGTGGGCTGACCGCCATCATTATCTCCGGTTGCCTGAACCAACTGGGTAAACGCTTCCCGCACCTGACCGGTGAAGGCCAGTTGATGCCCGATCAACCGAACAGCGCTGAGAAGTCAACGCCTGCGCCGGCGTTCAGCGGCAAAGCGGACGTCACCACCATCGCGTCCGGCGCACTGCTGGCGGTACTGCTCTATATGCTGGGCATGCTGGGCCACAAACTAATTGGTCTGCCTGCACCGGTTGGCATGCTGTTCATGGCGGTGCTGGTCAAGCTGGTTCACGGCGTTTCGCCGAAAATCCTTGAAGGCTCGCAGGTCGTTTACAAATTCTTCCAGACCTCCGTGACCTACCCCATCCTCTTCGCGGTCGGTGTGGCTATTACCCCATGGCAGGAGCTGGTGCACGCGTTCACGCTGACCAACCTGCTGGTTATCGTCAGCACCGTGTCCGCACTGGTCGCCACCGGCTTCTTCGTCGGTAAAAAAATCGGTATGCATCCGATTGATGTTGCCATCGTCTCCTGCTGTCAGAGCGGGCAGGGTGGTACCGGGGATGTTGCCATCCTCACTGCAGGTAACCGTATGAGCCTGATGCCGTTCGCGCAGATTGCTACCCGTATCGGCGGTGCAATCAACGTCTCGATATCGCTTCTGGTCCTCGGCAACTTCCTCGTTTGATTCATGTGTTACAGGAACTGATATGAAACTCGCAAGCTTTGTCCATCAGGGGATCCGCAGTTACGGGATCGTGAAAGCGGATGGTGTGGTCGATCTGGGCCGCCGTCTGGGGGATCGTTACAGCGATCTGAAATCACTGCTCGCCGCCGACGCGGTCAATGAAGCCCAGCAGTGGTTCGGTGAGAAACCGGATCTCGGCTTCGATGCGCTGGAATTTTTGCCGGTCATCGATAATCCCGGAAAAATTCTCTGTGTTGGCATGAACTATGCCGAAAAACGCAAAGAGTTTGACCAGCATAACCCGGCGCCAACGCTGTTCATCCGCTTCGCTGATTCACAAACCGGCCACCAGACACCCGTCCTCAAGCCGCGCCACTCCAGGGAGTTTGACTATGAGGGCGAGCTGGCGGTGATCATCGGTAAAAGCGGTGAAAACATCTCTCGCGAAGCGGCATTAGGTCACGTTGCCGGTTACAGCTGCTACATGGACGGTTCTGCTCGCGACTGGCAGCACACCTGGTTTACCGCCGGTAAAAACTGGCGTCAGACCGGTGCGTTCGGTCCGTGGATGACCACGGCGGATGAGATCCCTGACCCGCATCAACTGGCGATCCGCACCTGGCTTAATGGCCGCATGGTGCAGGAGGACAACACCGCCAGCATGATCCACAAGGTGGCAGAGCTTATCGAGTACATCAGTACCTTTACCCGCCTGAACGCCGGTGACGTGATCATCACCGGTTCGCCGGGTGGCGTCGGTAAAAAACGCACCCCGCCGCTGTTCATGAACGCCGGGGATCGCATTGAAGTCGAGATCGAAAACATCGGCCATCTCAGCAATGTGATCATGGATGCGCCAGCGCAGCAATCTCTGGCGGCCGCGCACTAAGGAAACAGGCGAGAAAATGCAAGCACAACTCCCCATCGATTTTCGCGTCGCAGACGTAGCCAGCGGATCGCAGCGTTTTATGCAGATTCGCTCTCTGCTCGCGGACAGCGGCTTAGGGCTGGACAGTGATATCACCACCTTCGTTGAAGCCTGGTCCGGTACCCGGCTGGTGGGGTGTGCGGGTCTGACCGCCAACGTCATCAAATGTGTTGCGGTGGATGAATCCCTGCGGGGAGAAAACCTCAGCGCACGTCTGCTGGCGGAGGTGGAGCACCTGGCGCTGGCACGGGGCCATTTCCATCTGTTCCTGTGCACGCGCCCTTGTAACCGGGAGCGCTTTGCGCATAGCGGATTCTGGCCCATCGCCCAGAGCGGCAACAATGCCGTGCTCATGGAAAACACGCCGTCGGGCATCAGCCGCTATTGCCGCTCGCTTGGGCACCTGCGCGTTGCCGGAGAACGTATCGGGGCGATCGTCATGAACGCGAACCCCTTTACGCTCGGGCACCGTCACCTGGTGGAGCAGGCAGCAAAATCCTGTGACCACTTACATCTGTTCGTGGTGCAGGAAGATGCCTCCTTTTTCCCGTTCAAGGCGCGGATGCAGATGGTGAGAGCGGGGGTTGCGCACCTGTCCAACGTCACCGTTCACGCCGGTTCAGAGTACATCATCTCCCGGGCGACCTTTCCGGCCTATTTCCTTAAAGAGAGCGGAAAAGTTCAGCAGGCGTGGAGTGAGATCGACGTGTTGATTTTCCGCAACCATATTGCGCCTGCACTGGGTATTACTCACCGCTTTATCGGTTCGGAGCCGTTTTGCGACATTACCCGCCAGTACAACCAGACCATGCAAGGCCTGTTGACGGGAGCGGTTGAGGTGGTCGAGATCCCGCGCATCAAAGCCACGGGCAATGCCATCTCTGCCTCAGAAGTTCGGCGTTTACTGAAAACGCAGCAGTTTTCCCGTATTCGGGAAATCGTACCGGATACCACTTTCGCGCACCTTGAAATGCATTACAGCGCGGAAGTCGCTTAAAAAACTCAGGACATAAAATATGAAAATTGTTAGGGAGGCGCTGGCCGGGACCCTGGAATCCAGCGACCTGATGGTGAAAATAGCCCCTGCCGAAGGTGAGCTGGACATCGTCATCCACAGTGAAGTAATTAAGCAGTTCGGCGACCAGATTCGTGAGGTCGTGGTGACCACGCTACGCAATATGGATGTCCACCAGGGCGTCATCATTATTGAAGACAAAGGTGCGCTGGACTGTGTTATCCGTGCCCGTCTGCAAGGCGCTATTCTGCGCGCCAGCGACAGTGACAATATCAATTGGGAGAAACTGCTATGAAAAAGCTCCGTCGTAGCATGCTGTTTCTCCCCGGCGCCAATGCCGCCATGCTCTCCACCGCCTTTATCTACCGCCCGGACTCCATCATGTTCGATCTGGAAGATGCGGTGGCCCTGCGTGAAAAAGACACCGCCCGCGTGCTGGTGTTCCACGCTCTGCAGCACCCAATGTACAAAGATATCGAAACCGTGGTGCGTATTAACCCGCTCAACACGCCGTTTGGCCTGAAAGATCTGGAAGCCGTGGTTCGCGCTGGCGTGGACGTGGTGCGTCTGCCGAAGACCGACACGCCGGAGGATGTTTACGAGCTGGAACGGCATCTCGAACGTATTGAACAGGAATGTGGGCGTGAAATCGGCTCCACGCGTGTAATGGCGGCTATCGAGTCGGCAATCGGCGTGATCAATGCGGTGGCGATCGCCCGCAGCTCTCAGCGCCTGATCGGCATTGCGCTGGCGGCGTTCGATTACGTCATGGACATGCAAACCGAACGTGGTGACGGTACCGAACTCTTCTATGCCCGTTGTGCCGTACTGCATGCAGCCCGTGCCGCCGGTATCGATGCCTTTGACGTGGTGTGGTCAGATTTGAACGACGAAGCGGGTTTCCTGCGCGAAGTCGAACTGATCCGCAAAATGGGCTTCAACGGTAAGTCACTGATTAACCCGCGGCAGATCGATCTGTTGCACAACGCCTATGCGCCCACTCAGCAGGAAGTCGATCACGCGAAGCGCGTTATTGAAGCGGCCGAAGAGGGCGAACGTAACGGGCTTGGCGTGGTCTCGCTGAACGGCAAAATGATCGACGGCCCCATCATTAACCACGCGCAGGTTGTACTCGAACGTGCCGCCGCGTCCGGCGTGCGTCGGTAAGGACAGAACCATGAATCAGACAGAGCTTCTTCACATTAACTTTCCGCACCTGCGTGACTTAAAACCCTTTGATACGGCCCACAGCGCAACGCCCTGGCTTGCAGATGTTGCGAGTAAACATAACCGTAAACTGTGTGCCACCCTCGACGATGCCATTGTCCGCAGCGGCCTGAAAGACGGGATGACCATTTCGTTCCATCACGCGTTTCGGGAAGGCGACCGGGTGATTAATAACGTCGTGGCGGCCCTTGCGCGTCTGGGTTTCAAAAACCTGACGCTGGCGTCCAGTTCGCTGATGACCTGCAATGACAGCCTGATCGAGCATATCCAGAATGGCGTGATCACGCGCATCTACACCTCCGGGATGCGCGGCAAGCTGGCCGACGCTATCTCTCACGGCCTGATGCAAGAACCGGTACAAATTCACTCCCACGGCGGTCGCGTCAAGCTGTTGCAGGACGGTGAGCTGAACATTGATGTGGCGTTTCTCGGCGTACCCTGCAGCGATGAGTTTGGTAATGCCAACGGCACGCAGGGTAAATCCTCCTGCGGTTCGCTGGGCTATGCGATGGTCGATGCCCAGTTCGCCAACAAAGTGGTGCTGCTGACCGAAGAACTGGTGCCGTTCCCGAACATGCCGGCAAGCCTGGAGCAGGATCAGGTGGACTATATCGTGCAGGTGGAGAGCGTGGGTGACCCGGCGAAAATCAGCGTCGGCGCGGCCCGTGTGACCAGCAACCCGCGTGAGCTGATGATTGCCCGCTATGCGGCAGACGTAATCGAACATTCCGGCTATTTCAAAGACGGCTTCTCGATGCAGACCGGCTCCGGTGCGGCGGCCACCGCCTGTACGCGCTTTATGGAAGAGAAGATGGAGCGCAGTGGGGTGAAGGCGAGCTTCGCGCTGGGCGGTATTACCGGCGGCCTGGTCTCCTTGCATGAAAAGGGGCTGGTGGCGAAGCTGCTGGATACCCAGTGTTTTGACAGCGAAGCAGCGGCCTCTTTAGCACGTAACCCCAATCACGTAGAAATCTCCACTAACGTCTATGCCAACCCCGGCAGCAAGGCCGCCTGCTGCGACCAACTGGATGTGGTGATCCTCAGTGCGCTGGAAATTGACGTCGATTTTAACGTCAACGTGATTACCGGCTCCGATGGCGTGATGCGCGGTGCCTCTGGCGGCCACTGCGACGTGGCGGCGTCTGCCAATTTAACCATCGTGGTGGCCCCTTTGCTGCGTACCCGCATACCGACGGTAGTGAAGCGTGTGACCACGCTGCTGACGCCGGGTGAGAGCATTGATGTGCTGGTCACTGACCACGGCATTGCGGTGAACCCGGCGCGCCCGGAAATCCGCCAACGGCTGGTGGCCGCCGGGCTGAAGGTGGTGGACATCGAAGCGCTCTATGAGCGTGCGATTTCCCTGACCGGCACCCCGAAACCGATTGAATTCACCGACCGCATTGTGGGGGTGATTCGCTACCGTGATGGCAGCGTGATTGACGTTGTCCATCAGGTGAAGGAGAACAATGCATGACCGTACTGACGCCCGAAAGAGCGGGCGTCAGCCTTGATGCTCTGCTGGCCTCGAAAGAGGCCCGTGCAGCGCGCCAGGCTGACTGGCTCACTCATTATCAACACCCGGTTATCTCGCTCACGCTGGTGACGCCGGGCGCGCGCAAAGACAGCATTCGTTATCGCAATACCATGGGGGTTGCCCTGCAGGCCTGCGATCAGCTGTTGTGGCAAAACCACTGGGCGGTGTTGGACCGCCAGGTGTTATGGCTACCGACCGGGCCCGAAGCGCTGTGGTGTGTTGACCACACGGCGGTAGAAATCAAAGCCCAGTGCGTGGCGATGGAGCAGTCTCACCCGCTTGGCAGATTGTGGGACTTTGACGTCCTGTGCCCGAAACAGGGGCAGGTTGGCCGCCAGTCGCTGGATCTCACCACGCGTCGTTGCCTGGTGTGTGATGAACCGGGTCACGGCTGCGCCCGCTCGCGTCGTCACCCTCTCAACGAGGTGGTCGATCGTGTGGAGAAGATGATAGATGTCTGGTTCGCTCGCGACTAAGCTCGCCCGCTTTGACGTCGCGGGAGTGGCGGCGATGGCGTTACGTCTTGAACTCAATCTCACTCCCAAGCCGGGGCTGGTGGATCTGGCGAACAACGGTTCGCACTGCGATATGGATCATGCGATGTTTTTACGCAGTATCGCGGCCATCGCGCCCTGGTTTCGCGTTTTTGAAAAAGCCGGTTTTGAACATGCCCTCAAACCTGCCAGTGAGCAACTGCGCTTGCTGCGCCCCGCAGGCATGGCCTGTGAACAGGCGATGTTTGAGGCCACGGGTGGCGTGAACACGCATAAAGGCGGCATCTTTTCTCTCGGGCTTATCTGTTTTGCTGCGGGGCGACTGCGGGGGCAAAACCGTCTGGTGTGCGCCGAATCCGTCTGCCAGCAGGTCAGTGAAATCTGTAAAGGCCTGGTGGCGCGAGAACTGGCTTCACGCTCTCATGCGGTGACGGCGGGTGAAATTCAGTATCAACAGTATGGCCTGACGGGGGCGCGCGGTGAGGTTGAACAAGGGTTCCCGACCGTGCGGCAACACGTCCTACCCTTCTGGTTTAACGAGTCCGGCGAGCGGCGTTATCACCACGCCCTGTTGCGATTAATGGCGGCGAATCTCGACAGTAACCTGGTTTCACGCGGCGGCATTGACGGACTGTACTTCGTGCAGCGCTACGCGACCTCACTGCTCAAAAATGGCTGGGATATAGAGCGGTTGCACGAGATGGACAACGCACTCATGAGCCGAAATTTGAGTCCGGGGGGCAGCGCGGATTTGCTGGCGGTGTCTTATGTATTAGCGACCCTGGGCCAGGGCGTTAGCATAGGGTAGGGGCCCTGATGGCCCCGATGTCGGGAGCTTATCGTTTTTGCAGCAGATAACTGGTTTCGAAACCTGGCAGGCTGCCGATAACATCGAAATCCTTGAAATACCCCCCCGCACGCAGCAGATCAACCGCCGGGCCGACTTCGGGTGAATATTGCCAGTCACGGTAATCGTCAAAGACGATAAAGCCACCTGAGACCACGGTCGGAGAATAGAGCAGGAAGTCGACCAGAACATGGCGACCTTCGTGACCGCCATCAATATGCAGCAGTACGGTTTGCGGTTTGAAGGCCAGCACGCGTTCAATACTCAACTCTGAGTAGCCACGCACCAGGTTCACCTGCGGGAACAGACGCTCATGGTAAAAACGCAGTTCGTTTTCTTGATTCGGTAACTCCATCGGGTCAACGCTAATAATCCGGCGCTTATGCTGGCAAATTTCGTTCATAAACGCGGTAGATTTGCCCTTCCAGACGCCGATTTCAATAATATCGCCCGCCACGTTGTTGTGCCCAAGCAACCAACATAAATAGCCCAGGCTTTTAACCTGATCGTGGAATGAGAGTTCACGACGCGGCATGGCCAACTCGTGAGGAAGTTCAGCCTGTGCCTGTTTAAGCGCTTCGCCGACCTTGTCCCAGGTGGTATCAATGATGTTTTTAATCTCAGGCGCTTCGAAGAAAACCCGTAAGTCGGCGATTTCTAGCATCGTTTTACCTTATCTATGGATTCAGAGGATGTGAATATTCGTAGGGTACGAATGTAGCACTGGCGGGTAACGGCAAGAGGGCAAATATGCCGGGTTTTGCTACGTAATTAGCGGGATTGAAGCAGAAAACGCCCTCTTCATGGCGAAGAGGGCGGTGGGGATTAATGCGTTACCGTCTGCTGTGAACCGGCAGCCTGAGGCACATGTTTGTATTTGAACAGGGCCATGAAGGCGAAGAGCAGAACCACGGAGTAGCCTGCGAAAATCAGCCACACGGATTTCCAGTCAGTCGCACCAGCAACGGTGTACATCTCAACTACTTTACCGCTCGCCATACCGCCGAGGATACAGCCGAAGCCGTTGGTCATCATCAGCAGCATACCCTGCGCACTGGCGCGGATTGCCGGGTTGACTTCTTTCTCCACGAAGACGGAACCGGAGATGTTGAAGAAGTCGAACGCACAACCGTAAACGATCATCGAGAGCACCAGCAGCACGGTGCCGAACGGCGTTGGGTCACCGTAGGCAAACAGGCCGAAGCGCAGCATCCAGGCAACAATACTCATCAGCATCACGTTTTTGATACCGTAACGGCCAAGGAAGAACGGAATCGCAAGGATGAAGACGGTTTCAGAAATCTGCGAAATGGACATCAGCACCGAGGCGTGCGTCACGATGAAGCTATTCGCAAACAACGGGTTAGAGTCAAAACTATGCAGGAAGGTGTTCCCAAACATATTGGTAATCTGCAGTTCTGCGCCGAGCAGCATGGAGAAGATGAAGAAGATGGCCATGCGTTTGTTTTTGAACAGCGCAAAGGCGTTCAGGCCCAGCATTTCCACCCAGGTCTGATTCTTCTGGTTGTTGCTTACCGGTATGTGCGGCAGCGTCAGAGAGAACAGGCTCAGGGCCAGAGAAAGTGCAGCACCGATATAAAGCTGCATGTGGCTCAGTTCAAAGCCAGAGAAGCTCACCGCCCACATGGCCAGGATAAAGCCGATGGTGCCCCAGATGCGGATCGGCGGGAAGTCCTTAACGATATCGTAGCCGGCGTTTTGCAGACGGGCATAAGAGATGGTGTTAACCAGACCCAGGGTGGGCATGTAGGCCAGTGAGTTGAGCAGGATAATGGCGAACATCGCCCCTGGCGTGGTCACGGTCGCCGCAACGCACAGGGTGATTGCGCCCACCAGGTGACAAATGGCGTAAACCCATTTTGCGCTAAGCCACTTGTCCGCCACGATGCCAAGCAGAGCAGGCATAAAGACGGAAGCAATACCCAGGGAGCTATAGACCGCGCCAATTTCCGCACCCTGGAATTTCAGGGTGACGAACATATAAGAGCCAAGCGTGGTCAGCCAGCTCCCCCACAGGCAGAACTGCAGGAAGATAATCACTTTAAGCTGCAGCTTAAGATTCATGTTAGTTTCCTCACCAAAGGAGTCTGATATACCCGTCATACTTCAAGCTGCATGTGCGTTGGCTTTACTCGCTCACCTCAGTCACTTACCAGAGTAAGCTCCTGAGGATTCGCTGCGTTGCCGCGTGATTCGGCCGATGGCCTCACCCCTGCGGGGCCAGCGCAAGCGCTGTTCAAAACAGTTAGCTGTTTTGTCCTGCAACTCGAATTATTTAGGGTATAGATGTTGGAATTAAGACAATGACTGTTGTTATGTGAGGCGATTCTATCATCGAAGCTGGCGAGAAATTGTTACATCCGACATATAAATGCAAACTTGATATGGTTGCAGTAAAAGATAGTGATGTTCGTCACATTTTGGTGTGTGCTCTGGCGGGTCTCAAAAGGAACGCTTATCCCCTTCCTGTTCATATGAAAGGGGATAAGCCATTTACTTAGTTACGACGGTAACTTTTTTGCGCAGTATTTACTTTATAAAGGTAGCGGCGTGATTCCGCAGACGGGTGACGGCTGGTCAAGGTGGAATACACATCACCCGGCGACATCGTATTAATAATATTCGCGGCCTGCACCTTATCTGCCGAGAAGACGCGCAGTACGCTTCCTGCTCCGCCGTTGTAAGCGGTGATGACCGCGTAACGACGAGAGGTTGGGTTCGAAATACCGGAGAGATAGACATTGTTCAGCATAGCCAGATAGGCCGTGCCGGTATCAATGTTACTTTCGGGATCAAACAGGAAGCTACGACTCGGCATACCGGATTTGCCCTGCGCACGGAATACATCACGACCGGCGCTGTGCTGCACCACCTGCATCAGGCCCAGCGCGTCCGAACGGCTTACCGCATACGGGTTAAAAGAAGACTCGGTTTGCATAATCGCCAGAATTAGCGCTTCGTCCACGCCGTAGCGACGTGACGCCTGACGGACCATGCCCACATATTTATGCGCACGTTTATCCAGGTGGTTGGGCACCAGATTGATGGTCACGCTGTAGATGATTTTCAGGCCACTGGCGCGGCTTTTCAGGCGATTTTGCAGCAGATAGTCGGCGAATTTCGTGGCGCGACCTTGCCAGCGAATAGGCTGACCGGTGTTATCCAGGACCTGACCATACAGGAACGGCTCTTTGGAGATCTGGATATCATCAACGTCCGAGTAGAGATCGATTGAGCCTGGGTCATCGCCCATCAGCAAGGTAGTGATAATCGCCCGGCGAAGGTGGGCTGCGGGGTCGGTGCCGGCAATGGTCTCAATGGTAATGGTACCGTCGTCAAAGTTGATGTGGCTACGGGTCTGATACTGGTCGGTATATTTAACGTAGTCTTTTGGCCCCGCAATCAGGACTTCACTAAATCCCCATAAATTTTCGATGTTGTGGGCGAACTGCCCCATAAGAATGTCAAAACCGTTGGTGTCTTTAACCCAAGCTTCGTTCCAGGAATCGCCCTTTTTATCGGAGCTGGAACACGAGATCAGCAACGGCGCAATAATCGCAAGCGCTAAAATTTTTTTCATCATTCCGGGGATGCAGTTGGTTGCACACGAGGGCTATCCGGCCCTGGAGTCAGGCCACACTCTGGCTGGGTGCCGTGTGGCCTTGCTCTTATTTTTTATCTTCCGGCGTATAGCCTTCGATATGTACATCTTTCCCTTCAAACAGGAAGTTAACCATTTCCTGTTCCAGCAGTTTACGATGCTCAACGTTCATCATATTCAGCTTTTTCTCGTTGATGAGCATGGTCTGCTTTTTCTGCCACTGTCCCCAGGCTTCTTTGGAGATCTCATTAAAAATGCGCTTGCCCAGATCGCCCGGATAGAGCTGGAAATCCTGGCCTTCGGCTTCGCGTTGCAGGAAGGTACAAAAAATGGTTCTACTCATAAAAAATCCTCGTTATAACGCGTGGCATCAGACAGCCACGCCGACGCGTAATTGTTGCAGCAGACGCTCAACCGGGGCCGCCAGACCCACCGATTGCGGCTGCGCTAAGTTATACCAAAGACCGCTTCCTTCATCCATGGATGAACTGAACGAGGACACGGTAAGCCACATAGGCACAATATCCAGATGGAAATGGCTGAACGTGTGGCGAAACGCGACAAGTTGGCAGAGAGTATCGGTCTTAATTTGACGTTGCGCCAGCCAGTCTCGTAACGCCTCTTCATCTGCAAACTGCGGGAAGCAGTAAAGACCGCCCCACAGCCCGACCGGAGGACGCTGCTGCACGAAGACCTGGTCGCCATGCTGCATCAGTAAGAAATACGCCGTGCGCTCCGGCAGCGTCTGTTTGGGTTTTTTTCCCGGATACTGCGCCCAGGAGTGGTTGGCATACGCCACGCAGCCGTTCTGCAATGGGCAGAGCTGGCACTTAGGCTTTGAGCGGGTGCAGACCATGGCACCGAGATCCATCATTGCCTGGTTAAAACGCTCAACCCCTTTAGCGGGGGTGACGTCTTCTGCAATGCGCCACAAACGCTTCTCAACCTCTTTTTTGCCCGGCCAGCCGTCAACGGCATAACAGCGGGCGAGCACACGTTTGACGTTGCCATCGAGGATAGGAAAATGTTTGCCCAGCGACAGCGACAATATGGCCCCGGCGGTAGAACGCCCGACACCCGGCAGCGCTTCCACTTCTTCAAACGTCTGGGGAAACTCGCCGCCGTGTGTTTCTGCGACCTGCTTTGCGGCCTTGTGCAGATTGCGCGCGCGGGCATAGTAGCCGAGCCCGGTCCACAGGTGCAGGACTTCATCCAGCGGGGCATTAGCCAGAGCCGTTACGGTCGGGAAGCGCGCCATAAAGCGCTCAAAATAGGGAATAACGGTTGCGACCTGGGTCTGTTGCAACATCACTTCAGACAGCCATACTTTGTAGGGCGTCTTGTCAATTTGCCAGGGCAGGGTTTTGCGCCCGTATTTATCGTACCAGTCCAGTACCTGGGCTGAAAATTGAGACGCTTGCATGGTCACCCACATCGCTTGAATAAGGTGGCAGATTGCAGCACAGCGCCACGAAGGTGTAAACCGGAACTTTCCTGTGCTTGCAGCTTGCATACTGGAATTAACTTTGGATAATGCCCGTTTCCTGAACACTCTCACGAGCAGACTTTTTTATGAATAACGACGTCATTTCACCGGATTTTGATGAAAACGGTCGCCCGCTGCGCCGTATCCGTAGCTTTGTCCGCCGCCAGGGCCGCCTGACCAAAGGTCAACAGCATGCGCTGGATAACTACTGGCCGGTGATGGGCGTTGAATTTGCTGAACAGCCGCTGGATTTTGCTGCCCTGTTTGGCAACAGCGGCCCGGTGACGCTGGAGATTGGTTTTGGCATGGGGGCTTCGCTGGTGGAGATGGCGAAAATCCGTCCTCATCAGAATTTCCTCGGTATTGAAGTCCACTCTCCGGGCGTGGGGGCATGTCTCTCATCCGCGCATGAAGAGGGTGTCGAAAACCTGCGCGTGATGTGCCATGACGCGGTGGAAGTGCTGCACAAAATGATTCCTGACAATTCATTGAATATGGTGCAGCTCTTTTTCCCTGACCCGTGGCATAAAGCACGTCATAATAAGCGCCGTATTGTTCAGGTACCTTTTGCTGAACTGGTGAAGAGCAAACTGAAGCTGGGCGGTGTGTTTCATATGGCAACCGACTGGGAAGCCTATGCGGAACACATGCTGGAGGTGATGTCCTCTATTGATGGCTATCAGAATCAGTCTGCTACGCAGGACTACGTACCGCGCCCGGATTCGCGCCCGGTAACCAAATTTGAACAACGTGGCCATCGCCTGGGTCACGGTGTATGGGACTTAATGTTCGAGAGGGTAAAATAATGGCAAAGAACCGCAGCCGTCGTCTTCGTAAGAAGATGCATATCGAAGAATTCCAGGAAATTGGTTTTTCCGTTAACTGGCGTTTCCCTGAAGGCACCAGTGAAGAAGAGATCGACAAAGTCGTTGATGCCTTTATTGCTGAAGCCGTTGAGTCGCAGAAACTGACCTTTGGTGGCAGTGGCTACCTCGCCTGGGAAGGGCTGGTCTGCAAGCAGGAAGTGGGCAAGTGCACCCCAGAGCAACAGGCCATTGTGCGTAAGTGGCTTGAAGACCACAAACTCGAAGAGGTCAGCGTCAGCGAACTTTTCGATATTTGGTGGGACTAAGTTGTATCAGGGTCGGCAATTGCCGGCCCGTTTTGTCTCTACAGGAGTGGAAATGATGCGCAAAACGCTACTGGCAGTGGTGCTATCGGTGACAACGTTCGCTGCGAATGCGGAATACAAGTGTAGCGTTAACCCACGCGATGACGTGGTCTTAAGCCCGCAGACCGTGCAGGTGAAAGGTGAGAACGGCAATCTGGTGCTGACGCCGGACGGCAATGTCATGTTTAACGGCAAACAGTATTCACTCAGCGCCGCGCAACGTGAGCAGGCCAAAGACTACCAGTCAGAATTACGTACTGCGCTGCCATGGATAGATGACGGTGCGCGTTCACGGGTAGAAAAGGGCCGTATCGCGCTCGACAAAATCATCGTCAAAGAAGTGGGCGAGAGCAGCAGCATGCGTGGTCGTCTGACCAAGCTTGATGCGCAGCTTAAAGATCAGATGAACAAGATTATCGAGCGCCGCAGCGATGGTCTGACGTTCCACTACAAAGCCATTGATGAAGTGCAGGCCAACGGCCAGCAACTGGTAAACCAGGCGATGGGCGGCATTTTGCAGGACAGCATCAATGAGATGGGTGCTAAAGCCGTGCTGAAAGGCGGCGGTAACCCGCTGCAGAGCGTGCTCGGCAACCTCGGCGGTTTGCAAACCGCCATTCAGAACGAGTGGAAAAACCAGGAAGCAGATTTCCAGCAGTTCGGTAAGGATGTCTGTAGCCGCGTTGTGTCTCTGGAAGAGAGCCGTAAGGCACTGGTGAGCGGGCTGAAATAATCCCCCCTGCGCGCTGGCCCCCTCACCCCGGCCCTCTCCCACCGGGAGAGGGAGTAAAAGTCCCCTCTCCCGGTGGGAGAGGGTTAGGGTGAGGGCATCCGGCGTTGCAATCTTTGCAAAATCACCATCAACACTTCCTCCTCATTTGCCCTAAATTCATTGTTCCAGAACCGCACGACTTCCCAGCCGTTAGCATTTAAAAATGCACTTCTGCGTAAATCATAAGCATGATTATCCTGATGCTGACCGCCATCCAGCTCAATGATGAGCTTCGCTTTGAAACAAGCAAAATCCACAATGTATGCCCCAATCGACATCTGGCGGCGAAACTTATAGCCAAAGAAACGCCTGCCTCTAAACAAATACCAGAGGCGAGTTTCTTCAATGGACATATTGGCGCGGAGTTGTTTAGCTTTTTCCATCCCCGCACTTTGCCACTCTCTTCCTGTTTCACCACAACCTCCTCCTGACCCTGGAACCCGCCTTCCAAATTATTGTCCTATAACTCGCAAGGTTATTAATGGAAGAGACATAAAAAGGATTTTGACGATGAAAATGAAATGGGCCGCAGGACTGGCGGCGTTGGCGCTTCTGTCGGGCAGTGCGCTGGCCGATATCAATACTCCCACCGATGAGGTGCTGAAAAAGCAGTTTAACCAGGCGCAGGAAGGGCTAATGCAACTGGACAGCATCACGCTGCGCCTGTTGGATTCGCGCGGTAACCAGGCGACCTATGCTGCTGAAGGGGATATCTCGGCAACGGAAGATCTCTATTCCATGGTCGGTATGGCAGGCAATTATCAGTTTATGGAGAAGACCTGGACTAAAGGCCGCCCGGTGAAGTTCTCGGCGATGGTCACGGCGGTAGGGACGAAAGATTCCGGCTGGACCACCGAGTTCTTCTCTATGCAGATGGCGGCAAAACCTGCCGGGTATCCAAAACCTGACATTAACAACAAAGAGAAGTATCTGGTGGTTACCGACAGCGATTTTTATCCGCGCCTGGCCAAAATTGAAGCTACCCGGGCCGCCCAGAAAAAAGCGCTGGATAAATCCCTTGAGAAACAAGAGCAGCTCCAAAAGGAGATTGACGCGCTGGACGCCCAAATTGCTGCCTCGTGGGGCACAGACAAAAACGGCAAACCGTTAACCCGCGATGATGTGCAGCACGCGCTGCTGGAAGAACTCCAGGAGGTAGACAGACAGAACGATCCGCTGCATTTTGAAAACAACTACAACAAAACAATTTATGAACCCGCGCTGGCCGAGTGCCAGAAAAAACCGGATTGCGATGCCACGCCGCTGCGAAAAGCGCGTGCTACGGTACTCGTGGACCAGCGTCGGGACTATCAACTCAAGTTTCAGCTCAAGCGTGAAGACGTCACCAAAACCCTGGAGGCTTACGATAAAAAGCGGGAGCCGCTGCGCGAAAAGCGGAATGAACTTCGTAGCGAACTGAGCAAACTGGATGCTACCAATAGCAAAGACCGAATGGATTACGAAGGTTGGGAGCGGGACATCGCCGTTATGCGTCGGCAGGGCATTATCAAGTAAATCCACTAACCAGCCCGTGCGTATGCCGGGCTGGATGTGGATCACTCCTCGGCGAGGAAAAGCTCCAGCAGAGAGTTAAGGAACAGCTTCCCGTGCTCGGTGATTTGCCAGAATTCGTCGTTCTCGGTGAGGTAACCCTGAGTTAACGCTTCGTCGAGCTGCGGGCGAATCACGCTTTCATCCAGCCCCGTGAACAGCGTGAACTCCGCACGCGGTGCCGCTTCCAGCAAACGAAAGCGGTTCATAAAGAATTCGAACGGCTTGTCGGCGGCTTCCACATCGTGCTGACGTTCCAGATAGCGACCCTGCATATACCCGCGCGGATGACGCGTTTTGGCAGTGCGTAGAATGCGCCCATCGGGGAAAGTCACTTTGCCGTGTGCGCCGCAACCGATGCCGAGATAATCACCAAAGCGCCAGTAGTTGAGGTTGTGCTGGCACTGATAGCCCGGTTTTGCGTAGGCGGAGGTCTCGTACTGCTGATAGCCTGCGGCGGTGAGCAACTGATGACCACGTTCGAAAATATCCCATAATGCATCGTCGTCCGGCAGAACCGGCGGACGTGAACCAAATAGCGTGTTAGGTTCAATGGTCAACTGGTACCAGGAGAGGTGCGGCGGATTCAGTTCAATGGCCTGGCGCAGGTCGTCCAGCGCTTCTTCCAGCGACTGATCCGGCAGGCCGTGCATCAAATCGAGGTTAAAACTGCGTAGTCCCAGACCTGTTGCCAGATGGGCGGCGCGCTTCGCTTCATCCGGGCCGTGAATACGCCCCAGTTTCTGCAGCTTTTGCTCGCTAAAGCTTTGTACCCCAATGGAGATGCGGTTCACCCCTGCGCGTTGGTAATCGACAAAGCGATCCGCTTCGACGGTGCCGGGGTTGGCTTCCATGGTAATTTCCGCATCCGCCGCCAGATTGAGGCGCGCACGCACGCCGTCCAGCAGCGTCTGCATCGCCGGGCC
>DFPL01000362.1 GCA_002377245.1 Enterobacteriaceae bacterium UBA3516
TCCCTCAAGGGAGAGGGAGAAAACCGCATCTGCAATGACTAAAAGAGAGCCCCATGGATCATTTTGTTTGTATCAACGTTGAAGAAACCCACCAGAAACTGCAGCAGAAGAAGGCGGTGCTGGTTGATATTCGCGATCCACAGAGCTTTGCGATGGGCCACACGCCGGGCGCATTCCACCTGACGAATGACACGCTGGCGACCTTTATGCAGGAGACCGATTTTGAAACGCCGGTCATGGTGATGTGCTATCACGGCAATAGCAGTAAAGGTGCCGCGCAGTATCTGCTCCAGCAGGGTTATGACAATGTCTACAGCGTGGACGGCGGTTTTGATGCCTGGCACCGTCACTTCCCGGCAGAAGTTGCGCACGGAACCCTTCAGGGATAACCAAAACTGCCGCTATACTGTCCTCTTTTCCAGGGACTAAGCGACCACTTTTCATGTTGATGATCACTTCCTTTGCTAACCCACGCGTCGCCCAGGCATTTGTTGATTACATGCAAACGCAGGGCGTTATTCTGACCATCCAGCATCACCAACAAAGCGATATCTGGCTGGCAGACGAGAGTCAGGCTGAACGGGTAAGAGCAGAGCTGGCGCGCTTTATGGAAAATCCCGGCGACCCGCGTTACCTGGCGGCGAGTTGGCAGTCAGGGCAAACCAGCAATGGTCTGCACTATCGTGGTTTGCCGCTACGCGCGGCGCGCCAGGAGCGTGGCGGACCGCTGACCGTTTTCATTTTTGCCGCCTGCGTGCTCGTTTTCGCTCTGATGAACATCATTGGCGACCAGGCGGTGATGATCTGGCTGGCCTGGCCGTTCAACGACGCGGTTCAGTATGAGGCCTGGCGTTATTTCACCCATGCGGTAATGCACTTTTCGCTGGTTCATATCATCTTTAACCTGTTCTGGTGGTGGTATCTTGGCGGAGCCGTAGAGAAACGGCTGGGCAGCGGCAAACTGCTGGTAATCACCGTTATCAGCGCCTTGCTCAGCGGATTTTTGCAGTTCAAGCTTTCAGGTCCGTGGTTCGGTGGTTTATCGGGTGTGGTCTATGCCCTGATTGGTTACGTCTGGCTGCGCGGTGAGCGCGATCCGGAACGCCCGGTCTATCTGCCGCGTGGACTGGCCATCTTCACCGGTGTGATTCTGATTGCCGAATGGTTTGGCGTATCGGCAATGAATAGCGCCACCGGCGCCCATACTGCCGGATTGTTGATTGGCCTCGCGATGGCGCTGGTCGATACCATGAATGCGCGAAAACGAACATAATTATCCAGAGACAATTCATGAAACAAACACAACGTCATGACGCAATCATTGAACTGGTTAAAGTGCAGGGATATGTCAGCACGGAAGAACTGGTAGAACAATTCGCGGTGAGCCCGCAGACCATCCGCCGCGATCTCAACGATCTTGCGGATCAAAACAAGATTTTGCGTCACCACGGCGGTGCGGCGCTGCCTTCAAGTTCAGTGAATACCTCCTGGCACGATCGCAAAGCCACGCAGACGGCGGAAAAAGAGCGCATTGCGCGCAAAGTCGCCAGCCAGATCCCCAATGGGTCAACGTTGTTTATTGATATCGGGACCACGCCTGAAGCGGTGGCCCATGCTCTGCTGGATCACAGCAATTTACGGGTAGTCACCAACAACCTGAACGTGGCCAACACGCTGCTGAAAAAAGAGGACTTCCGCGTTATCCTGGCGGGAGGAGAGCTACGCAGCCGTGATGGCGGAATTGTGGGTGAGGCAACGCTCGATTTCATCTCCCAGTTCCGTCTGGATTTCGGTATTTTGGGGATTAGCGGCATCGATGCTGACGGCTCGCTGCTGGAATTTGACTACCATGAGGTTCGTACAAAGCGGGCAATCATTGAAAACTCCCGCCATGTCATGCTGGTGGTGGATCATTCGAAATTTGGTCGCAATGCCATGGTCAATATGGGCAGCATCAGCATGGTGGATACCGTTTACACCGACACCCCACCGCCTGCCGGGGTGATGCAGGTGTTAACCAGTAATAACATTCAGCTCGAATTGTGTTGATGTAAAGTCGGCTGGCGCAATGCCAGCCGGACAGTCTGCTTTAAACCCCGTATCCCATCATTTTCAACAGCCGCTGCGCATGCTGAACCGCATCCTGACGGTGAGCGACACCGAGTTTCTGATACAGATTACGAATGTGCGTTTTGATGGTCGTCGCCGCAACGGCGAGCTCGCCGGCAATCTGTTCGTTGCTGTAACCGGAATAGATAAGCCCCAGCACCTGCCACTCACGCTGGGTGAGCGGGCTGGTGCGAATAAGTTCTGGTACATCCGGGTGGGTGAGCAGACGCTCCACAAAGTTCTCATCAAAATGAGCAAACTTGTGGCGATGATGTTGGTTGATGTCACGCAGGATACGCTGGGCACGATGTTGATCCAGTTCTGGCAGCGTATTGAGCTGGATAAGCTGGCGCAGCTGCTGGGCCATCGCTTCGCCTTCAATCACAAAGTGGCTGATAAACCCGGTACGGTTAGCAAGCTGCAGGGCTTCAAGCAGCACACGCTGGGCATCGTTCTTGCGCCCTGACTGCCAGTAAAGCTGGTTAAGCAGCAGCAGGTTGCGATTGAGATCGCTCATCAGGCGCAGGCTGCGGGCGTTTTCGTTTAACTCTTCCAGCACCATCTCCGCCGGATCAAAATCGCCCAGTAAAATTTGTGCGCGAGCAATGTTACGCCACTGACCTTGCAGGAAGTGGTTATTGGCAAATTCCGGTTTCGGCGTCTGACGCAGCCACTGCGCTGCGGCCTTTTTGTCGCCGACCATCTGCCAGTAAATTACGCGGACCTTATCGGCATTCGACACCCAATCGCTGTGATACTGACCGTTGCCCAACAGATTCTCAAGACGATGCAGATGGCTACGGGCATTGTCCAGGTCGCCACGGGCGAGGGAGTTTTGTACCACCAGCGCCAGGCATTGCAGCTGTTGCTGGGGTTGATAGGAAACCAGCACTTCCATGCCCTGACGCGCCGCCGCTTCGGATTCATCCAACCGCGCCCACGCCCAGAACAGCTGAGCGCGGATGCGCAGCAGAAATTCATGCATCGGGAGCTGTTCAAGGTGCTGTTCACGGACCAGCTGGAACCCTTTTTCCTGGGTCTCCCACGCGGCCTGCAGAAAGCCCTGGGCAAACAAAATTTCACTTTGCTGGATAAGACTCCACAGCGCGTAATGCCATACGTCATGGCGACGGGACATCTGCTCCGTCTGCTGCATCAGCGCCAGCGAATTGGTCAGCAGCCCTTTACAGTGCAGCACTTCGCCATGAACCGAGGTGGCCACAATGCGGCTGTAATAGTTGGCAAGGGGCAGCTCATCAAGCGCGACCATCGCCAGGCGTTCAGCTTCAACGGCATCGCCATCATTGATAGCCACCTGCGCGCGCAGCGCATTGAAATCGCCATGCAGCGAGGCGTCCATGCGGGTAGTCATCTCCTGCTCCGCCCTCGCCAGCAGGGTATTGACCTCGCTGTAACGATGCTGGCTTTGCATCAGCCAGGCCTGTAGCAGCACAAGGCGCGGATTTTCCAGCAAACTCTCCCACGGCAGCGCTTTGAGAGAGGCTTCCAACAGGCTCAACTCACTGTGGTTGAACAGCCCCCATGCGTGGTGGAGCAGAATGTCACGCAGCATGGTGCCGTCGCCTGCCGCCAGCGCATGATGAATAGCTTCGCTGGGGAAACCTTGCGCCATCCAGCTTTCAGCCGCCGCACGGTGGATGTCAGGCAGCTCGGCGGCGAGTTCCCACTGGCAGCGCTGACGCAGAAAGTTGCCGAACAGCGGGTGATAGCTGAACCACTCGCCGGAGTCATCCATACGCTGTAAAAACAGACCCTGCCGCTCAATTTCTTCCAGCCGCATTTGACCGTTCTCTTCACCGGTCACGCGCACAATCAACGCATCGTTCATCGAACGCAATAACGCGCTTTTGAGTAAAAACTGGCGTGTCGCCGCGTCGACGTTATCCAGCACTTCATCAACCAGATAATCGGACAAATGGCTCGCATTGATCCCCGCCAGACGACGCGCCGACTGGTGGGCTACGCCATGGTTTTGCCTGACGGAAAGGGCAATGAGCTGCAGCGCCGTGGCCCATCCGGCCACGTCATCGCACAGGCGGCCACTTTCGGCAGCTTCAATCGGGGACGTCAGGCGACAATCAAAGAACTGTTTGGCTTCCTGGTGGGTAAACGCCAGTTGGTGACTGCCAATCTCAAGTAATTGCTCACGCACGCGCAGATTAGCGATGCCGAGCTGCGGCAGATTGCGCGACAGGACGATCAGGGTCAGGTTTTCCGGCTGATGGCGCAGGAAGAAACGCATCGCATCGTGAATCACCGGATTGGTAATGAGATGGTAATCGTCAATCACCAGATACAGCGCGCGTTGCCACTCCGCGAGCTCAATAAACAGTTGGGCAAAGAGGGAGGAGAGGCTGGCGTACTGACGCTTTTGCGCCATGGCTTCGCTGCTGACGCAATGCCCGCCGGTGGCTTGCTGGATAGCCGCGATAAAGTAGCTGGCAAATCTCTCCTGCTGATTATCCCCCTCATCCAGAGAGAACCAGCCGATGTCGTTTTTACCCGCCGCCCACTGCGAGATGAGGGTTGTCTTTCCGTAACCTGCGGGGCTGGTGATGAGCGCTAGCCGAAAATTGTTCGCGCCGGAAAGTTTCGCCAACAGGCGATCGCGAACGACGGTATGGTCGAGGCGAACCGGGCGACTTAATTTAGACGGAATCAGCATAGTAATCACTTCACTGTGAGGACAAAGGGGGAAAACGATTTTTTTTGCGCTTCGTAATTAATATCAATAAGGTCGGATAAATCCGCATTTATTGCAAGTTATGTCCAAATCTAACGATTGTGAATTTGCACTATGTCACATTTCTAAATTGTTAATGAATAAATTGTCGACACCCGTGGGCAAAGGCTGCGCAGGCAGATCGCCTCTGTTATCACGCCTTCAATGGCAAATTATTTGCCGTTCAGAAGGTGCTCAATAACATTATTAAGTGGAAATTCCACGATTCAGCACAAATAGCAAAAACCGCTGCCTATGCACCAACAAATTATTATTTCTTCAACCAGGTCTGTATTAACGATTAATTTAATATGAAACGAGAGTTCATTCTTTTACTCCTCTTTTAGCAGGCTTCAGCGCGCCGTCTCCCTTGCCGCTATGCTTAAACGCCGAGCCATAAGGAGCAAGGGCTTGAATAATGTTTAAAAAAACAGCTAACTTTAGGTGGCAGAGATCACACTTTTCGCTCATCCCTGCTACTCCTCCCCGTTGATTCCCTGGCAGGATGAGGACGTCATTTAACGAGCCTGGCACACTAGCGCTAACGTTGTTTTCTTCAATTACAGGATCCGATTTCTTTATGTCAAAGCCTACGTTTAACAAAGCGCAATTCGAAGCGGCACTGACACGTCAGTGGCAGCAATTTGGTCTGCACGCCGCGCAAGAAATGACATCCCGCCAGTGGTGGCAGGCGGTAAGTGGCGCACTGGCAGAATTGCTGGTGGCGCTGCCTCAGGCGAAGCACGCTCGCCAGCAGCGCCATGTTAACTACATCTCTATGGAATTTTTGATTGGCCGCCTGACGGGCAATAATTTGCTGAACCTGGGGTGGTATCAGGATGTGAGCGAAGTGCTGCAAGCCCAGGGACTAAGCCTCAGCGACCTGCTGGAAGAAGAGACTGACCCTGCGCTGGGCAATGGGGGATTAGGGCGTCTGGCGGCCTGTTTCCTCGATTCGATGGCGACCGTAGGGCAATCCGCGACGGGCTACGGCCTGAATTATCAGTATGGCCTGTTCCGCCAGTCCTTCGACGAAGGGCATCAGAAAGAAGCGCCGGACGACTGGCACCGCCGGACGTATCCGTGGTTTACGCATAATGAACAGCTGGATGTGCATGTGGGCATCGGCGGCAAAGTGAGTAAAGAAGGGCACTGGACGCCTGCTTTTACCATCGTGGGCGAAGCCTGGGATCTGCCGGTGCTTGGCTACCATAACAGCGTGGCCCAGCCGCTGCGCCTGTGGCAGGCAACTCATGCGCACCCGTTTGACCTGACCAAATTCAACGACGGCGATTTCCTGAGAGCTGAGCAGCAGGGGATTGACGCTGAAAAACTGACCAAAGTGCTCTACCCGAATGATAACCACCAGGCAGGCAAAAAGCTGCGCCTGATGCAGCAGTACTTCCAGTGCGCCTGTTCCGTTGCCGATATCCTGCGCCGTCACCATCTGGCCGGACGTAAACTGGCTGAGCTGGCGGAGTATGAAGTTATCCAGTTGAACGACACCCACCCGACCATCGCCATTCCTGAACTGCTGCGTGTCCTCATCGATGAGCACCAGCTGAGCTGGGATGACGCCTGGGCCATCACCAGCAAAACTTTCGCCTACACCAACCATACGTTGATGCCGGAAGCATTGGAGTGCTGGGATGAAAAACTGGTGAAAGCGCTGCTGCCGCGCCACATGCAAATCATCAAGCAAATCAATGACCGCTTTAAGGTACTGGTAGAAAAAACCTGGCCGGGGGATGAAGCGATATGGGCAAAACTTGCGGTGGTACATAACAAACAGGTGCGCATGGCAAACATGTGCGTGGTGAGCGGTTTTGCGGTGAACGGCGTGGCTGCGCTGCACTCCGATCTGGTCGTGAAAGATCTCTTCCCGGAGTACAACCAACTGTGGCCGGGCAAATTCCATAATGTCACCAATGGCATTACGCCACGTCGCTGGATCAAGCAGTGCAACCCGGCGCTGGCCGCATTACTGGATAAGTCGCTGAAAAAAGAGTGGGCCAATGACCTTGACCAGCTTATTCATCTGGAGAAGTTTGCCGACGACGCAAAATTCCGTGCGCAGTACCGTGCGATTAAGCAGGAAAACAAAAACCTGCTTGCGGAATTTGTGAAACATCGCACCGGTATTGAGATTAATCCAAAGGCCATTTTTGATATCCAAATCAAACGCCTGCATGAATATAAGCGTCAGCATTTGAACCTGCTGCACATTGTCGCGCTCTACAGAGAAATTCGTGAAAATCCGCAGGCCGACCGTGTACCGCGCGTATTTTTATTTGGCGCCAAAGCGGCACCGGGTTATTACCTGGCGAAGAATATTATTTATGCCATCAACAAAGTCGCGCAGGTGATTAATAACGATGCGAAGGTCGGCGATAAACTCAAGGTGGTCTTCCTGCCAGACTACTGCGTCTCGGCGGCAGAGCGACTGATTCCGGCGGCAGATGTCTCGGAGCAAATTTCCACCGCCGGTAAAGAAGCCTCGGGCACCGGTAACATGAAGCTGGCACTGAACGGCGCGCTGACGGTCGGGACGCTTGATGGCGCCAACGTTGAAATTGCCGAGCAGGTGGGTGATGAGAATATCTTTATCTTTGGTCACACGGTCGAAGAGGTAAAAGCGCTGAAGGCGAAAGGCTACGACCCGGTGAAATGGCGTAAAAAAGACAAAGAGTTAGATGCGGTGCTGAAAGAGCTGGAGAGCGGGAAATACAGCGACGGAGATAAGCATGCCTTCGACCAAATGCTGCACAGCATGGGTAAACAAGGCGGCGATCCCTACCTGGTGCTGGCAGATTTTGCAGCCTATGTTGATGCACAAAAGCGTGTTGATGCGCTATACCGTGATGAGGAGGCGTGGACACGAGCAGCGATTCTGAATACTGCGCGTTGCGGAATGTTCAGCTCGGATCGCTCGATTCGCGATTATCAGACCCGTATCTGGCAGGCAAAACGCTAAGGGAAAGCATGGTGAGTAAACGTCTTGAAAGTGCCGCGCTGGCAGCGGGTATTAGCCCGGATTACATTAATGCGCACGGCAAACCGCAGTCTATCGGTGCTGAAACCAAACGGCGTTTGCTGGAGGCCATGCACCACGCTGCGGCAACTCCCCCCACGGGGGAGCCGGTACCTCGTGTGCTGGTGTTTCACCAGGGCAAACGCAAATCTCTGCCCGTTGAAGGCAAGGGAAGTTACGACTGGGTAATCACTACGGAGCAGGGGCTGCAGCTTCGGGGCCGGGTTGAGGCGGGGAACTCTCTCTCGCTGCCGGGGAAATTACCGCAGGGTTATCATACGCTCACGCTGCGTCAGGATGAGCAGCGCTGGCACTGTCGGTTGATTGTGACGCCGAAACGCTGCTATGAGCCGCAGGCTTTGCTGGAAGGCAAGAAATTATGGGGTGCCTGCGTGCAGCTCTATACCCTGCGTTCCGAAAAGAACTGGGGTATTGGCGATTTCGGCGATCTGAAAGCGATGCTGACGGAGGTCGCAAATCGCGGCGGCGCGTTTATCGGCTTAAACCCGATTCATGCGCTATATCCGGCTAACCCGGAGAGCGCCAGCCCATACAGCCCCTCTTCCCGTCGCTGGATGAATGTCATCTATATCGATGTGAATGCGGTTGAGGATTTCCGTGCCAGCAAAGAGGCCCAGGCGTGGTGGAAACTGCCTACCACACAAGCCTCGCTAAATGCGGCGCGTGATGCTGAATTTGTGGATTACTCCACGGTGACGGCATTAAAGCTCGCAGGCTTACGTCTGGCCTGGCAGCAGTTCTGTACGCGCAAAGCGGGTGATGACGCCCGCGCGGCGTTCGACAGTTTCGTGAAGCAGGAAGGTGAGAGCCTCTACTGGCAGGCAGCGTTCGATGCGCTGCATGCGAACCAGGTAAAAGAAGACGAGCTACGCTGGGGCTGGCCCGCCTGGCCGGAAGAATATCAGTCAATCGATACTCCGCAGGTGAAGGCATTTTGTACTGAACATGCGGATGAGGTGAGCTTTTACCTGTGGCTGCAATGGCTGGCGTACACGCAGTTCGCAGAGTGCTGGGAGACCAGCCAGGGCTTCGCGATGCCGATTGGCCTCTACCGCGATTTGGCGGTCGGGGTGGCCGAGGGCGGGGCGGAGACCTGGTGCGATCGCGAATTGTATTGCCTGAAAGCCTCGGTGGGTGCGCCGCCGGATATTCTTGGTCCTTTGGGGCAGAACTGGGGGCTTCCACCGATGGATCCCCACATTACCGCTGCGCGCGGCTATGAGCCGTTTATCGATTTGCTACGAGCCAACATGAAGAACTGCGGCGCGTTGCGTATCGATCATGTGATGTCGATGCTGCGTTTGTGGTGGATACCTTACGGTGAAACAGCGGATCACGGTGCCTATGTGCAGTACCCGGTCGACGATCTCTTGTCGATCCTGGCGCTGGAAAGTCAGCGTCACCAGTGCATGGTGATTGGCGAAGACCTTGGGACAGTGCCGGTTGAAATCGTCAGTAAACTGCGCGACAGCGGCGTTTACTCCTACAAGGTGCTCTATTTCGAAAGCGACCATGAGAAGCAGTTCCGTGCGCCAAAAGCGTACCCGGAACAATCCATGGCCGTCGCCACGACCCATGATTTACCTACTTTACGTGGCTACTGGGAAAGCGGCGATCTGACGCTCGGGAAAACGCTGGGGCTGTACCCGGATGAAGTCGTGTTACGTGGGTTGTTCCACGATCGGGAACTGGCAAAACAGGGGTTACTTGATGCCCTGCATGCCCATGGCTGTTTGCCGAAAAAGGTGGGGCGCAAAGCCTCGCGGATGCCGATGACTGCGGTATTGAACCGTGGCATGCAGCGCTACATTGCTGACAGCAACAGCGCGCTGCTCGGGCTACAACCGGAAGACTGGTTGAATATGGCCGGGCCGGTGAATATTCCGGGTACCAGTTACCAGTACAAGAACTGGCGGCGCAAGCTGTCCACTTCACTTGAGACGATGTTCGCCAACGAAAGCGTGAACAAGCTGATTAAGGACCTGGATAAGCGCCGAAGGGCGGCCGGGAAGAAAAAGTAAAAGCAAAAAACCCACCAGACGGTGGGTTTTTTATTGGCAACCTTTGCACTGCGGGAATGCCTGATGGCGCTTTGCTTATCAGGCCTACATATCCGTAGGACGGATAAGGCGTTTACGCCGCCATCCGCAGGGTTTGGGTTTACACCACCATTGCCAACAGCAAGCAGCCTACCAGACCGCAGACCGAGATGATGGTCTCCAGCGCGGACCAGGATTTCATGGTCTCACCGATGGTCAGGTTGAAATACTCTTTGAACAGCCAGAAGCCCGGATCGTTAACGTGAGAGAAAATCACGCTACCGGAACCGACGGCGATTACCATCAGTTCAGGACTCACGCCGGTGGTGGCGATCAGCGGCGCGGCAATCCCGCCTGCGGTAATCGCGGCAACAGTGGCTGAACCCAGGGCAATACGCAGCACTGCAGCAATAGACCACGCCATGAAAATAGGCGACAGATTGGTACCATGCATCAGCGAAGCGATGTATTTATCCACGCCGCTATCAACCAGAACCTGCTTGAACGCACCGCCACCGCCGATAATCAGCAGCATCATGGCGATGATTTTGATTGAGCTGGTCAGGGTGTCGTTGATGTCGTCCATGGAACGACCCCGGTTCAGGCCGAAGGTGAAGACGGCGATCAAGACGGCAATCAGGGTGGCCATCACCGGGTCACCAAAGAACTCGGCGTACGGCAGAATAGCATGGCCTTTTGGCAGCAGCATTTCAGCGACCGCGCGCAGAGCCATCAGGACAACCGGCACCAGGGAGGTCCAGACGCTGACACCAAAGCCAGGCATCTCTTCTTCGGTGAAGGTTTTTTTGTTGTACAGACCTTCCGGGATCGGTTTATCGATACCTTTCAGAAAACGCGCATACACCGGACCTGCCAGAATGACCGTCGGAATCCCCAGCAGCGTACCGTACAGCAGGGTTTTACCCATATCGGCATGGAAGATGGTGGCGATGGCGGTCGGGCCAGGGTGTGGGGGCAGAAAACCGTGGGTTACGGACAATGCGGCTGCCATCGGCACACCGACGTACAGCAGGGGAATACGTGCAGACGCGGCGATGGTGAAGACCAGCGGCAGCAGCAGCACAAAACCCACTTCATAGAACAGGGCGAAACCGACGGTGAAGCCGGTCAGTACAACCGCCCACTGAATATGCTTCTCACCAAACTTTGCAATCAGGGTTGTCGCGATGCGCTGTGCGCCTCCGCAATCTGCCAGCAGTTTACCGAGCATCGCACCGAAGCCCATGATCAGCGCAAGGCTGCCCAGGGTTCCGCCGACACCCGCTTTGATCGATTTGATCACCGCATCCAGAGGCATTCCCTGCATCATTCCGACGGCCAGCGCCACCAGAACCAGGGCAATAAATCCGTTCAACTTGAAGCGGATCATTAATAACAACAACAAGATTACACCGATAGCAACGATGACTAATGGCATGATTTACCTGGCCTTAATTTGTTATGGGTAACGTCAGTGTTTCTTAAGCTCATACTGAATTTTCAAAGAGAGAAAACCCGGTATATGGCATCGGTACGCCTTACATCCCTATTTAAAAATAGTCGCTGGATGTTTTTATAATATTGGTACCTGCGCGGATGATACGGGTAACATCATCGAAAAGAGAATCACCTGCGGGGGGTAAATTTGTGAAGTGAGATGTGGGTCATATTAACGGCGAGAAATGATTGAAAATAAATGCGGGGAATGAGGGTCCAGAGATACGGGTAACACGTTCTCCCGGCGGGCAGGAGAACGTGTGGAGGGCTGCAATCAGTAGTAGGAGTGTTCGCCGCGCTGGTGTTCGGTCAGGTCACGCACGCCCTTGAGGTCAGGGAATTCAGCCAGCAGCTGCTTTTCGATCCCATCTTTCAGGGTGACATCAATCATCGAACACCCGTTACAACCGCCGCCGAACTGAAGGATAGCGTAGCCGTCGTCGGTGATTTCCATCAGCGTCACGCGACCCCCGTGGCCTGCCAGCTGTGGGTTAACCGTTGCCTGCAACATGTATTCAACACGCTCCATCAGCGGTGCGTCATCGGTCACTTTACGCATTTTGGCGTTAGGGGCTTTCAGCGTCAGCTGAGAACCGAGCTGATCGGTAACAAAATCAATTTCCGCATCTTCCAGATACGGGGCGCTTAACTCATCGACATAGGCGGTAAGTTGCGCGAATTCCAGGGCGGTGTCAGCGGCTTCCACTGCATCTGGCGGGCAATAAGAAACGCCGCATTCTGCGTTTGGCGTGCCTGGGTTAATCACAAACACGCGAATTTGCGTCCCTTCTTCCTGATTTGCCAGCAATTTAGCAAAATGCGCTTGCGCGGCATCGGAGATATGGATCATAGCAATGGCCTAATAGTTGACTATTTTACTTGGTTATAATACGCCCATCATCGAGGCTCTACAAGGTTCGACACAGGCACCATACCTGAACAGTCGCCGCGCCATTGCGTAACAGCAGTTGGCTCATCTCCGCGACGGTGCTACCGGTAGTGACGACATCATCCACGATAACCATATGGAGTCCCTGGACCGGCAATTCAAGGCGAAAGGCATTTTTCAGGTTGCGTTTACGCAAGCGGGCGCTCAGTTGATGCTGGATGCGGGTCATGCGCGTGCGTGTCAGGGCAGCAGGCTCATAACGGCAGCCGAGCCAGCGCGCCAGCGGCCGGCAAAGCAGGTCGCTCTGATTATACCCTCTTCGCCATTGACGGCGTTGCCACAGGGGAACACTGACCAGCATGTCCGGTACCGGGCAGTGTCGGGTTCTGCGAGCGTCCCTGACGGCCAGTAACAGTAAGCGTGCCAGGGCCAGTGCCATTTCCGGGCGTCGGGAAAATTTCATCTGATGCACCAGCTGACTGAGCGGGGGCGTATAGCCGCTAACCGTCACCATCTGTTGCCAGGGCGGCATTTTTTGCAGGCAGCGACCACAGGGTAGCGTGCGGCTGAGCGCTGGCAGGGCACAGCGGGGGCAGACGGGCACCTTAAGAGGAAGGGTTCTGGCGCAACAGGAGCATATCCCCCAGTGAGCGAGGGCCAGCGGCATTCGGCATAGCCAGCACAGGCCAGGCACTGTTAGCATGTTCAACCTCCTTGTTTGAAGAAAGAGAACCATAGCCGATGAACGATATCTGGTGGGAAACCAAAGGCGAAGGACATTGCCATCTTGTGCTGCTTCACGGCTGGGGGCTGAATGCGCAAGTGTGGGATTGCATAACCGCTGAACTGAGCTCGCATTTCACCCTCCATCTGGTCGATTTACCGGGTTATGGTCGCAGCAGCGGTTTCCCGGCGATGACGCTTGAGGGAATGGCTGAATGTGTGCTGGCGCGCGCGCCGGAACGTGCTGTCTGGTTGGGCTGGAGTCTGGGCGGACTGGTCGCAAGCCAGGCGGCGTTAATGGCCCCTGCGCGCATCAGTGGTCTGGTGACGGTGGCATCGTCACCGTGCTTTAGTGAGCAGGGAAGCTGGGCGGGCATTAAATCTGACGTGCTGGCCGATTTTCAACGGCAACTGAGTGACGATTTTCAGCGCACGGTGGAGCGCTTCCTGGCCTTGCAGACAATGGGTACCGAAACAGCCCGTCAGGATGCGCGCCAGCTAAAAAATGCCGTTTTGTCATTGCCCATGCCCACACCAGAGGTGCTGAATGGCGGGCTGGAGATCCTGAAAACAGCAGACCTGAGGGATGCGCTGGCGGATCTGACTTTACCTTTCCTGCGCATTTACGGGCGACTGGATGGCCTGGTTCCACGCAGGATTATCGCCCCGCTGGACGCATTATGGCCGCAGAGTGAATCCATTATTTTTGCCAAAGCGGCCCATGCCCCATTTATTTCTCATCCAGATGATTTTGCCATGACGTTAAGGTCCTTTTCTGAATCTGTAACGTAACGGGTACACCAGCTTGAATAATCGTCAACCCACTACAATACTTAAGTGGCTGTTGCGGTGCGTTTAACTTGGCCCCGCACCTGCACGACAATTATGAAACCTGAGGAGAATCATAGGTATGAAATTAGTTACAGGAATTGTTACGTCTCTGGTTATTGGTTCCCTGTCCTTCGGCGTGATGGCTGCAGAAGAGCTGCAAAAAGATAAAGTCGAGGGTATGAATCTGACGAAGGTAGGCACTATCACCACGTCCGATACCACCGCACCGATGGACGCGAAGCAAGAGCTGTCCAAAAAAGCTGATGAGCTGGGTGGCAAATATTTTGTCGTGACCAGCGGCGAGAAAACTGAAAAAGACATCCATGCAACGGCGGATGTCTACAAGTAATCGTAAAGTGAGTGAAAACGCGGGCCGGATGGCCCGCTTTTAGCGACCGGTTAGTGACCACCACTCCTGCTGACAGGCTGATTTTCCCTCCGGGCAGGCTTTACAGCTTCCCGTCAGACACCCTTCTGCCTCTTGTTGAATGCGTACGGCTTTCCCCATCGCCTCCATGCGGCCTAACATGGCTTCTACCATCGGGAGAGAAAGATGCAGCGCGCGGCAAAGCTGGCTGGCTTCCATCCGGCCTTGCAATGCAAGCAGGTCGCGAACGTCAATTAACGATGCCATAGACGCGCCTTAGTGGCAGTCCCCAGCCGGGCTTTCGCAGCAGCTGGCCGCTGTTTTGCGGGTGGCTAACAGATTGACATCAACACGGCTCCTGGCGCGCCGCAGACCGCCAATGACGACAATATTAAACAGGATGACGATCATTATGCAGATCAGGCTGTAAGTCGGATGCTGGCTAACGTTGGCGGCCTGGTAAAATACGGTCGCCAACGAATAGGCAATGTTCAGCCCCCAGAGCACAGAAAAGCCCATCCAGCCACGGCTCGACTCTCGCGAAATCGCCCCCATCACTGATATGCACGGGATATAGAGCAGGACAAAAATCAGGTAGCTGTAAGCCGCACTGGCGCTACCAAATTTTTCACTCATTACGCCCATGGTACCGGTTTCCATCTCGCCGTCACCTTTACTGGCCTCAATGGGGTTTGCCAGCACGCTCAAGCTGAAGGTATCTCTGAGGCTTGACCAGGTCTCTTCTGCGGCTGTACCTAATTCGTCCGTCAGGCTGAACCCGGCAGGGTCAAAAGGCGCTTCCTGAATATGTTCTGCGGTATAAAGCGTGTTCAACGTGCCGACGACCACTTCTTTTGCCATCGCGCCGGTAAAGAGGCCAACGGTCGCCTGCCAGTGGTCAGGCTGTACGCCAATCGGCTGTAACAGTGGGGTAAAGACCCGGCTGACCGAGGCCAGCGCTGAATCATTAATGTTATCAACCGCTTTGCCAGAGAGGGAGAAGCTGTTTAACGCGCTGAGGAAAATGCTCACGATAACGATGACTTTACCCGCACGCAGGACAAAACCTTTCAGCCGTTGCCAGGTTTGCAACAACAGGCTTTTCAGGTGCGGCACGTGATAGACCGGCAGTTCCATAATGAACGGCGAGGCTTCGCCACGCATGATGGTGTGTTTGAGCATCAGGCCGGTCAGAATCGCCATAACGATCCCCAGCACATACAGGGAGAAGACAATGAGTGCGCCTTCCTGACCAAAGAACGCAGCAGAAAAGACCGCGAAAATGGCCAGCCGCGCGCCGCAGGACATAAACGGGGCCATCATAATGGTCATCAGCCGTTCACGCGGCGCATCCAGCGTACGTGCTCCCATCACCGAAGGCACATTGCAGCCGAATCCGACAATCAGCGGCACGAAGGATTTGCCGGGCAGTCCGAGGGCCTGCATTAGCCTGTCCATCACAAAAGCCGCACGCGCCATGTAACCGGAATCCTCCAGAAAAGAGAGGAACAGATACATCATGCCAATTTGCGGCACCAGCGGCAGTACGGTGTTGATACCCCCACCCAGCCCCTGGGCGAGGAAGATTGTTAACCAGTCCGGGAAGTGCAGCGTGTATCCCAGCCACTGAATGCCGTGCACAAAAATGGCGATAGAACCCGCATCAAAAATAGGTGCCAGGGCACCGCCAATGTTAATGGCCAGCAGGAACATCAGGTACATCACAAACAAGAAAATAGGGAGGCCGAGAAACCGGTTGAGGATGATGCGATCGACAGCCGCGGTAAACTGGCTGGGCTCGGCGGTCAGGGTATTACTGACCGCATCACATATCGCCGAAATGGCCTGATAGCGGGCGTCGGCAATATGCAGCGCCGGATCGTCAATTTCACGTTGCAGACGCGTCAGCGTCGCGTCCAGTTTCAGCGCGGCGTCACCTGCGTAAGCACGGCTGTAGATATCGCCTTCCAGCATTTGCAGGCCAAGCCAGCGGCGTTGAGTCAGCGGCATTTCCTGAGCCATTGCCCCCGCGAGCGCGTTGGCCTCGCGTTGCAGCGGCTGTGCATAGTGCACCAGTTCAACCGGGCTATTTTTCTGGTGGCGATCGACAGCGAGTTTTAATGCGTCAATGCCTCGACCGCGTGTGGAGACCAGCGGGACCACCGGGCAACCCAGCCGGGCCGAGAGGGCGTCAATATCAATGCGCACTTTTTGTTTCTCGGCGATATCCAGCATGTTCAATGCCACCACGCAGGGGATGCCCAGTTCCAGCAGTTGCACGGTGAGATAGAGGTTACGCTCAAGGTTTGAGGCGTCCACCACGTTAATTAACAGGTCCGCATCGCCGCTCAGAATGTAGTGGCAGGCAATTTGTTCATCCAGCGACGTCTGCGATGAAATGGTCGTCAGTGAGTATGTACCTGGCAGGTCGACCAGCGTGACCTGATGGTCGGTCGTAGAAAACTGCCCCTCTTTACGCTCGACCGTGACACCTGCCCAGTTGCCCACGCGCTGCCGGGCTCCGGTCAACTGATTAAATAAGGTGGTCTTCCCGGAGTTCGGATTACCAATTAATCCAATGGTTAACTTTTTCATGTTTCATTTTACCCGTGAGGATTAACCGGCAATGGCTTCCAGTTGCAAAAACGCGAGGTCTTTTTTACGTAATACGAGATTAACGCGGCGTGTTTCGATATGTACGGGGTCGCCAAGGGGGGCCACACGTACCACGTTAAAAGATGAACCGGGCAACATACCCAGAGAAAGGAGTTTCTGGCGCCACGCCGGGCTAATTTCGCGCGAGAAACCGGTTATTTTCCACGTACTCTCAGGATGAAATTGCATAGAACCTACTTATCGTTATCGCGAATTATTGTTGTGCCTGGTGAATTAAATAAAGAAACCACTCGTTTGTTGGCAGAGTGCCAGGTGATAACCAGAACGAACAATGATAATGAGAATGGTTTTTATCTACACTTATTTAACCGCGATATCATCCCAAGTGAAATCATAAAACGCTGCATCGTTGATATGGCGCAATATTTTTTTCGTTTTCCTAATATTCATAAGCACTTAAAAAGTATGAATAAAAATGGCTGGTTATTTCTTTATTTTAATTATTTATTAAGATTGCCGTCTTTATGTTGTAAATAATGCAATTGATTCTTATTTGTTAATTAAATATTGCGCGGGAGAGGTGGAAGGACGTGCTGACAGTGGGTAAAAATATTCCCCTCCCGAAGGAGGGGAGAGGGCTTAACGTTTTTTACCCATCGCCGCCGCCAGGGCGTCCATCATCGCGCTATTGCCTGCGGGCTGGGCTTCACGTCCACGCGGTTTTGCTGCTTTCGCTGCCGGGCGTGCCTGTTCACGATTGCTGCCGCCGCTTCGGCGGGCATTGGTTTCGCCGGGTTGCTCATCCAGACGCATGGTCAGCGCAATACGTTTGCGTTGAAGATCCACGTCCAGCACTTTGACCTTAACGATATCGCCTGCTTTGACCACCGTGTGCGGATCGTCGACAAACTTGTCGGCAAGCGAAGAGATATGCACGAGGCCGTCCTGATGCACACCAATATCGACAAAGGCACCAAAGTTGGTGACGTTGGTGACCGCGCCTTCCAGCACCATGCCGGGCAGCAGGTCATTCATGGTCTCCACGCCATCAGCAAAAGTCGCCGTTTTAAACTCAGGACGCGGATCGCGGCCCGGTTTTTCCAGCTCTTTGATGATGTCCGTAACGGTAGGCACGCCCACCTGCTCATCGGTGAAGTCGGACGGCTTGAGTTTGCGCAGCTCAGTGCTATTGCCCATCAGGTCGCGGAGTGATTGTTCCGTTGCGGCCAGAATACGCTCAACTACCGGGTAGGTTTCCGGGTGTACCGTTGAAGCATCCAGTGGGTTATCCCCGTGGTTAATGCGCAGGAAGCCCGCGCACTGTTCAAAGGCTTTCGGCCCGAGACGGCTGACTTTAAGCAGTTGCTGACGATTCTGGAACTGACCGTTTTCATCACGCCAGGAGACGATGTTCTGCGCCATCATGCGGGTCAGTCCTGCGACGCGGGTAAGCAGCGGCACGGAGGCAGTATTGAGATCCACACCCACGGCGTTCACGCAATCTTCCACAACCGCGTCCAGCTTGCGGGCGAGCTGCGTCTGGCTGACATCGTGCTGATACTGGCCAACGCCGATGGATTTTGGATCGATTTTCACAAGCTCGGCCAGCGGATCTTGTAAGCGACGGGCGATGGAGACCGCGCCACGCAAAGACACATCCAGATCCGGGAACTCCAGCGCTGCCAGTTCGGAAGCGGAATAGACCGATGCGCCAGCTTCACTGACGATCACTTTCTGCCCGGTCACTTTCGGGAACTGTTTCTGGACGTCGAGGTAGAAACGTTCCGTTTCACGCGAGGCGGTACCGTTGCCGATAGCGACCAGCTCAACGTTGTGCTTCTCGCACAGCGCGGCCACCACGGTTGCCGCTTTTGCGGCCTGGCCAGTATGGGGATAAATGGTGTCGGTTGCGACCAGTTTGCCCGTGCCGTCAACCACCGCGACTTTCACGCCGGTACGCAGGCCGGGATCAAGGCCCATGGTGGCGCGCAGGCCCGCAGGAGCGGCCATTAGCAGGTCGTGCAGGTTACGGGCGAAGACGTTAATCGCTTCATCTTCTGCACGTTCGCGCACGGTGCCCATCAGTTCAGTTTCAAGATGCATCAGCACCTTAATGCGCCAGGTCCAGCTCACCACGCCGCGACGCCAGCTGTCCGCCGGGGCGTTGTTCAGGCGCAGGCCGAGGTGATCGATGATGATTTGCTCGCAATAGCTCTCTTTTGGCGGCTCGTCGAATTGCGGGTCAGCATTCAGAGAAAGCTGCAAAACACCTTCATTGCGCCCACGGAACATAGCCAGTGCACGGTGCGACGGGGCAGTAGCTATCGGTTCGTGATGGTCAAAATAGTCGCGGAATTTAGCCCCATCCTCTTCTTTACCACTGACCACGGTCGCCACGATATGGGCATTTTTCCACAGGTAATCACGCACCTTAGCCAGTAACGCGGCGTCTTCGGCGAAACGTTCCATCAGAATGTAACGTGCGCCATCCAGAGCGGCTTTGCTGTCCGCCACACCTTTATCGACATCAACAAATTTGGCCGCTTCAGTTTCAGGATGGTGCGAAGGGTCGTTCCACAGCAAATCAGCCAGCGGTTCGAGGCCGGCTTCAATGGCAATTTGCCCGCGGGTACGGCGCTTCGGTTTGTACGGCAGATAGAGGTCTTCGAGCTCGGTTTTGCTCAGGGTGGTGTTGATGGCTTTTTCCAGCGACTCGGTCAACTTGCCCTGTTCGCCAATGGACTTGAGGATTGCCTGACGACGCTCCTGCAGTTCACGCAGATAGCCCAGACGTGTCTCCAGATTACGCAGCTGCGTGTCATCCAGACCGCCGGTCACTTCCTTACGATAACGTGCAATAAACGGCACGGTGTTCCCTTCATCGAGCAGGCGAACGGCTGCATCAACCTGTTCGGCGCGTGCCTGAATTTCACCTGCAATAATGCGGCAGAAAGAATCATTCATCATGGATTAGCTTCATCTGAGTAAAAAAATTAAGCGACAGTTATACGGATTGACCGGCAAAAATGCCAGTCATCGGCCGGGGCTTCAGATTGTTCCGGCTCATTTTACGTATTCGATTTCGTTGACGTACCAGCTGGCTTCTCCGGCCGGGGTATTCACCACCGCGAGGTCGCCCACCTCTTTTTTCAGCAGCGCTCGCGCCATAGGAGAATCAATCGAAATGTAATCCTTACGCCCGAAAATTTCGTCGTAGCCAACAATGCGAAAGCGCAGGGTGTTGCCGTCATCATTTTCAATCTCAACCCAGGCACCAAAGAAGACTTTGCCCTCTTGCTGCGGGGAGTAATCGACGATTTTCAGGTGTTCGAGACATTTGGTCAGGTAACGTACCCGACGGTCAATTTCACGCAGGCGTTTTTTGTTGTACTGGTAATCAGCATTTTCACTGCGGTCGCCGAGGCTTGCCGCCCAGGTGACCTTTTTCGTGACTTCAGGACGTTCCTGTCGCCAGAGAAAATCCAGTTCCTGTTTTAATTTGTCGTAACCTTCACGGGTGATCAGCGGCGTTTTCATCTTCTGGCCTTATTTTTACTCATCGGTGTCTTTACAAATAAACGCCCTAAGGTGCGGATAATTCATCATTTATGTGAAGCTATATGCATATAAGCTACTGTTAAATATGCTTTGTAACAATTTCGACTAGAATTTATACCAGATTTCGCTGGTTGTTAACGTGCACTTTTTTAGAATACGTCATCATAATTGTCGGAACCTTTGGGAGTAAAAACAATGCAAGAGAATTATAAAATCCTGGTCGTGGATGACGACATGCGCCTGCGTGCATTGCTTGAACGTTATCTCACTGAACAAGGCTTCCAGGTCCGTAGCGTCGCCAATGCTGAACAGATGGATCGTTTGCTGACGCGTGAATCCTTCCACCTGATGGTCCTCGATCTGATGCTGCCTGGCGAAGATGGCCTCTCTATTTGCCGCCGCCTGCGTAGTCAGAGCAACCCAATGCCGATCATCATGGTGACGGCGAAAGGGGAAGAAGTGGATCGTATCGTTGGCCTCGAAATCGGCGCTGATGACTATATTCCAAAACCGTTCAACCCGCGCGAACTGCTGGCCCGTATCCGTGCGGTCCTGCGCCGTCAGGCCAATGAACTGCCGGGTGCGCCTTCCCAGGAAGAGGCGGTCATCGCCTTTGGTAAATTCAAACTGAACCTCGGCACCCGTGAAATGTTCCGCGAAGATGAGCCAATGCCATTGACCAGCGGTGAGTTCGCGGTACTGAAAGCGCTGGTCAGCCATCCGCGTGAGCCGCTCTCCCGCGATAAGCTGATGAACCTGGCGCGCGGTCGCGAATATTCCGCAATGGAACGTTCCATCGACGTACAGATCTCCCGCCTGCGCCGCATGGTGGAAGAGGACCCGGCGCACCCGCGCTATATCCAGACCGTATGGGGCCTGGGCTACGTCTTCGTGCCGGACGGTTCTAAAGCATGAGGCGAATGCGCTTTTCGCCGCGAAGTTCATTTGCACGCACGCTGTTACTGATTGTCACTCTGCTGTTTGTCAGCCTGGTGACAACTTATCTCGTGGTGCTGAACTTCGCGATTTTACCCAGCCTTCAGCAGTTTAATAAGGTTCTCGCCTACGAAGTACGTATGCTGATGACCGATAAACTGCAACTGGAGGATGGGACTCAACTGGTGGTTCCACCGGCGTTTCGTCGTGAGATTTATCGCGAATTGGGTATTTCGCTATATTCGAACGAAGCCGCTGAAGACGCCGGTTTGCGTTGGGCGCAGCATTATGAATTCTTAAGCCAGCAGATGGCGCAGCAACTGGGTGGCCCGACGGAAGTACGTGTTGAGGTCAACAAGAGCTCGCCGGTGGTCTGGTTGAAAACCTGGCTTTCCCCCAATATCTGGGTGCGCGTTCCACTGACGGAAATCCATCAGGGGGACTTTTCACCGCTTTTCCGCTACACCCTGGCGATCATGCTGCTGGCGATTGGGGGGGCGTGGCTGTTTATTCGTATTCAAAACCGACCCCTTGTCGACCTTGAACATGCCGCGCTTAAGGTGGGGAAAGGGCATATTCCACAACCGCTGCGCGAGTATGGCGCTTCCGAGGTTCGCTCCGTGACGCGTGCCTTTAACCAGATGGCAGCCGGTGTGAAGCAACTGGCGGATGACCGAACGCTGCTGATGGCCGGGGTAAGTCATGATTTGCGGACGCCATTAACCCGTATTCGCCTCGCGACCGAAATGATGGCCGAAGAAGATGGCTATCTGGCGGAATCGATCAATAAAGATATCGAAGAGTGCAACGCCATTATCGAGCAGTTTATTGACTACCTGCGCACCGGGCAGGAGATGCCGATGGAACTGGCCGAGCTGAACGCCGTTCTCGGCGAAGTAGTGGCCGCAGAAAGTGGTTATGAGCGTGAAATAGAAACGGCGCTTCATGAGGGCGACATTCAGGTTCGCATGCATCCGCTTTCCATTAAGCGCGCGCTGGCCAACATGGTGGTTAACGCTGCCCGGTATGGCAATGGCTGGATTAAAGTCAGCAGCGGTACGGAACTCAACCGCGCCTGGTTCCAGGTGGAAGATGACGGTCCGGGTATCAAGCCTGAGCAACGAAAGCATCTGTTCCAGCCATTTGTTCGCGGCGACAGCGCACGAAGCACCAGCGGTACCGGGCTTGGGCTGGCGATTGTTCAGCGTATTGTCGACAACCACAATGGTTTGCTGGAGCTGGGTGTTAGCGAGCGTGGCGGGCTGTCTATTCGGGCCTGGTTACCCATCCCGGTCACTCGCGTCAGCGTGCAAGCTAAAGAGAACGCATAAACAAAACCCGCCATCTGGCGGGTTTTGTTTGTTACGTGTTGCAAAATTACAGTTTTGGTCCGGCGCTGACCAGCGCTGCGCCTGCGGCGGTATCCGTGTACTTCTCAAAGTTGCTGATGAAGAGCTTAGCCAGTTGAGTGGCTTTCTCCTGCCACTGTTCTGGGGAGGCGTAGGTATTGCGAGGATCAAGGATCCGGCTTTCAACTCCCGGTAACTCGGTTGGAATGGCCAGGTTAAACATCGGCAGCGTAAACGTCTCTGCATCATCCAGCGCGCCGTCGAGGATCGCGTCAATAATGGCACGCGTATCCTTAATGGAGATGCGCTTGCCCGTTCCATTCCAGCCCGTATTCACCAGGTAAGCTTGTGCGCCGGCTGCCTGCATCCGTTTTACCAGCACTTCTGCATACTGGGTCGGATGCAATGAAAGGAAAGCGGCGCCGAAGCAGGCTGAGAAGGTGGGGGTTGGTTCCGTCACGCCACGCTCTGTTCCTGCAAGCTTTGCCGTAAAACCGGACAGGAAGTGATACTGCGTCTGGTTCGCCGTCAGCCGGGAAACCGGAGGAAGTACGCCAAACGCATCCGCCGTCAGGAAAATCACTTTGGTGGCATGGCCCGCTTTCGACACTGGCTTGACGATATTATCGATGTGGTAGATCGGGTAGGAAACCCGGGTATTTTCCGTTTTCGATGCATCATCATAATCAATGCTGCCGTCCGCCCGCACGGTGACGTTTTCCAGCAGCGCGTCGCGTCGGATGGCGTGGAAGATATCCGGTTCAGCCTCTTCAGAGAGCCTGATGGTTTTGGCGTAACACCCGCCTTCAAAGTTAAACACGCCGTCATCGTCCCAGCCGTGCTCATCATCGCCAATCAGCCGACGTTTCGGATCAGTAGAGAGGGTCGTTTTGCCGGTGCCGGACAGGCCAAAGAAAACAGCGACATCGCCCTTTTCACCGACGTTGGCGGAACAGTGCATAGACGCGATGCCTTTCAGCGGCAGAAGGTAGTTCATCATTGAGAACATCCCTTTCTTCATTTCGCCGCCGTACCAGGTACCGCCGATCAACTGAATGCGCTCGGTGAGGTTAAATGCCACAAAGTTTTCTGAGTTCATCCCCTGTTCTTTCCACAGCGGGTTGGTGCATTTAGCCCCGTTCATGACGATAAAGTCAGGGTTGAAATCGGCGAGTTCTTCGTCGGTGGGGCGGATGAACATGTTCTTCACGAAGTGTGCCTGCCAGGCCACTTCTGTGACGAAACGAACAGAGAGACGGGTATCCGGGTTGGCGCCGCAAAAAGCGTCGATAATAAACAGTCGCTTACCGGAAAGTTGTTGCGTCACCAGATCTTTAAGATGTTGCCAGGTTTCAGGTGCGAGCGGTTTGTTGTCGTTCTTACCTTTACCTTTATCAGACCACCAGACGCTATCGCGGGTGGTATCGTCACGGACAATATACTTATCTTTCGGCGAGCGGCCTGTAAATATGCCGGTGTCGACGGCGACAGCCCCAGAATTCGTTAACACGCCTCGCTCATATCCTTCCAGGTCTGGACGGAGCTCTTCCTGATACAACGTATCGTAGTCGGGGTTGTAAACGATATCCTGAACATCATTGATACCATAAGCCTTGAGATCCTGCGGGGTTAAATCTTTAACGCGCATGTCACTTCTCCTTAGCCAAGATGTACTGCCTGAAATTGTAGGGTTGTTATCACGTCCTTGACCGCGACACGGCTCATAGATTTACGCATCTCGACAAACCCTTATCGATGGAAAACACTGTGATATCCGTCATGAAGCGAGACAGATTTTGGCAATCATAGCCATTATGATCGGGAAAATGTTCTTAAAGCGACATAAAGCGATATTTTTAACGGTCAGATTGTGACTGTAATCGCTTTCATGAAAGTAAATTACGTAAGGCTTTCATATAACGTATTAGCGGAAACGTGACGTGCCAAACAAAAGCGCCACCCCAGGGGGCGGCGCTTAAGAGTGAACGAAGGGGGAAGGTTAATGCACCTGCGGATCGGCAGGGGAGGCGTTGTTACGGATTTCGGCAATATCCATAGCATTGAAGAGATAGTGACTGCCGCAGTAGTCACAGTTCATATCAATTTCACCTTCTTCGGCAATGATACTGTCAACTTCGTTATCCGGTAGCGTTCTAAGCGCATCCGCGCAACGTTCACGCGAGCAGGTACATTTGAATTCAACGTCCTGCGGATCGTACAGGCGGACCTCTTCTTCATGGTACAGGCGGTGCAAAACGTCTTCCGCCGCGAGCGTAAGAAGTTCATCGGCCTTAATGGTTTCAGTCAGAATGCTCAGGTGCTCGAAATCTGCGGCCTGGGTCTCCTGCGCCGGCAGAACCTGGAGCAACATGCCGCCCGCAGCCGGCGTACCTGCAACTTCACCTGTGCGAATAAACAGACGTGTAGGCAACTGCTCTGAACGCAGGAAGTAATCTTCAAGGCACGCTGCCAGCGTATCACCTTCCAGTCCAACCACACCCTGGTAACGCTCGCCTTCCTCAGGCGTAATGGTGATAACCAGGTAGCCATTACCCACCAGCGTTTTCAGGTCTGCGCCTTCAGGAATCTCACCCTGAACGCGCGCCACGCCGCGCATCTGCTGACGGTTGTTGCCGTTGATTACCGCCAGGCTCATCGGGCCATCTCCCTGCAACTGCACGGTAATGTCACCTGCAAATTTCAGGGTCGCCGTTAAAAGGCTGGTGGCGACCAGCAACTCACCCAAAATGGTTTTCACCGGCAGGGGGTAATTGTGGTTTTCCAGCATCTGTTTCCAGGTTTCCGATACGGTTACCAGCTCGCCGCGCACGGCATAGTTTTCAAACAGATAGCGGTGTAATTGGTCATGTTGAGCCATAATTTTCTCTCTTGCAGGTGGGCGCTACTGGCTGTCACCGTGTTTAAATTTCATCAGGTCGCGGCGTTCTTTCTTGTCCGGGCGGCGATCGGGGTGGGGCATCGTTAAGGCATTGAGTTTACGTGCCTGCGCCATTTTCTCGCGCTTTTCGATACTTTCGGCCGTCTCTTCGTACAGCGTAACGGCCTCGTCGGCAGGGCGACGCTGTTCGGTAATGCCTTTAATCATCACCGTGCGTTCATCATTTCCCTGTCGCAGCGTCAGCATGGCGTTCAGCTCGACGACTTTACTCGGCTTGCTGCGCTGACCGTTGTAATGCACTTTCCCGCCTTCAATCATTTCGCGAGCCAGGGCGCGCGTTTTATAAAAGCGCGCTGCCCACAGCCATTTATCCAGACGGACGTTTTGCTCGGGCTGCTGTTTCATTACCTCTCCTTCACGCTGAGCGCGGGAATCAGGTGGCGATAATCGTTCATGCCGGGGTGACGTAGATAGCTTTTATCCGCCAGACCAGAGTCCGGGTTTGTCACCCCCAGGCAATAACGAATACCAAATTGGGCGGCGGCATCCAGAATCGGCTCGCTGTCATCAATAAACAGCGTGCGTTCCGGATTTAAGCCGGTTTCTTGTGCCACGGCCTGCCACAAACGCTGGTCCTCTTTCGGATAACCAAATGTGTGGGTAGAAAGTAATAAATCAAGGTGTGCTGCAAGCCCGGTGTGTTCAAGTTTAACAGCCAGGTTGTGCGGGTGGGCATTGGTCAACAGGATGCGTCTTTTACCGCACTTTTGCAGCGCATCAAGAAAAGGGACCGTATCTTCACGCAACACCGCCTTCGGACCCTGCTGAGTGGTCATCGCGCAGATATCGAGCCCTAAGCGTTCGCTCCAGAAATCCAGACAGTACCAGTTTAGCGTATGCTGAACGGCATGATATTCCTGGCGAATGATGTGCTGGGCTTCCGCAGGCGTAATCCCTTCTTTCGCGCCGAACGTTTCCGGGACCAGGGTCTGCCAGAAGTAATTATCGAACGCGAGGTCAAGAAGCGTGCCGTCCATATCCAGCAGGACGGTATCCACGTCTCGCCAGTCGATATCAAAATGCATAGAAAACTCCAGCCAGAAAGAAGAGTGCGCGACAGGTTAACATACCCGACGCGCAAGCAGTTTATCAGGTCAGGCTTTCAGGGGCAGGGATGAGTTTTGGGTTCAGGCAGTTTTCATAATACTGCTGAATGTCAGCCAGGCGTGTACGGTTACGTTGATAACGACGGAGCGCCTGCACGCCGTTATAGAGACTGCAAACGATCATCGCCAGCAGCAACAGCGTCGTACCGATATAGCGCCACAGGCCGGATGCATCAGGAATGCGGTGCAGGCTGACGTGTCGGGTACCGTTAGCATCGGTGGAGATGTTGGTGATAATGCCTTCAGCACTGAACGGCGTCTGCATCAACATCTCCGCCAGTCGCTGGAATTCGTTCCATTGTTCCGTTGCCGGGTAGTCGTACAGAGCCATCGGTGGGTAGGGCTGATCGACCAGTTCACTGCCCTCTTCGCTGACAATCAAAAAACCACCGGGGGCCGGGCTGTTAAGCGACTGCGCCGCGCGCGTGGTTTCTCGCATAATAAAGGGGGCCGTTGAGGTGGTAACCAGATTATCGAGAGACTCTGCGCTGACGGGACGTAACAGCACGTTCACACCGGTCAGTTTACCCGCGCTGGCGCGGGTGGTCAGGGTGTCCCAGTCTTTACTGTTACCGAGATTAACCAGGGCGTTTTTAAGCCGCAGACAATCGTCATCAGCGGCACACAAATCCTGCGTTTTCAAAACAATGTCTGCAAAGTCATCCAGCAATACCATGCCCGATTTTTGAATCGCCGAGCGCAGGGCAGGGCTGACACGGGAGTTATCCTCAGGTTTAGGATGCAACTGACGGTTGACGGCCTGCACCAGGGCGGTGGCTTTGGTCACCGTTTCAGACTCAGGCAGCGGCAATGGCGGGGCGTCATTCCAGATAATCTGCGAACAGTCGAACGGCGTAAACGGAGAACTCTGACGGGTCGTCCAGTTAGCGGAGGTTGGAATACTACACATGCCCGTACTGTGGATACGAAGCGAGTCCCCAACGCGCAGCCCGGCGGACTCGAGCTCACTGACTTTGGTGGCCTCGATGGTTTGTGCGCCTTTAATCCAGGAAAGCGTAAACTTGATAGGCATATCCAGCGGCACCCAGACCAATAGCATGACCAGTACTGCCAGCGCACCCATAGAAATAACGGCACTTCGTACCCAATGCTGCAACGGGAAATGAGTGACTTCATCATGAAGTGACAGGAAGCGCCCCTGGCGGACAACGTGGCGATCGAGATAAATATCAATGTCGCTTTGCTGGCCCAGATCCTGTGCGATATAAGGCTGCCAGTGACGGGGATAAATTAAATCAATAATCCCAAGCGAGATGTTATTGATTTGCTCCTGATTATTCTCGCCGAACAGGCCCCAGCGTTTTGGCGTGCCACGCAGGCAATGAATTTCCCGAAGTGCGTTTTTTGCAGGTGGAGCGAATAACCCCCAGAGCCCGGCGGCTAAAAGTAGGATCCCGCCCCCCGCAAGCCAAAGGACAAAGACCTCCGGCGTCACCAGACAGAAAAAGAACAGCAAGAAGGCTGCGGCAATGAGTAATGCCTCCCGGAGGCCATCGGGGCGGCTAAGCGCATACTCCTGGGGCGTTTCGTGGCGTATGTTGAGCAGCTCAATCTGCTCTGTCTCTTCGCCGCGAATAGCAGAATGCGTCGCTGAAACCTGTTCTGGCATCAGCGTTTGTTCGTCGTAGCGCGATTCACTCAGATTGTGACCATTGAGTGAAATAACCAGCGGTAGGGTGTCAGTGCGGATCAGCTCAACTCTGTTTTCATCCGTGATGTACTGCTCCCAGAACGGAGGTAAATGGACTTCAACAGAATCGAGGTAATAGCGCCATTTGTTAGGCGCATCCGTCGTAATGCCGTAGCGGGTAATAGCCTGGGTCAGATGAATAACGGTGTTGCTTTGCGCATTAAGGGCCAGTGAGACGGGAGCCGTTGTTGCGCCTGTTGGGCCAGGCACCTGGCGGCTACGGGAAAGCGCATCCAGATAGCTTTCAACCGCACTGCGCTCTTCTGGTTTCAATTTACGGGTCGTCGCACCTGCAAAAGCCTGAAGGTGTGGTAAACGATATCGCCTCTGCGATCTCATTCGGTATACCCACCCGGCGACGAGTGCGCAGGCCAGCATAGCAGCGAAAAAAATCAAAATGGTGCTCATGCTTTTCCCATCTTACTTGTAGTAGCAGGTGTAGTCAGTTGCACCTTTTCCCATGGATATTATCAGCATAATCAAATAGTTGGCAGGCAAAAATATGTTCTTACTCTTTTCGTGCCTCGCAGCCTTGGAAAGGGTAGCAAAGCTGGCCTAAGGCGAATATCAGCAAATTCTTAGTTTAATTTCAACCTCTTGACTTTTAGGTTTATTTGGGAAAGGGCCGAAAGGAGGTTGCGAAAATGTAAATGAGGGGCAAATGACATTGCCCAAACGCGGTTCTGTGTCGCACAATAATGTCAGTATTCTCTGGAAAGACCGATAATAATGAGCGAATCATTGCAAAAACCCACCATTCTTAACGTAGAGACCGTTGCCTCTTCACGACTGTTTAACGTTGAAAGCGTGGATCTGGAATTCAGTAATGGTGTACGTCGCGTTTATGAACGTATGCGTCCGTCCAACCGCGAAGCAGTGATGATCGTGCCGATTGTTGACGATCACATTATCCTTATTCGCGAATACGCCGTGGGCACTGAATCCTATGAACTTGGGTTTTCAAAAGGGTTAATTGATCCTGGTGAAAACATGTATGAAGCAGCAAATCGGGAACTGAAGGAAGAGGTCGGCTTTGGGGCAAGGGAACTGACGTTTCTGAAAAAACTCAGCATGGCACCCTCTTACTTTTCCAGCAAAATGAATATCCTGCTGGCCGAAGATCTTTACCCTGAATCATTGCCGGGAGATGAACCGGAGCCGTTGCCTCAGGTTCGCTGGCCGCTGGCACATTTAATGGATCTGCTGGAAGAACCGGACTTCAACGAAGCCCGTAACGTCAGTGCGCTGTTTCTGCTCAGAGAGTGGTTGAAAGGGCAAGGACGGTTATAAAAAAAGGCGCTTTCGCGCCTTTTTTGTCAGAACAGTTCGTGTGTTTCACCATTATCAATGATGGTGGTTCCCACTTCATGAACGGCTTGTTGGGTCGGTTGCGTGCCTTCAATAAAGTACTCTTGTCGACTGCTGCCTCCGCTGGCCAGCTGCCCGGTACCGCGATCGATATTCACCGTCACGATACCCGGTGGGGGCGTCAGCGGTTCTTCTGGCACGCCGCTCAGGACGGCTTGCATATAAGCGTCCCATGCCGGTTGTGCACTCTTGGCGCCACCTTCATAACCCGAAATCTGATCTTTAATCGCCCCGGATGCCGTGGTACGACCCAGATCACGGCGATGATCGTCAAAACCGATCCATACCGAAGTCACAACACCCGGACCATAACCCGAGAACCAGGCGTCTTTCGAGCTGTTTGTGGTGCCCGTTTTACCGCCGATATCGTTACGCTTCAGATCGCGCCCGGCGCGCCAGCCCGTCCCCTGCCAGCCCGGTTCGCCAAAGACGTTACTGTTCAGGGCGCTTTTGATTAAGAAAGCCAATGGCGTGTTAATGACATGAGGTGCGTACTCCTGGCCACCGCTTCTGGCAACCAAATCCTGATTCGCCTGTTCCAACTGCGGCATAGGCACACCCGAATTAGGCTGCTCCTGAGAGGTTGCGACGTTTTCCATGTCTTTATTTTCGAGTACGTTTGATTTCGGCGTATCACCATAAATCACCGGAATATCGCAATCGGCACAGGCAATTTTCGGTTTGGCTTCAAACAGCACACCGCCCTGGTCATTTTCGATTTTGGTAATGAAGTAAGGGTCAACGAGGAAGCCGCCGTTCGCCATCACGGCGTAGCCACGGGCAACCTGCATAGGGGTAAAGGATGCGGAGCCCAGTGCCAGCGACTCGGTATGAACGATGTTCTGAGCCGGGAAGCCGAAACGTTGCAGATATTCTGCGGCATAGTCGACACCCATGGCGCGCATGGCACGTACCATCACCACGTTTTTCGACTGCCCTAGTCCCTGACGCAGACGAATTGGCCCGGAATATTCATCAGGTGAGTTCTTTGGACGCCAGTCTGAACCTGCACCCGCATCCCAACGAGAAATAGGCACGTCGTTGAGGATGCTGGCCAGCGTCAGGCCTTTGTCCATTGCTGCGGTATAGAGAAACGGCTTGATGTTTGAGCCAACCTGACGCAACGCCTGGGTGGCGCGGTTGAATTTGCTCTGGTTGAAATCAAAACCGCCGACCAGGGCAAGCACTGCGCCATCACGTGGGTTGATTGAGACCAGCGCTGAGTTGACGTCCGGCACCTGTGCCAACCACCAGCCTTCATTCACCGGGCGCACCCATATTTGTTGGCCCGTCTGCACGACATCCGTGACTTTGCGCGGTGTTGGCCCTTGCTGGGTATCGGAACGATACGGTCTTGCCCAGCGTACGCCCTCCATATGCAGCGAAACAGAGGTGCCATCTGCCAGCGTGGCCATCGCTTCCTGCGGGTTCGCTGCGGTAACGACTGCGGGTTCAAGAGGACCATAAGAAGGCAACGCTTTCAGGGAGTCAGCGATCTTTTTACTGTCCCAGGCGGCTTCACCGGGTTTCCACAGCACATTAGACGGACCACGATAGCCGTGGCGCATGTCGTAATCCATTACGTTATTGCGTACGGCGTCCTGTGCAGACTGCTGCACTTTACGGGTAATGGTGGTGTAAACACGGTAGCCATCTTCGTAGGCTTTCTCGCCATAGCGCGCCATCATTTCCTGACGCACCATTTCAGAGAGATAAGGGGCAGAGAAGGCGATTTCTGGCGCATGGTAATCGGCTTCGATAGCTTCAGCACGGGCCTCTGCGTATTGCGTCTGCGTGATATAGCCCTCGCTGACCATACGCGACAGCACCACGTTGCGTCGCGATGTGGCGCGATCCAGGGAGTAAAGCGGGTTGAACGTTGAAGGGGCTTTGGGCAGACCCGCAATCACCGCCATCTCACTCAGCGTGAGCTGATCGGCGTTTTTACCGAAGTAGACCTGCGCGGCTGCGCCTACGCCATATGCGCGATAACCGAGGTAAATCTTGTTGAGATACAGCTCAAGGATCTCGTCTTTTGTCAGCAGTTGTTCAATACGGATCGCCAGAAAGACTTCTTTGATCTTACGCATCAGGGTGCGTTCAGGACTCAGGAAGAAATTTCGCGCCAGCTGCTGCGTTATGGTACTTGCGCCCTGGGATGCGTGACCGGAAAACAGCGCAACGCTGGCGGCACGGAAAATCCCCACGGGGTCAACGCCATGATGCTCGTAAAAACGGCTGTCTTCGGTGGCAATAAACGCTTTCACCATGACGGGTGGAATTTGACTTAAGGTCAATGGAATGCGTCGTTTTTCCCCGTATTGCGCAATCAGTTCGCCATCGGCGCTGTAGACCTGCATCGGGATTTGCAGTCGCACGTCTTTGAGCGTGGCGACATCAGGTAGCTGCGGTTCAATATATTTGTATAAGCCATAAATCGAACCTGCTCCCAGCAGAATGCAACAGACTGCAAGGATGAATAAATACTTTACGAACTTCACCGGAGGATTCCCATTTAGTTTCATTTGGGCAGTTTATAAACAACCGCGCGGTAGTATAAATGCAAGCCTGATGCATTGATAGAGCAGTTATCTTTCCCGACGATAAGGAGATCGTAATTTATGGCATTCGGGCTTTGGCAGATTGGGCTGCATATTCAGCAAGATAGCGTGGTTAGCGTTGCGCTGACCCACGGGCGATCGGGCTGGGCGCTGCGGCGCTGGTGGCAGATGCCGCTTCCTTGCGGAACGGTAGAAAATGGGCAGCTTCGATTGCCGCAGCACCTGCTTACGGTGCTGGCACCCTGGCGGCAGTCACTCCCGCAACGGCACCGCGTACGGTTAGCTTTTCCTGCTGCGCGAACCCTGCAAAAACAGGTGCCGCGACCGGCAATGAAATTGCGAGAGAAAGCCCTGACGCAATGGCTTTCTCACAACGTGGCCCGTGAACTGGAAATGGCGGCAACAGACCTGCGTTTTGATTATGTCGAAGACACGCTGGCACCTGCCTATAGCGTGACTGCGGCGCAGCATAAAGAAGTGGCTGAACTACTGAGCCTGGCAAAATCTCTGCGTTTAAACGTTGCGGCTGTGACGCCGGATGCCTGTGCGCTGCAACCGCTCATTCCTTTCCTTAATCCTCCCGCTCGCTGCCTGATCTGGCGGGATAGCACGCAGTGGCTATGGGCAACACGAGAGGCATGGGGGCGACAGCCCGGTGATGAAAAGCTCTCTATTTCAAATCTGGCTGCGCGCCTCGGGTTATCTGAGGTCGACGTTGCCCAGTGTTCTGATGAGCAATGCGATTTTGATCCCTGGCACGCCGTTGCACAACGTCATCCCCCCTTACCGGTTGAAGGTGCGGGTTTTGCCGTTGCCATTGGTCTGGCGTTAGGGAGTGTTCAGTGAGCAGGCACGTGGTAAACCTCATCCCATGGCGGGAGCAGCGCCGCTATCACTGTCGCCGCTTCTGGCTACTGTTTTTTGTGCTCGCGCTCATGGGTATTTCGCTGGTGACGATGGGGTGGCAGGCCAGTGCCAGTCTCAGGCGTCAGGACGCTTCGCTATGGTTGCAATCAGATGCAGATGTCCTGAGCCGGATCGCCTCTCGCGAACCCCTCTTCCAGGCAAAGCATGCGCAGTGGTTAAAGCTGCAGGCCAGCGCCCGGCAGCGGCAAATCACACGGTTGTGGCATCAGCGGTTAGGGTCGCTTGCCGAGCGGATGCCTGAGAGTGCCTGGCTGACAACGCTGCATTTTCATGAGGGCAAGCTTGAGCTAATGGGCGCGACCCGCTCTTTCGCGGCACTCAGTCAGCTTGAGCAGGCCCTGAGCACAACTCAGGGGTTTCGCTTACAGCCAACGGGTGCCACTGAACGTGATGCACAGGGTCATTGGCAGTTCCGTTATCAGCTTGAAAAGGAGACGGAAGATGCCCCGTGACCTTGAGTTTTGGTATGGGCTTTCGCCGGGGTTACGTGCGCTGACGGCCAGTCTCCTGGTGCTACTGGCACTGGCGTTCTGCTGGTGCATGGTGATTCGCCCCATCGAAGCCGAACAGTTTTCATTTGAGGCTCAGCGACAGGCCCAGCAACAAACGAGGCAGCTTCGCTGGAAGACGCTGATGAATCTCAGACCGCCTGACGTGTCAGCAAGCGTAGAGAAGGTCACTGCCTTCACCCCGTTGTCGTTTCAGTCTTTGGGAAGAGAGTTGATTCGCTGGCAACCCACCGCCGGGGGAGGAGAAATGGTACTGGCGTCCACATGGGATGCAGTGCCACCGACTTTTTTGCACCTCGCAGAGCGCAACATGCTGGCCGTTGGATTTACCCTGGCGATGAAAGAGAGCGCGCTACATTTCACGTTACTACTGGAGCGGGGGGAGGGTGGCTAAACGTATTGCACTCACTTGTCTGCTGGTCTTGCCGTTGCTGACCGGTATGCGTGACCCTTTTCGTCCTCTACCCGATCGCTGCCAGTTCGCCCTGTTGGGTGAATGGCGTCTGCAAGGCGTGGTCATGGTGGACGAGAAACCCGTTGGGATCGCGCAGGATCCCGCTGGTCGCTGGCGGCGCTTGCGTGAGCAAGAGACGCTGCTCGCTGGCTGGAAAATTGTGCGTATTAATAAAGAAGAGGTGGCACTGGAGAACGGGCACGGATGTAACCCCGCAAGCTGGCGCATGAATCGAGAAGGAACTCAGGATGATAAAACGCGTAACGGCAATACTCTGCCTTTGCCTGGCGACGACCAATCTCAGCGCGAAGGCAAAAGAGAAAAATAAGGAACAGGAAAAACCACCCCGACTGGTTACCCTGATGGTGGATGACGTCCCGGTCAGGCAGGTGCTTCAGGCGCTGGCAGAACAGGAGAAACACAATCTGGTTATCTCGAAGGACGTGGATGGCACCCTGTCGCTCCATCTGGTGGACGTGCCCTGGAAGCAGGCGCTGCAGACGGTCATTTCAAGCACGGGTTTAACGATGCGCACTGAAGGCAATATTTTGCATGTGCACTCGGCGGCATGGCAGCAACAGCAGCGGGATGCACGCGACGCGGCGCTGGAAAAACAAAAGCAAAATCTGCCGCTGGAAGAGCGTAGTCTCACATTGCGTTACGCCGATGCCGAGGAGCTGGCGAAAGCTGGCGGGAAATTGCTCAGCCCCAAAGGGGCAGTGACCGTGGATAAGCGACTGAATCGCCTGCTGTTACGCGACAATAAAGCAGCACTCAATGCATTAGAAAAATGGGTTGTGCAGATGGACCTGCCCATTGAGCAGGTTGAGCTGGCGGCCCATATCGTCACTATTAATGAAAAAAGTCTGCGGGAACTGGGGGTGAAATGGGGGCTGGGTGAGGCAACAAAACCCGGTAAACGTGGGCAGGTATCAACACTGTCTGCTGATTTGTCGGTAGAAAGTGCCACTACCCGGGTGGGTTTTAACATTGGCAGTATCAATGGGCGCTTACTGGACCTCGAACTCTCTGCCCTTGAGCAAAAACAGCAACTGGAGATTATTGCCAGTCCGCGTCTGTTAACGTCCCACATGCAGCCTGCCAGTATTAAACAGGGCAGTGAAATTCCCTATCAAGTCTCCAGCGGCGAAAGCGGCGCTACGTCAGTAGAATTTAAAGAGGCGGTGCTCGGGATGGAAGTGACCCCAACGGTTCTGCCGGAAGGGCGAGTGCGTTTAAAACTGCGTATCACCCAGAATGTCCCCGGTCAGGTTCTCCAGCAGGCAGACGGTGAAGTTCTGGCGATTGATAAGCAAGAGATAGAAACCCTGGTGGAGATTAAGAGTGGTGAGACGCTGGCGCTGGGCGGCATCTTCTCGCAAAAGAATAAGGCAGCAAGCGACAGTGTGCCCGTTCTCGGTCGCATTCCCTGGGTAGGGCAGCTCTTCCGCCATGACGGGAAAGATAATGAACGCCGTGAACTGGTGGTCTTTATTACGCCGCGTTTAGTGCCTGTTCATTGATTGATACCTTTTCTCTGCCGCTTTTTGGGCTGAACTCGATACAGGTGTTTGACGTGAGAGATGATTTAGCTTACAAGGAGTACCGATTTGAGTGTCAGCGAATGCCAACTACCATAAATGATGTCTACGGGTAGTTAGTGATTTATTCAGTTGCCAAACCAGTCATAGTACTGAGATAATTTTTGGTCTGACTCTCGAACTTACGTATATGAGGTTTCAGTTCATGTCCTGCTCCGCAAGGTAACAACGAAGCAGGTTTATCATCAACGAATAGTCTTAGTAGTACCGAAAAAATGGCAGAGAAACGCAATATCTTTCTGGTTGGGCCTATGGGTGCCGGCAAAAGCACTATTGGGCGTCAGTTAGCTCAACAACTCAATATGGAATTTTACGATTCTGATCAAGAGATTGAGAAACGAACCGGAGCTGATGTGGGCTGGGTCTTCGATGTAGAAGGTGAAGAAGGTTTCCGCGATCGCGAAGAAAAGATCATCAATGAGCTTACGGAAAAGCAGGGAATTGTCCTGGCGACCGGCGGCGGCTCTGTGAAATCTCGCGAAACCCGTAATCGTCTCTCCGCCCGGGGTGTCGTGGTTTATCTGGAAACCACCATCGAAAAGCAATTGGCTCGTACTCAACGTGACAAAAAACGTCCACTTCTGCAGGTGGAAACGCCACCGCGCGAAGTGCTGGTGGCGCTGGCTGATGAACGCAATCCTCTCTATGAAGAGATTGCTGACGTTACCATTCGCACTGATGACCAGAGCGCAAAAGTTGTCGCAAACCAGATTATTCATATGCTGGAAAGCAACTAATTCTGGCTCAATTCACAGGCCTGCGGGTTTAAGCATTTAAGGTGGATGTCGCGTCATGGAGAGGATCACAGTCACTCTTGGGGAACGGAGTTACCCTATAACCATCGCGGCTGGTTTGTTCAACGACCCAGCTTCCTTCTTGCCCCTGAAGTCCGGTGATCAGGTTATGCTGGTCACCAACGAAACACTGGCACCCCTCTATCTCGACAAAGTCCGTCAGGTGCTGGAATCAGCGGGTGTTAAGGTTGACAGTGTGGTCTTACCGGATGGCGAGCAGTATAAAAGCCTGACGGTTATGGACACCGTGTTTACCGCCCTTTTGCAAAAACCCCACGGTCGTGACACAACGCTAGTTGCACTGGGTGGCGGAGTGGTCGGTGATCTCACCGGCTTCGCTGCGGCCAGCTATCAGCGCGGCGTTCGTTTTATTCAGGTTCCTACTACTCTGCTTTCTCAGGTCGACTCCTCCGTCGGCGGGAAAACAGCGGTTAACCATCCTCTTGGCAAAAATATGATTGGCGCGTTTTACCAGCCGGCTTCGGTCGTGGTGGATCTTGACTGCCTTTCTACCTTGCCTGCACGGGAGTTATCGTCTGGTCTGGCTGAAGTTATTAAATACGGCATCATTCTTGATGGCGCTTTTTTCGACTGGCTGGAAGAAAATCTGGATGCGTTGCTGCGTCTGGATGGCAAGGCGATGGCTTACTGTATCCGCCGTTGTTGTGAGCTAAAAGCCGAAGTTGTGGCAGCTGACGAGCGGGAAACAGGCTTACGTGCTTTACTCAATCTGGGACATACCTTTGGTCATGCAATAGAAGCCGAAATGGGTTACGGCAACTGGCTGCATGGTGAAGCTGTCGCAGCAGGAATGGTGATGGCGGCGCGCGCATCTGAGCGTTTGGGGCAGTTTAGCCCACAGGATACGCAACGCATTATCACCTTGCTCAAACGTGCCGGTTTACCGGTGAGTGGGCCGCAAGAGATGTCTGCTCAGGCATATATTCCGCATATGCTGCGTGACAAAAAAGTGTTAGCAGGCGAGCTGCGTTTAGTGCTCCCGCTGGCGATAGGGAAGAGTGAAGTTCGTGGCGGAGTGTCACAAGAGGTCGTTCTTGGCGCCATTGCTGATTGCCAGCAGGCGTAACAATTAGAAAGGTTTGCTGCGCGTGCGCGGCGTTTAAATTCGGGTTTTATGCACGGGTGGTCGGCATAAACCTTTGAGTGGGGTGTTAAATGGATGAATTCAAACCAGAAGACGATCTGAAACCCGATCCAAGCGATCGTCGTACTGGTCGTTCTCGTCAATCTTCTGAACGTGTCGATGAGCCGCAAATCAATTTTGATGATGTTGAGCTTGATGCTGACGATCGCCGTCCTTCGCGCGCGCGTAAAGTGCGTGATGACCGTGATGATTACGAAGAAGAAGATTACGAAGCGGAAGAGGAGTCGCTTGACGAAGAGCGTGCTGAACGCCGTCCGCGCAAGCGTAAAAAAGCGGTTGCAGCGAAACCCGCTTCACGCCAGTACGTCATGATGGGAGTGGGCATTCTGGTGCTTCTGCTGCTCATCGTGGGTATCGGCTCTGCCCTTAAGGCGCCGTCCGCCCCCGCAACGAATGAATCCGCATCGACGGAAAAAAGTATCGATCTTTCTGGCAACGGTACGAACGCAGCCTCCGAGCAGGCCAACGGCGCGCAACCTGCCCCAGGTAATACGCCAGCACAGGATACCGCTGCGAATGCGAACGGATCGCGCGATGTCTCTTTGCCACCTATCTCTTCTACGCCTTCTCAAAGCCAAACGGTTGTAGCACCGGAAGGTCAGCAACGGCTGGAAGTGCAGGGCGATCTGAATAGCGCACTGGCTTCTCCGCAAGGCCAGAACCAAATTAACAGTGCCGTCGCCAACAGTACGTTGCCGACTGAGCCTGCAACCGTTGCCCCGGTACGCGGCGGTAACAGCAATGCAGCACACGCAACGGCTGAAAATAACACCAGCACTACGCGTCCTGAACGTAAGCAGATGGTGATCGAACCGAAGCCGCAGGTTAAACAGCCTGTTGCTAAAGCAGAACCAAAAACTGAACCAAAAGCGGTTACGCCTACTGCCCAGCAGCCGAAGCGCACTGAAAGCGTAGCCGCCGCACCGGTGAAAGCGCCAGCGGCAACTGCGCCAGCACCTGCCGCGACACCGAAAGCGACAACCACGGCGCCAGCAGCCGCACCAACGGCCACCGCCGCCGCGCCTGCTGCCAGTGGTGGCGCAACGGGGAACGTGGGTTCACTGAAGTCTGCGCCGGGTAGCCATTACACTCTGCAACTGAGTAGCTCATCAAATTCCAATAACCTGAATGCCTGGGCGAAGAAAGAAAATCTGAAAAACTTCGTGGTTTATCAGACGACCCGCAACGGTCAACCATGGTATGTGCTGGTGAGCGGCGTCTATTCTTCCAAAGAAGATGCCAAACGTGCGGTCGCTACGTTGCCGTCCGATGTACAGGCGAAAAACCCGTGGGCGAAACCGCTGCATCAGGTTCAGGCCGATCTGAAGTAATGTTTAAAGCGCAGGATGCTGTCGGAGCTGTCTCCACAGCCGGAGAGAGTGTAATCAATCATCCAGCATGAAAAAAAATCGCGCTTTTCTGAAATGGGCAGGGGGGAAATACCCCCTGCTTACCGATATTGAACGACATTTGCCTGCGGGCGATTGTCTTATCGAACCCTTCGTCGGTGCGGGTTCTGTTTTCCTCAATACTTCGTATTCCCGTTATATTCTTGCGGATATCAACAGCGATCTGATAAGCCTGTACAACATTGTTAAAGACAATGTGGAAGGCTATGTTGATGCCGCGCGGCTGCTTTTCACCCCGGACAACAATCAGTCAGAGGTGTATTACCAGCTTCGCAGTGAATTCAACCAGAGTCGGGATCCTTTCCGTCGCTCGGTGTTGTTCCTGTATCTCAATCGTCACGGGTACAACGGGCTGTGTCGTTATAATTTGCGTGGGGAATTTAACGTACCCTTTGGTCGTTACAAAAAGCCCTACTTCCCCGAGGCGGAGTTGTATCATTTCGCCCAAAAAGCGCAGAATGCCTTTTTCTACTGTGAATCTTACGCTGACAGTATGGCGCGCGCGGATGCCCGTTCCGTGGTGTATTGCGATCCGCCTTACGCGCCGCTTTCTGCTACGGCAAATTTCACGGCTTACCACACCAACAGTTTTACTCTTGAGCAGCAGGCCCATCTGGCCTCTATTGCGGAGAGCCTGGTAAGCAATCGAATTCCGGTATTGATTTCCAACCATGACACGGCGCTGACCCGTGAGTGGTACAGTCAGGCAAAACTGCATGTGGTAAAGGTGCGGCGCAGTATCAGCAGCAATGGCGGTACACGCAAAAAAGTGGATGAATTATTGGCGTTGTATCGTCCGACGACCGTGTAGCCCGCTTGTTCTCGCCGTCGTTACGCGTTCACCTTAGCCTGTAAAATGACTTTATTTTCTTCTCAAGGAGATGCGGATGACACAGTATTTGATTGCCCCTTCGATTCTCTCGGCTGACTTTGCCCGTCTGGGTGAAGACACGGCAAAGGCGCTGGCCGCAGGTGGAGACGTGGTGCATTTTGACGTGATGGACAACCATTACGTGCCCAATCTGACCATGGGGCCGATGGTGCTCAAAGCACTGCGTAACTATGGCATCACCGCACCGATTGACGTGCATCTGATGGTGAAACCGGTCGACCGTCTGGTCCCTGACTTTGCCGCCGCCGGGGCAAGTATCATTACTTTCCACCCGGAAGCCTCCGAGCACGTTGACCGCACCCTGCAGCTGATCAAAGAGCAGGGCTGTAAAGCCGGGCTGGTTCTGAACCCGGCCACGCCGCTGAGCTATCTCGATCACGTGATGGATAAACTGGACGTTATCTTGCTGATGTCGGTTAACCCGGGCTTTGGTGGTCAATCCTTTATCCCTCACACGCTGGATAAACTGCGTGAAGTGCGCCGCCGCATTGATGAATCCGGTTTTGATATTCGTCTCGAAGTGGACGGTGGTGTGAAGGCCAGCAACATTCGTGATATCGCTGCCGCTGGCGCCGATATGTTTGTTGCAGGCTCTGCTATCTTCGACCAGCCGGACTACAAGAAAGTGATTGATGAAATGCGCAGTGAACTGGCAAAGGTAAGTCATGGATAAATTGCAGGCAATTCGCGGGGTCGCATTTGACCTCGATGGGACGCTGGTCGACAGCGCACCGGGTTTAACCGCCGCGGTGGATAACGCGCTGTACGCGCTTGAACTGCCGCAGGCGGGTGAAGAACGCGTCATTACCTGGATTGGTAACGGGGCCGATGTGCTTATGTCACGGGCGCTCACCTGGTCGCTACAGGAACGTAATGCACAGCGTGCGGCGTCAGGAAAACCGGCGGTGAACGCCAATGATATCCCCCAGGATGAACAGGCCTTCATGCTGCGTAAACTGTTTGACCGTTACTACGCCGAGTCGGTCGAAGAGGGCAGCTTCCTGTTCCCGGACGTTGCCGAGACGCTTGAGGTTCTTCATGCGAAAGGCTTGCCGCTGGCGCTGGTAACCAATAAACCGACGCCGTTTGTCGCCCCCCTGCTTGAAGCCCTCGGCATTGCCCATTATTTCAGCGTGGTCATCGGTGGTGACGACGTGCAGAACAAGAAGCCTCATCCAGAACCGCTGCTGCTGGTGGCGGAGAAGCTGGGTATGGCGCCCAATGAACTGCTGTTCGTCGGGGATTCCCGTAACGATATTCTCGCGGCCCAGGCGGCAGGCTGTTGCTCTGTTGGCCTGACGTATGGTTACAATTATGGCGAAGCGATTACCTTAAGCGAGCCGGACTACGTGTACGACCGCTTCAACGATTTACTGCCCGCTCTCGGGCTTTCGCACAGTGAAAATCAGGACGTGAAACATGACTAAGCCCATCGTATTTAGTGGCGCACAGCCCTCAGGTGAATTGACCATTGGTAACTACATGGGTGCGCTGCGTCAGTGGGTAAACATGCAGGATGATTACCACTGCATCTACTGCATCGTTGACCTGCATGCCATCACTGCGCGTCAGGACCCTGAGAAGCTGCGTAAAGCCACGCTGGACACGCTCGCACTTTACCTTGCCTGCGGGATCGATCCTGAGAAAAGCACCATCTTCGTTCAGTCTCATGCCCCTGAGCATGCACAGCTGGGCTGGGCACTGAACTGCTATACCTACTTCGGCGAACTGAGCCGCATGACGCAGTTTAAAGACAAATCAGCGCGTTATGCTGAAAACATCAACGCCGGTTTGTTTGACTATCCGGTGCTGATGGCGGCGGACATCCTGTTGTACCAGACTAACCTGGTGCCGGTGGGGGAAGACCAGAAACAGCATCTGGAGCTGAGCCGCGACATCGCGCAACGTTTCAACGCCCTTTACGGCGATGTCTTTAAAGTGCCTGAGCCGTTCATTCCGAAATCTGGTGCCCGCGTGATGTCTCTGCTGGAGCCGACCAAGAAGATGTCCAAGTCTGACGATAACCGCAATAACGTTATCGGCCTGCTGGAAGACCCGAAATCGGTGGTTAAGAAGATCAAACGTGCCATGACCGACGGTGATGAGCCGCCGGTGGTGCGTTACGACGTTAAAGAGAAAGCGGGTGTCTCCAACCTGCTCGACATCCTCTCTGCGGTGTCAGGCAAGAGCATTCCTGAACTTGAGCAGCATTTCGAAGGCAAAATGTATGGTCATCTGAAAGGTGAAGTGGCAGAGGCCGTTTCCGGTATGCTGACTGAACTTCAGGAGCGCTACCATCGTTACCGCAACGATGAAGCTTTCCTGCAAAAGATCATGAAAGAAGGTGCCGAGAAAGCCAGCGCACACGCATCTCAGACGCTGAAGGCCGTGTACGAAGCGATTGGGTTTGTCGCCAAACCATAACGGTACACTCACCAACATGAAGAGGGCTCAGGCCCTCTTTTTTTGTATTAAATTCAGTAAATTAATGCCGATGGTTGTTAATGGTTAGCGTGACGCGGTTGGCACGACAAAACAGTTCTGAAACGTGCACCGGTTTACTGTTCTGGTCGAAGGCAATTTTACTGATGCGAAAAAGAGGCTCCCCTAGCTCACATTTGAGCCATTTCGCCTGAGAACGGGTCGCGGCAAAGATATCAATCGTTTTGTTGTCGCTAATGACCTGAGTGTCGTAGTGCTTCTGGAAAATCTGGTAGGTCGACAGGCCATCGTTGTAATGGTTATCAAATTCCGGGTAGCGCGACAGGGGTATCCATGAGCTGTCGATAAACAGCGGTTCTTTATCGAGATACATGACGCGGCTTAAATGGAACACCTCGCTATTTCCGGGAATATTGAGTTTCTCGCAAAAGGGGGCCGCGCTTATCCGCGCCTGCTCAATCACTTTCTCTTTGGTGGGTTTCCCCTGTGAGACGCCAAAATCGGTAAAACCACTCACGGTCAGGAGCGCGTTCTCCACTTTTTGACTCTGCACGAATGTCCCTTTACCCTGCCAGCGAATCAGTACACCATCTGACACCAGGTCGCTTATGGCTTTACGTATCGTAATCCGGCTGACGTTGTAAAGCGTACACAGTTCGGTTTCGGTGGGGATCTGCTGCCCGGCTTTATAGATTCCCTGCGCAATATCATCCAGTAAACGCTGGCGTACCGTGGCATAGAGTAATTGATGAGAATAGCGATCCGTAGCTGGCATGACTCAACCCTGATATGAAGAGAATAGAGCGATTATAGGGTTGTTTATCAGCCAGTCATAGATCGCAGGCATGAAGTTCAAATCCCCCATGCCTGCGTTCCACTACCATGCGCCATGGTACTGAATGGTACGCGCCGCACTCTGCGTACCCTGTTCCATGGCCTGCGAAAGCGAGTTGTTATTCGCCACCGCGCACAGGAAGCCCGCAATATACGAATCGCCTGCCCCCATGGTATCGACCACCTTTACCTCGAGGGCGGCCTGACGCCAGAACTGCCTGCCGTCCCAGGCGATACTGCCCTGTTCACCCAGCGTCACAATCATCATGCCTGCCCCCTGTTCAACGCTTGCTTGCATGCGTGCCTGTAAATCAGCATCTTCCTGCTGCGCCGAGGCGAAGACGAAGTCGAGATGAGGCAATAGGGAAGGCCAGAGCGGACTGTCCCATTTATCGGCGAAGTCAAAGGCGGTGAGTTTACCGGCAGCATGCAGTCGGGGAAACGCACTCTCCGCATGCCCCCAGATAGCAGAGTGAATAATGTCATAGCCCGCAAGCCAGGCGAAATCGTGCTCTTCCAGGATGAAATCTGCCATGACACCTTCGGTGTACTCGCCCAGCACACGATCGTTACCTTTCATCTCCACCTGTGTTTGCGCGGTGACGCCACATTTCACATGCACGTGACGAGTGTCGACGCCCGCTCTGGCCATGTCCGCTTTTAGCATCCGCCCATACTCATCTTCCCCAACCCAGGTCACGCAGCCAGGCTTCATGCCGTAGCGGGTACTGTAAACCGCGACGTTCACGGCATTGCCACCGGAAAACGCTTTGCCGAGGTGCGGGTAGATATCGACGCAATTATCGCCGAGGGTAGCCAGCCGTTTCATGCATTCGCCTCCGGCAGTAATGCGCGAAAGCGCGCCAGCGCCTGGCGGGCGAACAACCGTGGCTCATTCATATACATGGTCACCAGCTCTATCGTGCAATAGCCTTCGTAGCCACTGGCAATGACATCGCGCATCAGTTCGGTCAGCGGCATTTTTCCTTCGCCGGGAATATAGTGGCTATCACTTGACCCATCGCTGTCGACGATATGCAGGTGGCGAAGTTTATTCCCCAACTTGTTGAAGTAGCTCATTACCGGTTCGCCCTGCACCCAGGGGGCACAAATATCTATCATACTGAACAGACGCGGCGAGGGGACGAGGGAGAAAGCGCGCAGTACGTCATTGGCATTGCAGACCACGTTTGATTCATACGGCGTGAGCGGTTCAAGCACCAAATCCATTTCAATCTCCTGCGCATAGTCGCACAGCTCGTGCAGATTATCGGCGAGGCGCTGCCAGATAACCTCGGGTGTGGTTAAGTACCCTGCGTGTGCAGCGGAAATTAGCGTGAACCCCGCGTTCATCTCTTTAGCCATGTCCATTGCCAGCTTAATCATATCGAGACTTTCACGGCGCATCCGTTCGTCCCCCAGCATCATATTCCACGGGTAGCCGTTGGTTTCGGGGGTATAGCCAATGATCGGTAAATCATAGGTTCGGGCAAGGTCTTTGATTTGCTTAATCCCACCCGCTTTTAGATCGGGGGCGAAGGCGTGCGGACGCCCGCCCCACAGCTCGATGCCGTCATAGCCCAGTTCATGCGCGTCGCGAAAGGCGTCTTCAAGTGGTAAACGCTGGTGACCGCAGGTAAACATGCCTGTTTTCATTGCTGTTCTCCTTTTAAAGAAAGCCGGCCTCTGATGGACCGGCCAGTTAAAATCAGTACTCAACCAGACCGCCGTAATAGCGGCGTTCATCCGGGTTGTGATCTTTGTAAATGGACAGGTAGTAGCAGAGCCACTCCATGGGAACGAACATCAGGAAAGGTGCCAGCCAGGGGTGCAGGCCCTGGGCAATGTCGGCGTAATCAATGACGATGACGTTATCGGTACGCGCTTTGACGAAGCGGATGGCGCGCTCGGTGGTATGGCGACTTTCATCGTTGCCCAGCAGGAACAGGAAAGGTACGCCAGGTTCAACGACCTCGAGCGGGCCGTGACGGAACTCACCGCTCTCGATGACCGAGCCGTGGGTCCAGGTAAACTCCATCAGGGTGACAATCCCCTCTTTGTAACCCAATGGACGCAGCGGACCGGCGGAGACGGTGTAGATCATCGGCCATGAGCTTGCCTGCTCGCCCAATTGACGACCTTTCTCTTCCCAGTTGCGCACCAAATGACCCAGCGCCTGCGGCAGTTTTTGCAGATCGGTTTTGATTTTGCCGATTTCCGCGTGCGGTGCGCGGCGGGTGATCATCTCCAGTACCACGCTGTAGCAGAGCAGCAAGTGGATTTCCCAGATGCAATCTGCCTGATAATCCACGACATACTCCACCGGCTCGGCGATCGGGCTATCCGCTTTTTTAGTGATGGCGGCGGTGAGCGCGCCGCAGGCACGACCTAATTCCAGCGCTTTAATGACTTCTTCGGTTTTGCCGTAATCCGACACGCCGATCACTGCACAGCGGCTGTCCAGACGATGCGGCGTGTTATCGCAGAACTCCCAGCCTGAGAGAGCATAAACCTGTAAATCTGAAAAACGATCTGCAAGGTGCTTCGCCGTTTGCGCAGCATTGAGTGGCGATCCGCAGGCAACGAAGTAGATCCGGTCGATATCGCGGTGGATCATCTCATCGACGATGCGATGAACGCGAGGAACGTCCTGCTGCAGAACTTTCTCCACTTCCGCCACCATATTCTCAGTGACCAGGAAATCCACGGTGCTTTTATCAATATCCAACATGTAACGTTTCTCCAAATGGGTTTACGAAAGTGCGGCCAGACGACGATTGCGCCTTTCCCAGAAGGCATAGGCGGGCAAGCCGGTGGCGATAACAATCAGGGCGCAGACCAGACCAGGAATGGGCGCCCAGACAAAGGTAGAGGCGACAAGGATCAGGCTTGAGCAGATGGCGAGGAACGTCATCAGGCCAAACAAGGGAGTACGCCAGAGCGGTTTGTAGTCGTCGCGTTTGCGACACCAGATAATCGAGCCGAAGGTGAGGGTGTTTTTAAAGCACATCACCAGCGTGAAGTAGCCGAGCAGGCTGGTCAGGTCGGAAACAAAGATAAAGAAGATCCCGAGCGCGCCCTGTAAAACGATCGACACATCCGGGGTGTTGTATTTCGGGTGGACGTGAGCGAAACATTTAAAGAAGAGCTTATCCTTCGCCATCGCGTACTCCAGTCGCGGCTGATACATCACACAACTGGAGAGAGAGCCGAGGATGACAATCATCGCGGTGATCGCCACGAAGATGCCTGCAGTGCTGCCCAGCGCAGGGATATAGGTCAGGGCATCAGAGATGGGCGTTTCTGAGGCCGCCAGTTTTTCAAACGGCATCAGGCCGGAGATAACCAGTGCCAGCAGCGAATAGAGCACCAGTACCAACAAACAAGAACCAATCAGGGCACGCGGCATGGTCTTGCCAGGGTTTTTGATCTCCCCAGTCATGTAGCAGATAGACGCCATGCCGGTATAAGACCAACTGGTGGCGGAAATCCCGGCCAGTAACGCCATGATGCCGGATGCCGCAGTGACGGTCCCACTACCGGGCGCAACCGTAAAATTATCGGACCTGAACCCGAAAATGCCGATGCCAATAACAATGGTGAAGGGAATTATCTTGGCGATAGTGATCAGCGTCTGGAACGCGGCACCCCCCTCAACGGAGCGCAGATGGAGCAGCATAAACATGATGATGAGCGCCGTTGCCAATAGCTTGCCGGTCAGCGGATCGAGCGGTATCAGGAAGCCGAGGTTGCTCACCACCGCCAGCGCCATAATGGAGAGCGAGGGAGCGTCATTCGCCCAGAAACTGGCCCAGCCGGAGAGAAACGCCAGCGGGCGGCTACCTGCATTTTTTAAATAGACATAATCTGCACCGTTTTCAGGGTAGGCAGTGGACAGTTCCGCATAAACGCACATTTGCGGAATGACGATCAGGCCGCCGATCACGAACGCGAGCACGGTTAACCATGGTGTACCCGCCGCTTTTGCGACTTCACCTACTGAAACGAAAATACCGGATCCGACGGTGGTACCGACGGCTATAGCGAGCACGGCCCAAAAGCCCAGCTTGCGTTGGAGTTCCTGGCTTTCCATATCAATACCTTTTTTAGAATGTTGTAGGGTCAAGAAGGGTCGCCGAAGCCATCAGACATCAAACCGACTTTTGCTATATGACGACACATAATCAATATAACAACACATGATGAATTGTGATGTGGAGAAAGATCACAAAAACGACAGTTGTGGAGGGCGGAATAAACGAGATTTTTTTAACTAGATGATTTTATGCAGAAAAAAGGACCGCTGATGCGATCCTTTTTTGGAGGAGGGCTAAAACCACTTCAACTTATCGCGCAGACCCACCACGCGGCCAACGATAATCAGTGCCGGGCTGTCTACCTGCTGCGCCAGTTCGCCGAGCTGCGTTAACACGCCGCTGACGACACGCTGCTTCACGGAGGTGCCGTTTTCCACCAGCGCCACCGGCATATCGGCCTGCATGCCGTGTTCAATCAGCTTCTGCTGGATGGTGGCGGCCTGGTTCAGCCCCATGTAAAACACCAGGGTCTGCTTCTCTGCGGCCAGGTTGGCCCAGTCCAGCTCGCCGCCGGTCTTAAGGTGCCCCGTGACCAGGCGAATGCTTTGCGCATAATCGCGATGCGTCAGCGGAATGCCAGAGTAGGCGGAGCAACCGGATGCCGCAGTGATGCCCGGTACTACCGAGAAGGGTATCCCGGCATGGCACAGGGTTTCTAACTCTTCACCACCGCGCCCAAAGATAAACGGGTCGCCGCCTTTGAGGCGCACCACGCGTCTGCCCTGTTGCGCTTCGCGCAGCAGAATCTGGTTGATCTCTTCCTGCGGGACGCAGTGATATCCGGCGCGTTTACCGACGAAAACACGGTCGGCATCACGGCGCACCAGATTCATAATTTCATCGGAGACCAGGCGGTCATAGACCACCACATCGGCCTGTTGAATCTGCTGTAGCCCCTTCAGCGTCAACAGACCCGGATCGCCAGGGCCTGCCCCCACCAGCACGACTTCACCGCGATGATCCAGCGGTTCGGCCAGCAGCTGCTCGGTGATTCCTTCAACCGCCGCGCTGTCCTGGTTCGCCAGTGACTGCGCAAGCCTGTCATTCACAAACAGCTTTTCCCAGAAACGACGGCGTTCAGCGACGCTGGCAAAGTGGTCTTTCACCCGGCGGCGCAGTTTACCGGCATAGCGGGCGACGTGCCCAAGATGCTGGGGCAGAATCGATTCGAGCTTTTCACGCAGCAGACGGGCCAGTACCGGCGAAGTGCCGCCTGAGGAGACGGCTACCATCAGCGGCGAGCGGTCGATAATCGAGGGCATGATGAAACTCGCCTGTTTAGGCGCGTCCACCACGTTACAGAAAATGCGGCGGGCTTCGGCTGCATCGCTGACCTGCTGGTTAACCGCTTCATCATCGGTCGCGGCAATCACCAGCCAGCAAGGATCGAGGAGGCTTTCGTTAAAATGACCTTCCACCAGCGTTAACATTCCTTCGCTCGCCCAGACATGAAACTGGGGAACAAAGGCGAGCGAGTTCACGGTGAGTCGTGCACCAGCGTCCATCAAAAGTCGGGCTTTACGTTCTGCGACATCGCCACCGCCGACCAGCAGGCAGTCGCGTTCGCGTAATTGACAAAAAATGGGTAAGTGGTCCACGACATCACCTCAAATACACGTCATTCTGCGAGCCGCAGAGGCATTGGCTACCTACGGCTCCCGTTATTCGTGTCTTTATTAGTTGGTTGTAATTGGTTGGCTCTTCGCTGTCTTCTCTACGGACGGGCGTTCGGCTTTTGGCGTAGCATACCAGTAACCCAGGCCCATAAACACGGCGCCGGAGAAAGTATTCCCGAGGGTGACCCACAACAGGTTGTGACCAATACCGGACAGGGTGTAGGCATCGCTGTGATGACCAAACCAGGAGAGGGCGAACAGGGTCATATTGGCAACGGAGTGCTCGTAGCCGGAAGCGATAAACGCCAGCAGACACCACCAGATAGCGAGGAATTTGGCCGCTCCTTCAGTACGAATGGCCATCCAGATCGCAAGACACACTAACCAGTTACACAGTGCCCCTTTGAAGAACAGCACGCCTGCGGGCGCACTGGTTTTTGCCAGCGCAGCGGTGTGGACAAGGCTGGTATCGAGTGGCAACAGACTACCGCCGCCCCAGTTGTACAGCAGGGCCACCAGAACAGAACCTAACAAATTACCCAGCCAGGTTTGTGGCAGGATGGTCCACATTTGCCCCTGGCTGATGGTGCCTGCTTTAACGCCCAGGGTCAGGAACATGGTATGGCCGGTAAAGAGTTCGGAGCCGGCGATAATCACCAGCGTTAACGCGATGCCGAAGGTTGCTCCCATCACCAGCGGACGCACGGCGGGGTCAAGCAGATTGCCGAGGGTAAATATTAAAATTATCCCTAAGCCAACATAAGCGCCTGCCATGGCAGAGCTTATCCAGAAGGAGAGGGGGTTATTGGCCGAGAGGCGTGCAATGCGCGCAGCGTTAGCCGCACATTTATTAATCGTGTCTGTAAACATTTGATTATCCCTTACACTTTATCCTTCGTGCTGCCTCTTTGTTGGCTGCCTTCATTCACCCCAGTCATAGAGTTAGCTATGCTCCTGGGGATTCGTTCAGTTGCCGCCGCGATGCAGCACAAATGATTTCGTGTAAAAAGTGGAAAAGCTCCCGAACGGGAGAACATTTTAATACGGGGGCATTGCACCCCCGCTGAAAATTACGCTTTAAGCTGCACCACACCGTCTTTTACACGGGCGTCAAAATGGGCCACAGAACGCGTTTCGTCTTCCATGCACAATCCGTCACGTAAACGGAAATGCTGTTTTTTCAATGGACTGGCGACCCACAACTCGCCATTGTGCTCGCCAATCAGGCCGCGAGATAGCACGCTTGCCTGGAAGAACGGGTCAATGTTACTGATGGCATACACCTGCTCGTCATGGCGCGGGCGGAAGATGGCCACTTGTTTGTCATTCAGCAGGGCGCAGACCCCTGTTGCCGGGACGATATCGTCGATTTTGCAGACCGTGTTCCACTGGCTCATACGGTTTCCTCCACTAACATAACCGGAATACGTTCATACGGGGTGGCAGGGCGATGTTGTTCACGCTCTGGCACTACCTGTACCGCCGGGTCGCGTTTGTCGCTGTTGATAAAGTGTTTGAAGCGAACCTGCGCCTGCGGATTGTTGACGGTCTCCGTCCATTCACAAATCACGGCGTCGCGTAGACGGGCCATTTCGGCTTCAAGCTGGTCATTAAGACCCAGTTTGTTGTCGATGATGACGCTCTTCAGATAGTCAATGCCGCCTTCCAGGTTATCCAGCCACGGCGCGGTACGGGTTAGTTTGTCCGCGGTGCGAATGTAGAACATCATGAAGCGGTCGAGGTATTTGAGCAGGGTTTCACGGTCGATATCCGCCGCCAGCAGATCGGCATGACGGGGTTTCATCCCACCGTTACCGCATACGTACAGGTTCCAGCCTTTTTCCGTCGCGATGATGCCGACGTCTTTGCCCTGCGCTTCCGCACATTCACGGGTACAGCCGGAGACACCAAACTTCATTTTGTGCGGGGTACGGATGCCTTTGTAGCGGTTTTCCAGCTCGACGCCAAAGCCCACGCTGTCGCCAACGCCGTAGCGGCACCAGGT
>DFPL01000235.1:0-17636 GCA_002377245.1 Enterobacteriaceae bacterium UBA3516
GCTTTATTACCCCCTGATTTCTGCTGATTCCGCCAAGTTTCGAGACAGATTTCAGGGGGTTTTTGCATTCAGGCTCCGGCAAGTCTACCTTCACCCTATCCCGGACGTTTTACGGATACGCCCCATCCCGGTATTCCTTTAACCCCGCTGCCCGTTCGCATGTACAGGCCACGAGTCTCGACATCGTTCTTATCCTGATTGAGTTGTCCCACCACAAGACGCGTCACTCAGCCGGATCACCGGTTTGAGATAAGTCAGACATCTGAATTTATCACCTACAAAAAACCCCACCACAAGGCTTTTGTAACTCACACATTCTACCCAATTACCATAGCGTTTTCTAGCCAAAATAATTCTACTGATAAGTAACAGGATTAAACATTTGATTTTTTCTGGTTTAAAAGAGGTATGCGATGAGCGATTGATAACAAAACCGTGAGAGCGTATGAGGGGTTCCCTCATACGTTCGAAGGGTTGGACAAGCCCGGAGAATCAGGACGCGTCAGGATGGTTACCTTATATACAGATGCATAACCCATTATTTTGTTGTCAGTTTCGTTTTGTCTCTGACTAGGGGGAAAACCTACCTTACATCAGATGTCGATGACTTAATTGTGGTCATTCGTAAAACGAGACCTCTCCTTTCGGGCGGGTTTTAAACCTACGGTGCATCCACAAATATTGCTCAGGGGCGCGGAGAATTTCACGCTCGATGATTTTATTCATGTAACTCGCTGCGACGATCTCGTCTCCCTCAGGATAGCCTGATAATGGATTACCGATGTACATGTGATAACCTTTTTTATCACTCCGCCGGATCATGCTAAGAGTGATCAAATCTGCACCAGCAAGTTTTGAAAGTGCATACGTTCCGTTCGTCGTGGCTGCTTTTTTTACCGAGAAAAAAGGGGCAAAAACGCTCCCTTTAGGCCCATAATCCTGATCAGGTGCAAACCATACAGCTTCACCGGCCTTGAGTGCATGAACAAAGCCAGATAAATTACGTCGATTAATCATCGCTTTATTTGAACGCATACGTCCTTTCGTCTGAACCCATTCCATCAATGGATTATTATGTGGGCGATACGTTGCCATCATAGGATGGCATAACCCCATGACTCTTCCACATAATTCAAGAGACATAAAATGAATCCCGACAACCATTACCCCTTTGGTTGCATTGGACAGGTTTTCAACCCCTTCGACATCAAACCATTTTTTGACTCTCGCATCGCTCCAGAACCAGGCCATGCCCGTTTCCACCAATCCCAGCCCAAGAGAAACAAAGTTTTTATTGACCAACTGGCTTCGGGCAAAAGGTGTCATCTCGGGAAAGCAGAGTTCAATATTTTTCATTGCAATACGTTCCCTTCGTTTCAGAAAAGGTCGGGATATCTTTCCAAGACCAGAGCCCAGAATATGTAAGAGCGGGTAAGGGAGTTGAACGATAAGCCACAACAAACCTAAACCAGACCAGGTAAGCCAGTAGCGTGGATAAAGTAAATTATTAGTAAAGGGTTGTGACATAAATCTCCTTAACTCTAAAGAAGGTTGTAGCGCATAAGGAAAATACTGAGAGTATTTGTCTTCAGCGGTACATATTTTTTTAGACAGTTTTAACCTGTCTCAATTCAGTAATTAAATAATTAGTAATTACTGATTTCCTTGACTAAAAAATTTAAAGCTTCAGTAATCATGCTTTTTCTGACTGATCTATAAGATAAATGTTGACATTTTCTGTTATCATTTACGTAAAGTGCGGGTACTGTTCATTTACCCACATGCCATTACTCTGAGCGGCCCAGTGCGCATACCAGTCAGACGACGTGAATGGGATTTTCTTTAAAGAAATCTGGTTTTTTCAAAGCCAAAAATAATTTTTTGTAAAATACAAAATTTATTATACGTCTGACAGTATAAAAATCGGGATAAATTATGATCGATAAATCAGGTTAACATATTTTTAAAGTTTAATGTCTGATTTATGATAAACTACCCTTCCATGAGAAATTTAAGATGAAATCAGAAGACACCCTTGACTGGTATCCGGCACAGTTGCCTCCAGTGAAAATTATCCTTGGTGAGGCCGTACTGGCTGTGGGTAAACAGGGCCGGCCGATAAATACCCGAACCTTGCTAGAGTACTTACAGGTAATGCAGGACAGGCAAAAAAGACGAGATGACAAAGTTGCCATGCAGACGGCGATTGATGTTCTCCGAGATAATCAGCGCATTAACGGCAGGCGTTAATGCGCATTTTAAGTCCGTATCAGTTTTGAATTACCTCAACCGTATGGTTTTGTCTGTCATCCAGTAGTGGAATTCTGTCGTCAGGCAGGAGAATGCCATCCAGCGTAACCCGATACTCTCCTTCGCCGCGTGCAACTCTAATCTGATAATGGCTCTCGCCATACTGATAGGTCATAGAAAAAGACGGCCACTCATCCGGTAACCGGGCATGAACAGTAAAGTCAGCGCCGGTGCGTTTTATCCCCAGCAATTCTTCGGTAAGTAAACGCCAGGCCCAGCCTGCAGAACCGGTATACCAGCTCCAGCCGGCACGTCCGGTATGGGGAGCGACGCTGTAGATATCAGCACTCATTACATAAGGTTCAGCTTTATAAATCCCAACAGAGCCCGCATTCAGAGTATGATTTATAGGGTTGAGCATTGACCAGAGTTGCCAGGCACGTTCGGCATTCCCCATCCGTGCAAATGCCATCACGGCCCAGATGGCGCCATGAGTATACTGCCCTCCGTTTTCCCGCACACCGGGCAGGTAACCCTGTATGTAACCCGGATTTGGACCGTGTCCATCAAAAGGAGGCGTTAACAGTTTAATCAGTCCCCCTTCGTTATCCACAAGGTGCTTATCCAGTGCCTGCATGGCCTTCGCACATCGCCCTGCGCTCGCAGCCCCGGACAATACAGACCAGCTTTGCGCAATCGCATCAATCCGGCAGTCCTGTGAGGCTTTCGACCCCAGGGGAGTACCATCGTCAAAATACCCGCGCCGGTACCATTCACCATCCCAGGCGTGGGCTTCGAGATTGCTTTGCAGGCGGAGAGCCTGTGAAAGGCACATCGAGGCGACACTTTCATCCAGCCTGCGCTCCGCCAGCGCAGCAAACCGCTGCAAAATATCGTACAGGAAGAAGCCCAGCCAGACGCTTTCACCTTTGCCTTCGATACCCACCCGGTTCATCCCGTCATTCCAGTCACCAGCCCCCATCAGCGGCAGGCCATGCTCTCCAAACCGTAGTCCATGGTTAATAGCTTTGACACAGTGTAACCATAGAGTCTCTTCGGTGCTGCTGATGACCGGCGTGTCATAGACAGACTCTTCACCAGGCTGAAGCGGGCGTCCCTCCAGATAAGGAATGCGTATTTCCAGAACATCTTTATCCCCCGTCGTTTCAACATAGTGGCAAACGGCAAGCGGCAGCCAAAGGTAGTCATCGGAACAACGGGTACGGACACCGTTGCCGTGTGGCGGATGCCACCAGTGCTGCACATCCCCTTCGATAAACTGCCGGGATGCACAAAGTATTATCTGTTCACGCATCCGGTTCGGATCAGCATGGCTCAGTGCCAGTGAATCCTGCAGCTGATCGCGAAAACCAAATGCACCGCCAGACTGATAGTAGCCACTGCGGGCCAAAAGGCGACAGGCGACTGTCTGATACAACAGCCAGCCATTGACCAGTAAATTTACGGACGTGTCGGGGGTGTTAACCACGATTTTATCGAGCATATTGTGCCAGTGGTTATGAATCCGGTTCAACTCCTGGCGGACTGTATCCTCGTTCATGTAACGGGCCAGCGTCTCATGAGCACAAACATCATTCTCTTCTGCGCCGAGGACAAAAATAAACGTCCTCTGATCCCCATCAATTAATGTTACCGTTGATTGTACCGCCCCGCAGGGATCCAGACCGGCACCCGTGTTACCCGAAAGCCTGCGCAGTTTCATGGCCGACGGCGCGTGAAGGGATCCATTACGGCCGATAAACTCCCGGCGGTCCCCTGTCAGCGAACAGTCATTACCGCTGACGGCAAAAAATGCAGTTCGGCCGCCACCATTATCACCATAAAAGTTGTTCGCCAGCACCCCGCAGCCGCCAGGCGTTCTGGTCGCATGTGTCACAATGTGAGGGGCTGAGCGAGTTCGTGTTTCTCCGAGCGTCCACTCTACATAGCCTGTGACGGAGAGTTGACGTGTCCGTCCCGAAGAGTTACTGAGCGTCAGGAGCACCAGTTTAACTGGCGCCTCTTCAGCAACCAGGACGGTCAGCTCGCTGTCTATACCACTCTCACGGTGGGCAAAAACGCTGTAACCAAAACCATGTCGGGTCAGATAATCACCGTGTCCGCGCACAGGCAACGCTGTCGGTGACCAGTTTTCCCCGGTCTCTTCATCACGCAGATAAAACGCCTCGCCAGAGCGATCGCTCACTGGATCGTTTTCCCAGGGTGTTAACCGGTATTCATGGGCATTCTCATACCAGGTATAGGCCTGTCCTGCATCTGAAATCACGCTGCCAAAACGGGGATTTGCCAGTACGTTTGACCAGGGGGCCGGTGTCTGCGTATTTTCCCGCAGAACAATTTGATATTCCCTCCCATCCTGAGAAAATCCACCGAACCCATTGAAATAGCACAACTGACTGATATCGGGGCTCCAGTCCGTATGTTGATTACGCTCGCACACAGCACGCGGAATGAATGCTATGGCCGGCGATTTGAGGGTATGTATACGCTGGTTAAGCTGCTCATTAATACTCCCTGCGCGGTCATCAAGATAAAGGCAGGCCACGCTCATCAGAAGCAACTTATCTTCTGCGGAGAGATGCTCGCCATTACGAACAAAAAGCCCGCCCGTTTTGTCCAGCAGACTGGCTTCAGACCCCGCATAAATTAACTCCATAATCTGATTTTGTAGTCCCTGTTGGTAGCCGCCGGGACTGTTATTCAGGATAACCAAATCAACATCCAGTCCTTTCTGTCGCCAGTAACGGTGTGCCTGAATCAGTGTGGTAACGGAGGCGATACTTTCTTCGCCGGTTATACTGAGCAGCACTATCGGCAGATCGCCTGAAATTGCCCAGCCCCACAGACCGGACTGACCACGCCGGTTGCGGCTGATCACCTGGCCTTCAGCACGAAGCTCCTGGACAGGGTAAAGCACAGCGCTGGCGAGACGATTAAACAAACTTGCATCATCTTCACTGGCATTCATCTGGCGTAATACCACCAGACTATGAGACCAGGCCAGTTCAAAAACGCGATCGGCAATAGGGTAATCGCGATATTTTTCCAGCAGCGCCAGGCTCTGCTTACGGGTCTCGCTGATACCATAAATAATATCAATCGTGACCGACTGCCCCGGCTGTAGAGTGATGGAGTGACGTATTGCCAGTATCGGATCCAGCACTGACCCCGATGTGTTGCTGAGCGCCCCTCCCGCCGCTATTGCCAGGGCGTCAGCAGGGCTTCTGCCACGACCAAGAAATTTTGCCCTGTCCGTTTCAAACGAAACGTTATGTCGGTTATCGCTATGCACCACCATCATGTGAAACAAGCAGGGGCTCGCTTCATGCGGAGAGCGCGGGCGCCGGTGGCAAAGAATGGCGCCACGCTCAGGATCCAGCTCAGTCTGAATAAACAGTTTGCTGAATGCAGGGTGTGACAGATCGCTGGCATCTGGTGCCAGTACCACTTCAGCATAGGTTGTCAGTTCCAGAGAACGGGGCTGGCGACCACGATGGATCAGTGTGAGCCGTCGCAACTCAACATCATCCTCCGGGGAGATAACCACCTGAGTCTTGACGCTAAGTCCTCCGAAGGTGCGTCGGAATTCAGCCCCCGCATCGGTGAAGAAAACTTCCTCGTCTTGTCCGCTGGAGTTGCCTGTCGGTTGCCAGGTATTGCTCCATACATCCCCCGTCAGTGTGTCACGGATGTAGCAGAATGTTCCCCAATTATCACGGGTGGCATCACTGCGCCAGCGTGTTATTGCAATATCGTTCCAACGACTGTAACCACCGCCGCCCGCAGTCAACATCAGATGATAATGGCCGTTGGACAAGAGTTGAATATCAGGAGTTGGTGTATCCATGGTATAGAAAATACGAGGTTCATAGCGAACGGGTTTGACCCTGCCTTCATGAGATTCAAAATGACGGCGCGGACTGTACAGATCGACCGCATCCGGCACGCGCTCCTGTAACAGCAGGCTCGCTGACCGGAATACCGTACTGGATAAGAATCGTTCAGTCATGGGGGCGTCAAGCAGTACATGAGCCAGTGCCTGAAATGCCATGCCCTGGTGATGCGCCATCCAGGACTGTACCACTGCATAGAGTTGGCCGGTTGCGAGGCGTGAGGGGGTATAGTCCAGTGCTTCATAAAAGCCGTATTCGCCGTGTGCGCCATTTTTTTGCAGCCTGAACAGATTCTCACAGGCTCTCTGTGGAGAAACCATCAGCGCCAGCATTGTGGCATAAGGTGCGACAACCATGTCATCGGCAAGTCCCCTGCGCAGACCAAGACCCGGTACGCCAAATGCCTGATACTGATAATTATGCTGAACATCAAAAGCATGATAGCCAGACTCTGAAACACCCCATGGTACCCCGCGTTCTTTCCCCCAGTGAATCTGGCGCATAACCGCCGACTGACTCATTTCATCGAGCAGGCTGCCGGGCCAGGTGGGCATCACCAGATTCGGCATTAGGTATTCAAACATGGACCCGCTCCATGACATCAGGGCAGCTTCATTATCAATCGTGGTAAACAGTCGACCCAGCGCGTACCAGCTTTTAAGAGGTAGCTGATTAGTCGCAATGGCAAGAAAACTGGTCAGGCGAATTTCAGACGGCAGGAGATCGTAGTGGCTCTTGTCAGGCGTATTCGTGTCACAGTTGTAACCGATACTGAGCAGACTGGTTGCTTCGCTGTACAGAAAGGCGAAATCCATCCGGGCATGCTCATCCAGTCGCTGTTCAAGTTCGGTGATAATATTGAGTCGCATCCGGGCCTGCTCCGTCGCAGACGCCGATGATGTTCTTGTACCGGCTAATGTCGGACGGGCAAGCTCGTTCAGCGTCGGCAGCGTCTGTTCGTTCCACGATACAGGTAACCAGCCAAGCAATAACGACCACTCATGGCAGAACTGAACCAGTTGATTCTCCAGATGTCCTGCCCAACGAATCTGAAGGGATGACCCCTGATGACATGACGTGGACAGATGGTTGCACTGGATGCTCATGTTTTTCAGCTCGCTGAAAAACGCCTGTGGAGAGAGTGACGCCGCGCTCTGGCAATGTTTGCGCAGCAGTCGCAGGCTGTCAGGTGGGTTCTGACCCCACTGTTTTTCCAGAATATCCAGCGTATCGTTCAGTCCTGCCAGTATCTGTTGGCTGTTTAAAACAGGCTGATGACGCATGGCGGACAGCCCTGCACGCAGCGTCAACAAATGCCCCGCCATATTGCCGCTGTCGACGCTTGAGACATAGCGCGGGCTGAGAGGGGCCAGCGTGCGGGTGTCATACCAGTTATAGAGATGGCCCCGGTAGTGCTCCATTTTATCCAGCGTATCGAGCGTGAGCGACACGCGCCGGAGCACTTCTCCGCCGGGCAGGTAGCCAAAGTCCCATGCCGTCAGGTTAGCCATAAGTGAAAGACCTATATTGGTAGGGGAAGTTCGATGTGCCACCGTCGGTTGTTGTATTTCCTGATAATTATCAGGTGGAAGCCAGTTCTCTTTTGCTGTGGCAAATGTTTCAAAAAAAGCCCAGATTTCACGGCTTGTCTGGCGTAACAGCTGTTTTTGTTCCTGATTTGGCGAAAACACCTTACGGACGGGCTGGCGGCTCAACCAGTTCATCAGCAGCGGCGCCACACACCATAACAAACCGATCGGCAACGCAATCCACAGCAGTTTGGGGGCTAATTGTCCGGTCAGTATTATCAGCGTCACGCCACCGGCAACATTCAGCCACATCGCCTGATAAAAACATGCAACAGTGGGTCTGACCTGATTGTTGTCCTGACTGTGGCTGACCCACTGGCTGAGGTGACGCCTGCTTATCCCCAGTCGCCATAGCGTCATGGCGATCGCTTTCAGCGAATATCCGGCTTCGTGCGGCAGTATCGCAAAATTAAGACCGATACCAGACAGACGCTTCAGCGCGCCCGCCCCCACAAGTAACAGATGCGTCTTCAGGCGGCGGCGCAGAGGTTTATTTAGAAGGTCATGGGTGATGCAGAGGATGGCTGGCAACAGCCAAATCAGTGACAGTATGCTCAGCCAGTAAACCGGATTGGGTACCCAAAGCAGGGTGAAGTACAGTAATATCAGTAAAGAGGGGGCTACCAGACTGCGACGTAGATTATCAAGTAATTTCCAGTAAGAAAGTGCGGTCAGCGGATTCCGGGCACGGGTTCCATCGGCTTTTCTGACGCGTGGTCTCAGCCAGTTAAGCAGTTGCCAGTCACCACGGATCCAGCGTGCACGGCGTGCAACATCCGACAGATAATTATTAGGGTACTGTTCGTAGAGTAACACCTCACTCAGCAGACCCGAGCGCGCATAGCATCCTTCAAGTAGATCATGGCTGAGAACCAGATTTTCCGGGCAGGTATTTGCAGTAGCCTGCATAAAAATGTCAACATCGTAAATCCCTTTGCCCACGAAGGATCCTTCCCCAAAGAGATCCTGATAGATGTCCGAAGACATCATCGAATAGGGGTTATTACCTGGGATGCTGCTTCGCAAGGCTGCGTAGCGCCCCTGACCGTTGCGTGGCATCTCCTCCGCAAGACCGGGTTGCAGAATGCCGAATCCTTTGACAACCCTCTGGTGTAGCGGATCATACTCTGGCTTATTTAGCGGATGCGCCATCGCCGCGACCAGTTTATGTGCCGTATCGCGCGGCAGCACCGTATCACTGTCCAGGGTAATAACGTATTTAATGTGACCCGGTAAAAGGTGTGCAGGCATGTCTGAAACGCTGGCGAATTGCGTTCCCGGATGACGCAACCAGCTGTTCAGTAATGCCAGTTTTCCCCGCTTGCGTTCATAGCCCATCCACATTCCTTCCGCGGGGTTCCACTCAGGCTGGCGATGTAACAGATAAAAACGTGGTCGGCCAGAGGGGTAGCGCCGATTCAGCGCCTGCGTATCGGCGATCGCCTGTCTGAGCAGAGCGTGACTTTCCGGTGAGGGTTCATTTTCAGAATCCGCAAAATCAGTGAGCAGCGCGAACCTGAGATTTTCGTTTTCATTCCCAAGCCAGCAGACTTCAAGACTGGTGAGGAGTTGGCTGAAACTTTCGTGGCTGGTCAGCATGCAGGGGATGACGATCATGGTGGCGCTGTCAGCGGGAATGCCGGTTGAAAAATCCATCCCCGGCAAGGGGCGAGGAACGCGAAAACGGGTGGTTGCGTCACTGAGTAAATCACTCATTAACTGAGTTAAAGCGATAAACAGAGGCAATATCACCGCGATTAACAGCCAGTCTGCGCCCTGCATGGCTGTTTCGTGCAATATTGCCGCGGTCGTTGCGGTTGTCAACAACGCCAGGCTTGCTAGCCATGAAAGCAGGGTTATTCTATTGAAACTGTGCCGCAACCGTATGAGCTTTGAAGTGTCTGCCAGGAGATTAATTTCCAGCGCCTGTCGACCTTCACCCGCGAGATAATAACCAATATGATGTTCTGGTGTATTGAGCGCTTTTTCCTCTGAAAGCGCCAGCACTCTGTCAGCAACCTCAGGCTCGCTGAGACCACTGTCTCTGGCCAAGACCTCAACTACGTGCCGGTAATGATCCCGGGTATTGAAGTGCATCCGGGGATAGATACCGGCAGGGTCATTGCTTAATGCATGTTCAACGACGCTTATCGTTTCGGCGAAATCAGACCAGTCTGTTTCACCCAGTAATCGCAGACCTGCAATGCTATTACTGACAGACAGCTGGCTGGCGGCAAGCTGTTGATTGAAACTATGTATGAGAACGTCGGTGGTGATCCCCTGTTCCCGGAGGCACTGATCAACCCAAGTTAAAGGTAACGACAGTGCGTTGCCATGCCCCTGTAGGCGCCGCACCAGCTCTGCGACAAACGCACTGGTTAACGGGGGGCGGGAGCGCGCCATATCAGCAACCACCATGATTAAATCACTAGGTGCACTCTTTGCACATTCGAAAATCCTGGTTATCCATGTATCGGCCAGGTTTCTTTCGTGCTGGGCTTTTATCACTTCCATGCTGATACGACGAAGATTCTCAATCAGCGCCAGGCGCAGCATTCCCGGTAACGCCCAGACTTCACCTAGCGTCAGCGGTGTCACCTGTTGATATGCTGTAAGATAGCTGGTCAGGCTGGCAGCATCCCAACGGCCATCGCCGTGAGCAACGGCCTCTGATGCGATATGATAAATTCGTGGGCAGTTCAGCGGCGATATCAGCGACGGGAGACCTTTTCCAAAACTTTTCGGTAAGTGCTGGCGGACGGTGCGGATTTGTTCCTCAATAAGATAATAATTGTCCAGCAACCATTCACCGGCGGGCATGATACTGGTCTTTTTACCCGCGTTAAGCTCATAGCAGTTTTGGGTGATGACGTCTTCATTGTCACCAAGCCTTTTCAGAAGATAATAAGGATGTTTATCCGGCGATACTTTATGAGTTCGCGCCAGTTTCTGACCATAACGTTCCATCTGGACGGTCGAAAAGAGTTCAGACCGCGGAGTACTTTCGCTTGCAGGATCGTTCGCCAAAAACGTTACGTTTTCGGCAGCATTCATCGGGATACGGGAGCGGTTAAACCACGCTCTGGGGTTCATTTTCATAGCATTGCTCTAATGCAACGTTAGCGCGCAGGAGCAGTTGCGAAATCAGTTCAGAAACGTTCTCTCAGGATGGGCGTAAGGCATCAGGGATTTAACAGCTGCCGGAATTTTACTTAAGTATAGAACATGTGCTCTGAATGTTGTTTTGATTGGGACTAACGTCGTGCGATAAACAGAGCCTTACATCCAGGGCAAAGCATGGCCTGATTGCTGCGGATTTTTGACAATTGTTGAGCTGTTTTTAAGCCACAAACAGGGCAAGTGGCGGTGGCGGTAGACGCACCGCTGAAAAGTTTCATTGCGTAATTGATAATAGACATAACCATTAACCTTTCAATGAATGAGCTTCACCGTAACACGTTTGATTGAATTTTAATCACTTAATTTATCCTCCTGTTATTAATCGAGTGGCGGAATACCACAGGTAGCGATGACGTCGTTTCAGGAAAGGTAGATGTTCGCAGCCACTGGACCACTGAGACCATTGATCCGACAAAATTCGATGCGGATCCCTGGAGTAAGTAACTCTGTTTCGTTGGGGTTAACGGCTGAAATGTGAAGCAGAACATCTTTTCGACCATCTGAAGGGGTGATGAGACCTTTGCCACTAGGGCTATCAAAACTTTTGACAATTCCTGTCATTTTACGGGACAAATCAATTCCTTTTATAGAAAGACATAATAACTATACGTATAAATAAATTAAATGCTACATTTGATTTCTCGTACAGGACCTCTGGATGGCTAAAATTTAATTTGCTTATTATGAATTCCCGTGCCTTAATGACCTTATCAGTTCGAACTACAAACGAACGTAAAACATTTCCCGTGCAGTCCTCATTACCAGGCGCTATCGCTGATATCCCCTTCTTTTGAGTCCATACGCTTAATACTATACGTTTCCTATGAATACTAATATGTAACGGGAGTCAGTATGACCTCAAGAATTAAAGGCCTGGTAAAGTGGTATAATGAAGACAAAGGCTTTGGTTTCATCTCTCCGCTCGATGGAAGCAAGGATATCTTTGTTCATTTTTCTGCGCTTAATGGCGATAACTTCAAAACCTTATTTGAAGGACAGAAAGTTGAATTCGCAATACATAGTGGTGATAAAGGCCCGGCAGCTGCAAACGTAATTCTTTGCGATAAATAAATATTTGTGGATCTGTGACAACGATGAATTTTTATACCGGTGTAGACAGGTCCATAAATTAATTTAGCGATATGCAGATTATTCTTGACATCAGGTCAGCACATTTTACCCCATGTCTTGTATGCGTGTGCTGACCGATGTGATGAAGTGCAGGTCTGCTGCATGAACAGTCTTAAAGCAGAAGCTAACTGCTTGTAAAAATATTAAAGTGCGTAAGAGGCAAGGCAACCTCCATAAGCATCACATCTACTATTTTAAATAGGTATTTCACTGAAATACCTTTCCATAAGGGCACTTTTATTCATATCCTGTAAATTAATTATAATTGTTAGCTGAGCACTAATATTTTATTGCATTGAATTGCTGATGGTTTGTTTTCGGTATAACCACGTTCTTCTTTATCAGGGTGTTGATACCTATGCAAGTATTTAACAAAACCATGGTGATATATGAAAAAGGTAATTGTTTTTTTTAATGCCGAGCCCTGCAAAGTTATCACCGTACTTAAAGGTATCACCTCTGTCCGAGAGGAGTATCCAGGTGGTGAAGAAATACATCTTCAGATAATGTCTGCAGGCTTTCCTTCGTTGACTGGAGATCATGGCATTGTTTACGTAGCTTCTGACAGAGAACTGACGTCGCAGGAAATACTTGATGCCGCCAAAAAGTATTTGTAGCACTTTTTTATTTTTCTAATCCGTGTCAGAACGTGCATTAGTGGTTTTAGAGACTATGTTTCTCTTATAAGCAAGATGAAAACTAAACAGTATGTGAAAAAATAATTGCCTGCTTGCAAAGCAGGTCGTTTTACTTTAAATCAGCATCAAGTTATTTAAAATATAAATCAGTCACTCTTTACGTTAATTTTAAATACATTGTAATTGTTGATTTTCAGCTATTGAAATGAAATCGTATAGAAAAAACGCGGAAGGAATTCCGCTGAGACATTTTATGATATCGAAATATTTATAATAGGAATCGTCGCATGGTTTAACGTTTGGGTGCCACCGGTAAAATATTGACACCACTATTATCAATCGCACGGAAGTCTCTTTATTATCCGTGGTTATTCAAAAAATAAAATCGGGTTGAATTGTTATTTACTGACAATGCGAATAAATTACCTAAGTGATTGTTAATGAAAGCAATATTCACTTCAGGGCTTAAATGAGAAAATCATCAAGTTTTTTGCCCTCAGAAATTTGCTTAGATAATGCTTTTGGCATTCGACCCTGGCCGGTCCACGTTTTAATCTCACTATTTTCATCCAAATATTTGTATCGTGCTGGTCGTGGAACACGAGTTGGTTTTGTTTTATTTATCTTTCCTGAAAAATTCAATAATTCTTCCGGGTCGATCCCGTCTGCGAGCATAAGCTGTCGAAGGTTATCCAACTTAGCTTTTCGCCCACTGTCTTCTTTTTCTTTTTCAACGGCAGTATCTCGTATTTCTGAAACAACGATACTGAATTTTTCCAGGATTGCCTCAAGTTCTATAAGTGAAAGGTCACGAGATTGCGCACGAATAGAGCGAATATTATTAAGCATTTTGATTAAATCTGACATAAAACCCCTTAAATTAAATGTAATTACACTATGAGTGTAATCTATAAAGAAGTGGCATACACTTACTTTATGATGATTTATTTTAGCAATCAGGAAAATATCATTAGGACAGAAACATGCAAAAAAACACTTGTTCATACAGATATGTGTATGTAAAAATTTAATCAGCCACATTAAAAACACTTAGCATGAAAAATATTAATCACCTGATGGTTTAGCTTTTCCCGGGTGTGCAAAATTTCTATATTATCTTATGTTTTTTATCTCGTTCATGAAATATTCATCTGTGGTTGTGACTGAACTGTCGTCAGTAAATCCACATATAAACAGTCACTTAGGCCTTCCGAGTAATGCACTCACCTTTACGTTTAGTTCAATTGTTCTGCTCCCCATTGATTAACATCACTGACCTGCACCCAATTTTTTAAGACGCATTTTTTATAGGAATGTGCGCTTATGGCACAAAGCGGACATTTTCGCTCTTCCTCAAGGCAAGCAAATTCAGGCCTCTGGCTGCTAAAGCGGCTTTACATATCGGAGGCCCAGAGCGAAAGCACCATCTATATTCTACTTATTAAAATGTATCTTTGAAAAAGTAGAGAATCGTGAGTACACTTGATGGCATCATCCGGCCGCGTTTTTCACACAGCGCGCCGGTCATTTTTTGACACGGAAAACCCTGACCAGTGACCCGCCAGCCCGATTCACAGCTGTTTCCCCGTCTGCCGGACGAATCCGCGGCCGATGGCTGGCTGCCGGCGCTCAGTGGTGACAGTGTCACCCCGGTCAATCCGGCTCAGGCTTATCTCCTTTCCCTGAATTCGTTACGCAGCCGCCAGACCATGACGTCGTTCCTGAATATTGTTGCCCGCATGCTGGGTGCCGGTTCGCTTTCCGACTGCTGCTGGGGGGCACTGCGCCGTCATCATGTGCTTGCTCTTACGGAGATGCTGCGGGATGCGGGCCGGGCCGTGGCCACGGTGAATACCTACCTGTCGGCGTTGAAAGGTGTGGCCAGTGAGGCCTGGATGCTGAAGCTGATGGATGTCGAGAGCTGGCAGCATATCCGCGCGGTTCGCCAGGTCAGGGGGAGTACACTTCCCCGTGGTCGTGCGCTGAAGCGGCAAGAGATAAGAGAGCTGTTTGCGGCGTGTGAAGCGGAGTCCGGCAGTATAGGCGTCCGCGATGCGGCCCTGCTGGCCGTCATTCTCGGCTGCGGCCTGCGCCGGTCAGAAGCCGTGGCCCTGAGCTACGAGGATATTCAGCCCGCCGATAGGGCACTGAAGGTTCTGGGGAAAGGCAACAAGGAGCGGCTGGCCTATGTACCCGACGGCGCCTGGCAGCGGCTGCAGTTCTGGGTTGATCAGGTCCGGGGCGAGGCGCCCGGCGCCCTGTTTCCCCGTATTCGCCGCCACGATGTGATTACGGATAACCGGCTCACCGACCAGGCGGTGTACCATATCCTGCAGGTCCGTCAGCAGCAGGCGGGGATTGAAAAATGTGCCCCGCATGATCTCAGACGAACATTTGCGACGGCGATGCTGGATAACGGGGAAGATTTAATCACTGTTAAGGATGCGATGGGGCACGCCAGTGTGTCCACGACGCAGAAGTATGACCGTCGCGGGGAGGAGAAATTACGTAATGCCCGTGATAAGCTGGACCTGGATGGGAATACATAATTCATTAATTATTCTGATTTACATTTTGTCATTTACTCCACATTACTGTCCCTGGAATGGCCTCCTGAGTGGCACGATACTCGTCAACAGTTTGCCGCAGCCCAAAGCAGGCTAATGAACAATAAAAAACCCAGCACAATGGCTGGCTCTCAGAAACGCGTTTTTAAATTTTATTCGACTTTAATCTTTTGCTTTTTCGCTACGGCCGCACCTTTGCGGACATTGAATCTCGTTGAGGTCACGATTTTTGGTGTGGCCTTTTCTGGCGACAGCTTTCACAAGCGAATTCCTTCAGGGCTCCCCAAGATCCATATCTTTATCATGAAGACCAACCTCAACCTTCGCCAGCTTGTCACCGTCAGTGGTATACCAGAAGTCTTCGTAGCGTCGGATCACCATGGAGGGAGGAAAGTCCGCTTTGTGCCAGGAGCAGACGTTTTGTTATTCTGAAATGCTCTCATTGTAGGGGTCCGCTTGGAAAACGGAAATTATCCCACGCTAAGACTGTTTTTTGTACAATGTGGTGTCGACTGTGCGTAATGAGCGGTATTTTCCGGATCCCAGCTTAAGATTATTACGCCAGACGTAATCTCCACTCAGATTGATATGTTCCCAGCCCAGGGGAGAAAGATGAGATACCAGTTGCTCATTTATCGGGATACCTTTTCGTTTTAGTGACTCAATAGCTCTTTCTATATATACCGTGTTCCACAACGTGATCGCCGCTGTCAGTAACGTCAGCCCGCTGGCGCGGTAACTCTGATTCTCCAGCCCACGATCCCTTATTTCACCCAGACGGTGCATAAAGACCGCTCGCGCAAGGGCATTACGGGCCTCACCCTTATTCAGCCCCGCCTGTACGCGTCGGCGCAGACCGGGATCACGGAACCAGTCCAGCATAAATAGTGTCCGCTCAATGCGGCCAATCTCTCTCAGCGCTTTGGCAAGTCCATTCTGTTTTGGGTAACTGGCTAACTTTTTCATCATCAGCGATGCGGTGACTGTCCCCTGCTTAATCGAGGTTGCCAGGCGCAATACCTCATCCCAGTGTGCCTCAATGTCTTTGATATTCAGGCTGGTTGTTGATATGACGGACTGAAGCCCCGGATAGCGTTCGGCCTTTCCATGAATAAACAGCCGCTTGTCATGAAGATCCCGGATCCTCGGCGCAAAAGCGAATCCCAGCAGGTGCATCAGGGCGAAAACATGTTCAGTGAAGCCTGCGGTATCGGTGTAATGCTCGGTAATTTCCAGATCGCTTTCATGGTACAGCAGGCCATCAAGCACGTGGGTTGAGTCGCGCACCCGGCTGATCACTTTGGCATAGAACGGGCTGTATTGGTCTGAGATATGCGTATAAATCTGCACGCCCGGCTCCTGACCATATTTAAGATTGACCTGACCGGCATAACGTCCGTGACTGCCTACCCGAAAGTTCTGCCCGTCTGACGATGATGTTGTCCCGTCGCCCCAGAATGCGGCCAGAGGCCGCGCTTTCTGAGCGTTGACCAGCTCGGCCAGTGCCGCTGAATAAGTTTCATCTCTGATGTACCATGCCTGAATACCTTCGAGTGACGATTTTGTTGCCCCCGGGCAGGACTCCGCCATTTTTGTCAGCCCCAGATTGATGCCGTCGGCCAGAATGGTGGTCAGCAACAGTCTTCCGTCTTTTGGTCTGACGTTATTATTTTTGAGGTGCGCGAAGTGACGCGTAAACCCCGTCCAGCTGTCCACTTCTTCCAGTATCTCTGTAATTTTCGGATGAGGAAGCATGCCATAAACCAAATCGGCAAAGGGCGAAACACCCGAAGGGACGCTGTTCTCCAGCGGAGTGATTTTTACTCCTTTATCTGAAATATCAACATCGGGCAAATCACCGGCAAGCGCCATCGCGTTAACTTCTTCCAGACGCGATGCAAGAAGCGTCATACGGGCCTGAAGATATGCCTGGCAATCGGTCTGAACGGCCAACTGTAACTGGTCATTGTGGCGGGATTTCTCAAACTCAGCAGTCGGGATGAGATAATCATCAAAATTTCTGTAGCGGCGCGATCCTTTTACCCAGATATCACCGGAACGTAGCGCCCCCTTGAGTTCATTCATTACGCAAAACTCGTAGTACTTGCGGTCGATTCCTGAAGGCGTGAGTACCAGTTTTCGCCAGCTTTCAGGGATAAATCCTGTTGGCGCCGATAGCGGCACTTTACGAAGTTGTTTACGGTACATTTCCCTGATGGTGTCCAGCGCATCGCTGAGCGTCTGCGCCGCAGGTGTCGCCATGAACTGCAATGCTGACAGCATACGCGGGGCGTATTTACGCAGCGTACTGTATTTTTCGGTGATCAGGTGAAGCGGGTCGAAATTGCCCTTACGGGACAGAAACCG
>DFPL01000235.1:17695-44679 GCA_002377245.1 Enterobacteriaceae bacterium UBA3516
CTGCTGCTCATTTTCCGGCCCTCACGCGCCAGTTTTAGTAACCTGTTCTGGTGAACGGAAAGCGCAATACCATCAGGCAATTCCAGCGCGGCGATGGAATTAAGCCGGTCGATATGTTGCAGCACGTTTTTACCGTTTATTTTACCCGGAGGCTGAAGTAGCCATGCCAGACGGGAAGGTTGTTCACCCTCTGATATGATCAGGCTGTCGAGTGCTGATTTATGCTGCTTTTCCAGTTGCGCAGTAAGTGCCGAAAATACGGCTCTGTCAGCAAGCGTGACAACTTCGGCAAGCGTCCGTTCGATCACATCAACAGAAGGGAAAATAACATTATTGTTATGTAGCCAACTGAGCATTTCTTCCGCCAGCATAAATCCTTTGTCAGTACGCATGGCATAGGGGTGCAGATGCTGGATACAATCTTTTTGCAGTGACCGGCTGAACGGGGATAATTTCAGGTAGCGATAAAGTTCAGTCAGATGTTCCCAGCGAGTTTGCTCTCTGGATGCATATTCCGGCCATAAATCAGGTTGAAGTTTCAGCCGGGAAGCAATTCTGGATATGACGTCACTGTGAGGGGTATTGCTTTTGTCCGGAATAAATCTAGGTCCACGCAGATAACAGAGTAATACAGCAAAACCCAGGCGATTTGCTGGCCGTCGATGTTTATTAATGAGCGCAATATCCTGTTCATTCAGAAAACACATTCGGGTCAGAATAATTTCATCATCTTGAATAACCAGCAAGCACTCCTGCTCTTCACTGCTCAGTATCTGTCGCCGTGGCATAAATGCTTCCCTCGCGTATAGTTTCCATATGTTATTGGTTAACAGTGACCGAAACCGGTCGGTTTCGTACACCGCTTACAGCACATGTCCGAAACTTAGTGAAATTAATTTCGGACACACGTTATAATTCGGACATCCATTTCGTACGGAAAGTTTCCCATGTCACGTGTTTTTGCCTACTGCAGGGTCTCAACTCTGGAACAGACCTCAGAAAACCAGCGTCGTGAAATTGAAGCGGCGGGTTTTGCCATCAGATCCCAACGACTTATTGAGGAGCATATCAGTGGCTCGGTTGCTGCCAGCGAACGCCCCGGATTTATCCGGTTGCTAGATCGCATGGAAAATGGGGATGTACTTATTGTCACCAAACTTGACCGTCTGGGTCGTAATGCGATGGATATCCGAAAAACAGTAGAGCAACTGGCGGCTTTAGATATTCGCGTTCATTGTCTCGCACTCGGAGGCGTTGACTTGACCAGCCCGGCCGGAAAAATGACTATGCAGGTAATTTCTGCTGTAGCGGAGTTTGAGCGGGATTTGCTGCTTGAGCGAACGCATTCCGGTATTGCGAGGGCAAAAGCGGCTGGAAAACGCTTCGGTCGCCCTCCCATCCTGAGCGAGGAACAAAAGCAAACAGTGACAGAACTCCTAAATGCTGGCATCAGTATCAGTGCTATTGCCCGGGAATTTAATACCACCCGCCAGACTATCCTTCGGGTAAAGGCTGGATTGCTGCAAGAGTGAGCGACCGAGAAGATTATAAAAAAATCAAAGGGTTATTATGAAATAAAACAGCCTGCTGGGTTCTTTTCCCCCTATTTTTTATAAAAGAGTAGACAAAAGAGGTTCGCGATACTAATCTACCAACTAGATGGTTGGTACTGATTGCACCAGCTATACCTTTTATCAAGAAATTACAGGAGCCATTATGTCTACTACCGTTAAACCTTCTGCAGACGCAGCTGCGATCCACAATACCCGTGAAGCAGTTCGCAGCCAGCCTGGCCTGGGTAACCTGACTTTCCAGATGAAAGCCCGTTCCAGCGGCGGATTAACCGTTCGCACAGAGACCGGCGCCACAATCCAGAACGGCGTTATCGATACCAGCCGTGTGGGGAAATTTTCTAATATCGGTGATGAACCCGCAGGTTTACTCGGCACCGATACCGGCATGAGCCCGACTGAATACATCATGCAGGCGCTGGCTGGCTGTTATACCGCCACCCTCACCATGATGGCTGCTGAAAAAGGGATCGACCTGGACGGTATCGAGCTGGATCTTAATTTCGATATCAACCTCAACGGCTTCCTTGGGCTGGACAGCAACGTGCGTAAAGGTGCGAAATCTATTCGCGTCGATGTTCACCTTACGAGCAAGACCGCCAGTCGCGAGGAGTTAGAAGCGCTGGTCAGCGAAATGCAAAAGAATTCGCCAATCCACGATACTCTGGCTAATCCGGTTGAAATGATTACACGCCTGGCGTGATGTCAGAGATGTAATGCTGCCATTCAGAATGCAGGATGGCAGTGACGTTCAACTCTGCACGATACTGAGTCAGTGATACAACTTGCTACGGAAAAATAGCAACAATATAATCTATCAACTAGTAGATTATATGGAGTAATTATGACAACCATGACACGGGAACGGCTGCTCAGCGAAGCAGAACACCTGATGCGCGAAAAAGGGTATTCAGCATTCAGCTATGCTGATTTATCAAAAATAGTGGGTATCACCAAGGCCAGTATTCATCACCATTTCCCGACCAAAGATATTCTGGGTGAGCAGGTGGTAATACAGGCGTTCTCTGATACACAACGCGTATTTGAGCAGATAGAGGCTACTGAGAAAAGCGCGGAGAAAAGAATTGCGGCCTACATCGATATCTTCGCGCAAAGCCATAAAGCTTCTCTACTGCCACTGTGTTGTGCGTTGTCAGCGGAGACCGCCAATCTGCCTCAGGCAATTACTGTACAGACATCACTTTATTTCGATATGCAAATCGAGTGGCTCACAAAAGTCGTCAGGGCGGGCATGGAGTCAGGTGAGTTTTCATCCCATGCCGAACCATCAGATATTGCTTTGATGATCATTAATGTCTGTGAAGGCTCAAGCGTAGTGGCGCATGCAACGGCCAGACCCGAAGTCTTCACCAACAGCCTTAAGTATATAAAACTGCTTCTTAATACCCCTCATTCAGGAGAATGACACTATGCTGGACTGGAACAACTATCGCTCAGAGTTAATGCAACGTTTAGGTGAGTTGGGCAAACTGACCCCCGAGACCATGAAAGGCGTGGTTGCCCTGGGCAACGCAGGTAACAAAACTGACCTTCTGGGCGCAAAAGTGCGTGAACTCATTGCCCTGGCGTGCGCTGTCACAACGCGCTGCGACGGCTGCATTGCTTTTCACGCCGACGCCGCTGTGAAAGCCGGTGCAACCGACGCTGAAATTGCTGAAGCTCTGGGCGTGGCGATTAACCTCAACGCTGGCGCGGCGGTCATTTATTCAGCCCGCACTCTGGATGCCGTGGGTCAGGCACGCGGTTAAGCATTAATAAATTCCGCGTTAAAAGGGCATTACTGCCCTTTTTTTATGTCCGCAATCGCCTGAGCATATACCGATGCAGGTTTCACACCCGGTATGCGTTTAACTAATTGCCCTTCATGAAATATCAGCACAGACGGCAGCCCCCAGATCTCGTATTTGGTTGTCAGCACCGGCGCCTGATCTACATTGACTTTCCCCACCTGTATATCTCCATCGAGCCGGTCTGCAAACTGGCTGAACATCTCTTCGCTGGCCTGACAGGGAGGACACCAGGGTGCAGAAAAACGTACCACCGATATACCCTTGTACTGTTCTATCTGGCGAAAATTATCTTCGTTATAGGATGTTAACGTACGCATGGTGATGACCTCGAAAAATGAGTGACGATTCAGAAAAGGCAGCATTAAGACAAAAAAACACGGCATGCCCATTGACCTACCTACTAGATGGTTGGTATATTGCCACCCATCAGATGTTTATGCAACTCCAGTGCGCGACGTCCGGTCGGTGATACTGCCGGGCTGTACAAATCCCTGTCGGGATACTCCTTTTTGTTTCTGTGAGGTATACGATGAGTAAGCTTTTCACCCCCTACAATCTGTCTGGCCTGGCGTTAAAAAACCGTGTAGTCATGGCACCGATGACCCGCACCCGCACCATGAATGACGTGCCGGATGAGGTCGTGGCTTTGTACTATGCACAGCGTGCTTCTGCTGGCCTGCTCATCACCGAAGGGATGCCGGTTTCAGAAGAAGGCCGGGGTTACCTCTATACCCCTGGTATCTACAACGACGAACACGTCCAGGGCTGGCGTAAGGTGACACAAGCGGTTCACGCCAAAGGTGGCCGTATTTTCGCGCAGCTCTGGCACGTCGGCCGTATGTCTCACGTCTCTCTTCAGCCAGGCCACATAGCGCCGGTTTCAGCGGGCACCGTTCAGGCGGTCAATACCACCGTTTTTGCGCTGACCGAATCCGGAGAACCGGGCCCGGTTGTACCAAGCCAGCCACGCGCGCTGGAAACGCATGAAGTGAAACGCATCACGGCAGACTTCGCGCACTCCGCGCGCCTGGCGATGGAAGCCGGTTTTGACGGCGTGGAAATCATGGCGGCAAACGGATTCATCTTTGACCAGTTCCTCAGTAGCGAACTGAACACCCGCACCGACGAATACGGCGGTTCGGTGGAAAACCGTCAGCGTTTCCTGCTGGAGACCATTGACGCCGTGGCGGAAGCCGTGGGTAACAGCCACGTTGCCGTGCGCCTGTCACCGTTCGGCCGCATTTATGACCTCGCGCCGTATGAAGGTGAAGATCAAACCTGGTCAGCCATCACCGACGCGCTCGGTCAGCGGGAGCTGGCCTACGTACACCTTTACTATCAGCCGGTGTACACCAAAGCGCCACTTCCGGAAGGATTCCGCCGCCGTTTTCGCAACACGTTTAAAGGCACCATCATCGCTGCCGGCGGTTTTACCCGTGATATCGCAGAGCAGGCTCTGGAAGATGATGAGCTGGATCTGGTGGCATTTGGTGTGCCCTACATCGCTAACCCGGATCTGGTTGAAAGAATGCAAAACGGCTGGCCGCTGGCTGAAAGTGACCGCGCCACCTACTACGGCGTCAGTGGTTCCCCGGAAAAAGGCTATACCGATTACCCGGTCTGGCAGGCGCAATAAATCCCATACGGTCGCGGTTCTCTGATAAGTGAGATCCGACCGCCCAAGGTCTTTGAGGAATCATTATGCAAACGCTGAAACCCACCCTTACCATCGATATCTGGTCAGATTTGGTCTGCCCGTGGTGCTGGATTGCTAAAAAAAGATTTGAACAGGGTCTGAATCGCTTTGAATTTCGCGACCAGGTGGTGATCCGCCATCACAGCTACCGTCTGGCCGGTGGTACTCCCGCGATGCCTTTTAAGGATGCCATCGTTAAAAAGCTGGGCAGTCAGCATTCAGCGGATCTGATGATGAATCAGGTAGGTACTGCCGGTAGGTCTGAAGGCCTGATCTACAACTTCGACGGCATGATGTTTGGTGATACAGAAGATGCACATACCCTGCTGGTTGCTGCGCGTAAGGCCGGAATTGCGGACGCGGTGGAAGAACGTTTTTATCACGGCAGTATCACCGAAGGTCGCTCTCTCTTTGATCGTCAGCAGCTCGTTGCAATGGCCGTAGAAGCCGGTATGCCGAAAGCTGACGCTGAAGCCGCCCTGGAAAATGATGATTTTCGCGCCACCGTTTCCGACGATGAAGCGCATGCACAGTCTATTGGCCTCAGCGGTGTTCCGGTTTTTGTGATGAACGAAAAATATGCCATCAGCGGGGCTCAGGCAGCAGATAACTTTTTGAATGCCCTGCGTCAGGTATGGGATGAACAGCAAACCGAATTTTCAGCCACTGCGGGTCAGACCTGCGGAACGGATGGCTGCAGTATTTAATCCGTCAACCGCCGGCAGTTTCACTATGCCGGCAACGTCTTACCCACCAGTAATGGAGTCAGAAAATGAACACTTTTTTCAAAGGTAAAAAACTGCTCGTCGTCGGCGGTACCAGCGGCATGGGTCTGGCCGTCGCACGTATGGTACTGGAAGCGGGCGGCAGTGTCGTGCTGACCGGGAATAAAAAAGACAAAGCCGAAGCGGTGCAAAAAGAACTGAGCCCTCTGGGACCGGTTGCGGTCATCGCGGCGAACCTGATGACCGAAGAAGGTATGGAAACTATCCGTCGGGAAATTAATGCCCGCCACCGCGATATCAGCCTGATGGTGAATGCCGCCGGGATCTTCATGCCGAAAGGCTTTACCGAGCACAGCTTTGCCGATTATGACATGTATCTTGCGCTGAACCGCGCCACGTTCTTTATTACGCAGGATGTCGTGAAGAACATGCTTGCCGCGAAGATCGAAGGGTCTATCGTCAATGTCGGTTCGATTGGCGCCCAGGCAGCACTCGGTGACTCGCCGGCCTCGGCCTATTCAATGGCAAAAGCGGGTCTGCATGCCCTGACGCGTAATCTGGCGATTGAGCTGGCCAGCGCGGGTATTCGTGTCAACGCTGTGTCTCCCGGGATTGTTCATACGCCGATATACGAAGGCTTCATGGACAAAGCGGATATCGCAGATGCTATGAAGTCGCTGAACGATTTCCACCCGCTGGGACGCGTCGGAACTGCCGAAGATGTGGCAAACACTATTCTCTTCCTGTTGTCTTACAAAACCTCATGGGTGACGGGCGCTATCTGGGATGTCGATGCGGGCATCATGGCGGTCAGACGATAACCCCGTGACGCTGGCATAAGCCGCCCCTTAAGGGCGGCATTTTTTTGTCGCCAGAAATGTCATCAGCAGGCTTCACTAAGAATATTCACGATCTGTTCATCCGTGCCTTTTGTGTTCCCGGCACAGGGTGTTATGCCGGGTTCTGACGACATCCTGACAGGACAAAACGGCCAGAGAGAAAGGGGTTATACACGATGAGGAGCCGGTATCCGCAGTACCTGTGAAATTCTTTTCATCCCTGCTGTCAGCATACTCCGTGGGCAGGCCAGATTTAACCGGATATATCCGTCCCCATTGTCGACAAACAGCAAGCCCCCTTCAAGAAGGACCCCTGACTCCCGGGCAAAATACAGCGATAAATCCTCACCTGCGGTGTCGGGCAGGTAGCGGCTAATATCTATCCAGGCCAGATATGTCCCTTCGGGGATCGAGAACCTGGTTTCGGGTAAATAGCTTTTGAGATAGTCGTGCAGGTACTGGAAATTTCCGTCAATATATTCCCTCAGATGGACAAGCCAGTCATCACATTCACTCCACGCCGCTTTGTTTGCTGCCAGGCTCAGCGGAGAGATGAACTCGTCGTGTCTGAGACGCCACTCGCTTCTGACACCGGGATCCGGAATAATGATATTTGCCAACAAATTCCCGGCCAGATTGAATGTTTTACTCGAGGACATGCAGGTAATAATGCGTGTGGAATCAGGGAAAAGAGAGGCGGCCGGTGTATGACCGATGCCGCTTCGGGACAGGTCGCAGTGAATTTCGTCAGATACCACCCAGATGTCATTGGCCAGGCAAATTTCAATAATCCGCTTAAGTTCATCAGGCCGCCAGACTCGTCCGGTCGGGTTATGCGGATTACACAGGAAAAGAATTTTCACACGTAAATCGGCCTGACTGGCTTTGCGTGCAAAGTCTTCCCAGTCAGGTTCCCAGCCGCCTGCTGATTTTTTTAACGCCGAGTACACCACGCGACGCTGACTGTATTCACCCGCCTTTTTAAACGGGCCATATGAAGGCGTCATGATAAGAATACTGTCATCCTTGTCGGTCAGAAGCGGGACGAGACGGTTCAGCGCGGGAATAATGCCCGGAGACAGCACAATGTCTTCCGTTTTGAAACGGTGACCATATTGTCGCTCACACCAGCTGCCAAAGATCTCATAGTATTCTTCGTCGTAGATTTTAGTGTAGCCGAGTATTTTTCTATCCAGACGGTCTCTGATGGCCTGAAGAATCGGCTCTGGTGTGGCAAAAGCCATGTCAGCAACCCAGAGGTTGATTAGCCCTTCTGCCGGATACCGCATTGCAAATTCGGACTGTCCCGAAAACAGGTATTCCCGCCAGCCGTCCACGGTGAGACTGTCTGTTTTCTCTCTGCTTACGTACCCATCAAAATCATATTTCATTTCATAAACCTGCCTTAGGTGTAGTCAGAAACGTCGACCTCAGTATTCCTGTCAGTCTGATGCCGGAGCGGGAAAACTGGCTCGTGTGATTAACATAAGAGAATCATCACAACTGCATGAATTAATTGCGTTATTAAGGTTTTCTCGCCTTTGTCATCGGCTGACGGGGGGATTTCTCGCGTGTCACCATCACAATGCCAGTCAGCACCGCCAGGGCAGAAAATATCGTTCTGACCGTCAGTGATTCATCCAGGAATACCACACCCCCTAGCATTGCCAGACAGGGAACGCTGAGCTGAAGGGTACTGGCGGTGATAGAGCCGAGAGAGGGTAAAAGGGTATACCACAATACATATGCACCGGCTGAGGCGGCGGCACCGGACAGCAATGACAAAGCAATGCCCGCAGCATCATAGTGACCCTGCTTCATAAACAGCAACGAAAGAGCGAGAGCCATCGGCGTGGCGAGTACAAAATTTGCCGCCGTTGAAGCCCCGGCCGCCTGGCCCGCCCTCCCCCTGACGGAATAGGCGGCCCAGGCTAATCCGGCAACGATCATCATAAGTGCACTGTAAAGCGGCGGTGCCTTCGCCCCGGGTAACAGCAGGGCAGCAATTCCCGTCAGAGCCAGAACTAAACCGCCAGCCCGCATAGCGGAGAGTGATTCTCCTTTGAATAATCCGTGGATCACCATCGCAAACTGTACGGCACCAAAAAGTAACAGCGCACCCGCCCCGGTATCGAGATGGATATAGGCGACAGAGAACAGCACCGCATACGCCATGAGGTAAAACCCGCTCAGCGGACGCCACAGGGATAATGTGGTCCTGGCGTGATAAAAGAGGAAGGGGGACAGGACGAATGCACCACTGGCCAGCCTGAGGCTGCTGAATGAAAGGGGATCAATGTGACCTCCCTGCAGGGCCAGACGACACAGAATGGAGTTTGCCGCAAATGCCAGCATTGCCACTGATATTTTAAGAATGAGCGCGCACCTGGCCATTCGAGAAGTCCTCACAAAAGTCTTGTAAACTACCATCTAGTTGGTAGCATAGCGTAAGTGATCACCGAACAGGAAGCAATAATCAGCTTTCAAACTGGAAGGTGAGGACAGGCATTCGGAATGAATTCTTTTTCACATCCACAGTGGAGGACGGAAAACGCGCTATGCCAGATGCAGAGCAGAAGACTATTTTTCTCCTGCGATCAAACATATGACATCAGTTTAAGGCCCGGAATATCCTATGAAAAAACTAAAATTTACGTTCAAAAATGCGGCGGGTGAAGAACTGGCCGGATTGCTTGAACTTCCTGAAAATCCTAAAGCGTTTGCGCTGTTAGCTCATTGTTTTACGTGTGGCAAAGACCTCAAAGGCGCGGCGCGTATTGCGCGGAAACTGACAGAGAATGCTATCGCCGTTCTCCGGTTTGATTTTACTGGTCTGGGAAACAGCGAAGGGGATTTTTCCAACACCAACTTCTCATCCAATATTTCGGACCTGCTTTGCGCGGTAGATTATCTCCGCCGACAGTACGAAGCGCCTTCTTTGCTCATCGGTCATAGCCTGGGTGGATCGGCCATCCTGTCTATCGCCGGCGAAGTTCCTGAGGCAAAGGCCGTTGTCACCATAGGATCACCCGGAGAACTGACACACGTAAAACGTCTTTTTAAGGATGATGTTGAAAACATTAACCAGCATGGAGCCTATCCGGTTGAGCTGGCCGGGCGGGTATTTACGTTAAAGAAACAGATGCTGGACAATATTCAGGAACACAAAATCGCTCATAAGGTGTTCGCCATGAACAAGCCTCTGCTGATTTTTCATGCGACTGAAGATGATACCGTGTTAATTGAGCAGGCCGAGAAAATATTCAAAGCAGCTAAGCATCCCAAGAGTTTCATTTCCCTGGGTAAGGCTGATCACCTTCTGACACATGCTCAGGATGCTGAATACGTTGCCGATATCATTATCTCGTGGAGCGAATGTTACCTATAAACAGAGTAAATGCGTTCAAACTCGTAGCGCTGAGGGCGATTTTCTGCAGAGATCGGACGCTGTTTATGCTGGACTGATTTTGCGATAAAGGCTTAGGCCGATGCATACAGGCGGGGCTGAATAAGGGTGAGGTCCGTAATGCCCTTGGGCGAGCATCCTTTATGCACCGGCTGCGTGAAATCAGGGATCTGGAGGCGGGAGGATCAGAGTTACCGCGCCACCGGGCTGACACTACATACGGCGGCGATAACACTCTGGAATACGGTTTATATAGAAAGAACCATTGAGCCGCTTAAGCAAAAAGGAGTCCCTGTTAATGAACTGCTGGTCCCTCATCCTTCGCCACGGCTGTACAAAATATAGCTTTAACGTGGGATAATTTCCGTTTTCCAAGCGGACCCCTTGTAGAGGGAAATGGTATCGACTTCTGTACCGTGATAAACGCTCCCTTTTTAGCATATGAGGAGGGCGCTAATCTCTTCAAATTTCATTGGTTTTGAAAAATACCAGCCTTGTGCACAGCAATCAGGGACGTTTTCCAGAAGAAAACGATACTGTGTTTCCGTTTCAACGCCTTCGAAAACAACTAAATTCGGCATATTATTTAACATTCCGATTAAGCCTGTCAGGATGGGATTAACTGAAAATTCAGTACTAATACAATCAATCAAGGATTTATCAATTTTAATTTCTTCGACATCAAGTAATGAAAGCCAGTTGAGATTTGAGTAGCCCGTCCCAAAGTCGTCCAGGGCGAATTGGATACCAGAGTCCTTATAAAGGATCATGGCTTTCTTTATTTCCTCGATGTTGGCATTTTGCCTTTCAGTAATCTCAAGCATAATCAGGTTTCCCGGAATTTTTTCGCGCTCAAGTATGGTAAAAAGTTTGGCTCGAAATACGTCATTACAGATATCCGAACAATTGACATTAATGCTCAGAGTAATATTGTATCGATGCAGTATGGGAGCAAATTCAGCGAGAGCGTGCTCTACAACATAAAGACTTACTTTATTGATTAATCCATTTTTTTCAGCGAGCGGAATGAAAATATCAGGACCTATATTTCCCATATGATGATCATTCCAGCGAATCAGAGCTTCTGCACCTATCACACTGCGTGCTTCAACGTTGTAAATAGGCTGATAAACGAAGTGGAATTTTTCCTTGAGAATGGCATCTTCAAACCGGGAAAGTAAAGACTGATTTTTCTCCGTTATACTTATATACAATGCAGAATTCAAAAAGCCGATAATAATTGATACGGAAATAAGCAAAGCCAGGATGTAAATATTGTTATTGAAAAGAATGGGGAATTCCGCGCCTGTAATAACACAAATATCTTCAATGCTGCTACAGGAACGTGTAATAATGTAATTCAACCGGTGTGCCTGATGATGCTCAATCGCCTCGAGTAATTTTGTATTATTCCCGATGTTAAAAAAGTGATTTTTATGATTGTAGTCACCTACAATTGCACTGAAATTCATTTTCTCAGCCTCTTGCCAGAATCGCTGAAAAGCAAAAGGTGAGACAGTGATAGCAAAATTATTTGTATAAAGTACATCTGCAATAATATTTTCTTCAATTAGTGCATCAAAAACCCAGATATAACTTCCGCGGTTAACTTTATTTCTGTATAAATTCAAAGAAAGAGGAGTACTGAGCTTGCCCCAAAGCGCAGAACAGACAACGAGTTGATCACGGACATAGGCAATATCTTTGATAAGAGGATATGGCCAGAGACGCTTTCTTAGCTCATGGAGATACTGTTCACTGCAGGGGGAGTAGACTGAGAACTCGTCACGCAAGCCATCAATCAGCTGAACCTGCTTAATCAGACTGTCACTTCTCGAAAGGATTGAATTAGAGTAAACTTCAAGTTTTTCATGGAGATACAAATAATAGGAACCTGAGCCAATGCCGTAACACAGGATAATCGTTAACATGACCGATACAAAATAAACCCTGGGGCGGCGAATGGCAAAATTCAGTATTCGTAGTTTCATTATGACAGCGTCCCCATGTCATTATCCCTATACGGGTGTAGCCGATATTACAGCGTTTAATCTACCCTTTTCCCATCTGTACGCATGTTCAGCGAACGGCATTACCAGGAACTATCGGCTTAAAGGATAAATACTTTAGCACTAAAGAACAGGCGCTTTAATTAACTGCTTTTCACATTAAAAATGTGATCCCACCCTCAAAGTGAAAGTTATTTTTTCCTTAAATTTCGATTCATTTCATCCATTATCATACTGGAATCAGGAATATCATGCGATGCGACCAGAACGGCTCTGACATCCGAGGGAGGGAAAGTGATGAATAAAATATGAACGGGTAGGGTATGGATGTTTTTCTTACTATCCTGATATGAAAAATTATCCACATACTCGTCAATTTCAGTTCGTGAGACCAGTTTTTTATTTTTAAAAATATATAGTTTTGGCATTTTACACTCTCTGCAGTTATTTGACTTTTTTATAAATATTGTCTATCACAAACGCATTCAATAGAGTCTGAATACGCGCAGATTCGATATGAAATGCTTCGGAAGCATAGTCGGGGTCCCCCCCTTTGTGCCTTTTAGAGAAACAATTCCAAATCCTCAAATTTTTTGTACATGCTACAGTGACAGCATTTTGCGATCTAAGCCTTATTTTAAGGATCAATTGCCAGTCCCCCACGGATGCTGACCATTCTATTTCTCACCACAAGGGTTTTGCGCCGGGAAGGACAAACAGCACTCCCGCTTGAGGTATCCAGTCTATCCATGCCTTTATAGCTGCGCTCATTACCCCATGCCGATCCGTATAACTCCATACTATCTTACCTGGTCGTGCATTTTGATGATTTTTGCGTAAGCATCCGCGCCCTCATTCGGCAGGGGTAAACCAAAGGGGTTAAACAGCCTGAACTCTGCACCCATTGCTGTCAGCAAACGGCCTGCGTCTTCCGCTGCAAAACGGCTTCAGGAGCGCTCTCTTACCGGACCATACAGAATCAGGATCCGTGGTGGCTCCTGTAGATACAGGCGTTCGGAGATTTGCTGATCAAAACAGTCAGCGTTCAGGGCAGGAAAGCGTTCCATTTGTTTATCCTTCGTAGTGATTTGCCGATTCCAAACTCAACACATATGATTTAACATATGTATATTCTAAAGGGAACGGAGTGACAAATGCTACAACCTGTTCAACTTTTCAAAATCCTGTCGGATGAAACCCGCCTCGCCATTGTGATGCTCCTCCGGGAATCCGGGGAAATGTGCGTCTGCGATATCTGCGCGGCCCTCACTGAGTCACAACCTAAAATCTCGCGCCACATGGCTATTTTGCGAGAGGCTGAGCTCGTCCTTGACCGTCGGGAAGGAAAATGGATCCACTATCGCCTGTCACCCCAGATGCCTGCATGGGCGGCTGGAACGATCACTACGTCCTGGGAGTGTCTGCGTAATGATGTGCGTGAATGGCTGGTAAAATCTGCTTGTACTTCCTGCTGAGATAATCATTCACATACACATAAGCATATATATAGGAGTCTGAAATGTTTCTGGCAGGGAGTATCTTTTTACTGACACTGGTACTGGTGATCTGGCAACCCAGAGGCCTGAGTATTGGCTGGAGCGCGAGTATTGGGGCTTTGCTGGCTCTGGGAACCGGTGTCATCCAACTTGCTGATATTCCCGTTGTCTGGAATATCGTCTGGAACGCGACAGCTGCATTTATTGCGGTGATCATTATCAGTCTGCTGCTTGATGAGTCCGGTTTCTTTGATTGGGCCGCACTACATGTCTCCCGTTGGGGTAACGGGCATGGACGCCTGCTGTTTACCTGGATAGTGTTGCTCGGTGCCGCTGTCGCGGCGCTGTTTGCCAATGATGGAGCCGCGCTGATCCTGACGCCGATTGTGATTGCGATGTTGCTCGCACTGGGATTTAGCCAGAGCACAACACTGGCCTTTGTAATGGCAGCAGGGTTTATTGCAGATACGGCCAGCCTGCCGCTCATTGTTTCTAATCTGGTGAATATCGTCTCGGCGGATTTCTTCGGTCTGGGCTTCACGCAATACGCCTCCGTTATGATCCCCGTTGATGTGGCAGCGATTGTGGCCACGCTGGTCATGCTGCATCTATTCTTCCGCAGGGATATCCCAGCGACATATGACGTTTCGCTGCTGAAGACGCCTGCCAGTGCGATAAAAGATCCTGCGACCTTCAGGGCGGGCTGGATTGTCCTGTTATTGCTGCTTGTCGGCTTCTTTGTTCTGGAGCCGTTGGGGATCCCAGTCAGTGCAATAGCGGCGACTGGCGCAGCAGTGTTGTTTGTGGTGGCGAAAAGAGGTCATGCCATCAACACCGGGAAAGTCCTGCGCGGTGCACCATGGCAGATCGTTGTTTTCTCGCTGGGGATGTACCTGGTGGTCTATGGTCTGCGCAATGCAGGACTCACCGAGTATCTGTCTGGCGTGCTGAACCTGCTGGCAGACAAAGGGTTATGGGCAGCGACGTTCGGTACCGGCTTCCTGACGGCATTTCTCTCATCAGTGATGAATAATATGCCGACGGTGCTGATTGGTGCGCTGTCGATTGACGGGAGTACGGCGACCGGTGTCGTTAAAGAGGCAATGATTTATGCCAACGTGATTGGCTGCGATTTAGGTCCGAAAATCACTCCGATAGGCAGTCTGGCTACCCTGCTGTGGCTGCATGTGCTTGCCCAGAAAAATATGACGATCTCCTGGGGAGATTACTTCCGTACCGGCATTATTATGACTGTGCCAGTGCTGTTTGTTACTCTGGCCGCGCTGGCGTGGCGGCTTTCTGTCACTTTGTAATGAGATACTGATATGAGCAACATTACCATCTACCACAACCCGGCCTGTGGCACTTCACGCAACACGCTGGAGATGATCCGTAACAGCGGTAACGAACCGACCATTATTTACTATCTCGATACGCCACCAACCCGGGATGAACTGATTACACTTATTTCAGATATGGGGATTACGGTACGCGAACTGCTGCGTAAGAACGTTGAACCATACGAACAACTGGGTCTTGGTGAAGAGATATTTACTGATGAGCAGTTGGTTAATTTTATGCTTCAACATCCGATTTTAATTAATCGGCCAGTGGTAGTCACACCACTTGGGACGCGTCTTTGCCGCCCTTCGGAAATAGTGCTGGATATCCTACCGGAAGATCAAAAAGGCGCTTTTACCAAAGAGGATGGTGAGACGGTAATTAACGAAACAGGGAATCGGGTTAAGTAATCTTTCCTGTTCATATTATCGGACGCCCATTTACTCTATACGGGCGTCCGTTTTTCGCTCAAAGCGGACGTATTGGAAGCGGCATCGCTATGCTTATACAGATAGTAAAACGAACCTCTCGAGCTTATGAGGGTTACCATCATAAGCTCGAGAGGTTGGATAAGTCCGGGGTTTCCGGACGCGTCAGGCATCAACTTCCGGGCAGTCGGTCTGTATCTGGCGGGATTACATTCCGGCTGGCTTCGGTGAAGATCAGTTACTGGATTTTCTGATGGCCGCCTGGATTTGTTCTGCAGTTGCTGTACCCGGGAAGACGGTAATGGTTTTCGGCGTGGCATTGTTCACCGGCATTACTATCACTCCCGGCGTGCCGGTGAGTCCCAGTGTCCGGGCCAGCTGGTTGTTTTTCTCAAGCTGAGGGACGTAATCGGCCGCCGGTTTTCCCACGACCCCGGCTTTTTTTGCCGCCGCATCGATATCTTCTGCCGTCAGTTGTCCTTCGTTGTGACCCGTCTGGTACACGCTGTTGTGATACAAGGCGTAAGCCGCAGCACCCTTCTGTTTCCAGACATCAATGCCGCGCAGGGCTGCTTTCTCTGAATTTTCCCAGCGCGATGCGAAGATGGGCCATTCCTTAAAGATGTAACGCACGTCCGGGCTGGCTTTCATCACCTGCTCCATCACCGGTGCCAGATGACTGCAGTAAATGCACTGGTAATCAAAAAACTCAATCACGGCCACTTTTGCGTTATCCGGGCCGGTAACCGGGGTGTCCGCGTCACGCAGCAGCGCGTCCTGATTCTCCATCACGTTCAGAACCAGTGCCTGTTGCTGACGGGCCTGCTGTTGCTGCTGCAGTTTCTGGCTGACCTGGACCAGTACCTCCGGATGCGCCATCAGGTAATCAGCCGCAATTTTCCCTATCTGAGCTTCCTGTTCGGGCGTGAATACCGGTGCAGGTGCTGCCTGCAGGGGGGTTAACTGAAAAATAGTGTATGTTGTAACTACTGATAACAGTGTCTTTTTAAGGTTCATCAGTGTGTTCCTGGGTTTAACGTTCTTTCTGAAGGGTATGGGTTCGGGTCAGTTCTTCATGCTCGAGGGTCCGGGCACGCTCCTGCGGTGCCTGCGGCAGCGTCACTTCCTCACGTTTACGTTCGGCCAGCTCACCGGCCACCCGCTCAGCGGTGCGGGACAGGTCCTGCAGGTCTTTCGCACGGTCAGTCAGCTCAATCTGGCTGATATCGGGTCTGACTTCCGGCTCCGGTCGCACCGCAGCAGCTATACGCGCGATGGTCTCTTTGTCCACGCTACGGTGTTCCGGTGAACGCGTGACTTCCGGCGGTATCACCGGCAGGTCAGGGATAATCTCAGGCGGAATGATAATGTTCTCCGGTTCACCAGGTTTATTCAGCGTCTGCGCGTGACGGCTGGCCACATTCTGTTCGGCCTGACGCTGAAGGGTGAGCGCCTCACCGGCGCTGATGACAGCGGCGCGCATATCCGGCACTTTCTCCCCCGGCGGAACCGGCGGCAGAATGACGTTGTCCATTCCGTCTTTCACCGCCTGCGCACGTGCCGCATCGACTGCCTGATCCGTCCCTTTGCTGACTTTGAGCATCCAGGCCGACGGTCGTTCCTCGCCAGTCTGCCAGACAACTCCGTCGCGGGGATGGTCCTGCAGGGCTTTTATGGCCCCGGCAAGGTCTTTCACCACCTGCGTGTTACCGGACTCGCTGCGCTGCAGCACCGCACCGGTGGCCCCTTCCGTGGCCACCATACGCACGGCGCCCTGTGCCAGGCGCCCGTTATCGCCGGCCACTATCGACACCAGGGCCAGCCCGGCCGTTTTCCCGTTGTTGTCATACAACGGCAGTGCCATCGCAGGCTCCGGGAAACGCATCGTGGCCGGGATGATGCGTGCTGACATTCGCTGGCCATCCACGCCTTCATGCCGGGACCAGGCCCGGCCGATCGCTGTCTTGCTGAGCGGTTGCCCCATGGACCAGATAAGCCGTGCCTGCTTACGCTCCGTTTCAGGTTTAAGCGCGTCATGTGCCGTCTTTATGCTGCTCTCCGGCTTTTTCACCGCATCAACCCACTTCTGCGTGCCGTCCGTGTAAATCTGGACGTGTTCCCTGGTACGGGACGCCGAAATATAAAAGGCACGCTTCGTGGCCATGTACTGACGGCCCCCCTCCGTTCCCTCCAGGGAAATCACATAGTCGCTGCTGGCCCCCTGAGAGCCGTAGCCGGTGACGGCCCAGGCGTAGTCGATATTCTGTTCGGCCCGGACAGCGGCAGGATTAATCACCTTTGTTCCTGACGCCCCTTTCAGCACGACGTCGCCGTTATCCCGGACAGACTCAACCGTATACCGCGCATTGGCTGTCTGGCCACGGTTACGGTCGGTCAGGGTAAAGCGCACCTCAGTGCCGGCACGCACTTCCATCTGGCTGCGCATAAACAGCTCCACATCGCCGGTCAGGAGTTCCCGGGGGGAATAGAGACCCAGCCTGCCGTCTTCATCCTTCACGGTGACCATCGAGCCGTTCCGGTCCACGGCGATGACATCCTGCCAGGCGTCACCCCGTTTCAGGACCATGCCGGCAGACCAGGCCTTCGTCTTGTTGAATTCATGGCGGGTGTGGGTAATTTTATCCAGCACCGGCAGCGTGATGGCTTTATCACCAAGTTCCTGCCGTTCAGCCATGCCGGCATAAATCCCTGCGTTGATGGCCTGACGGTCGGCGTTCAGCTGGGCGATAATCAGGGTACGTGCACGGGCATCCGGGGTACGCGACAGCCAGTCTGCCACCACGGCTTCTGCGGGGATTTCTGCATCTGAAATTCCCTTTTCCGGGACCACGAAGTCTGATGCCCCCTCCCTGGTCACTTTATCCTGCGGCTGCGCGGCCAGACGCGTCAGGGCCGCATCAATACGGCTGTCGATGATGTCATGCACGGCATTTTTCAGGTTCGCCTCGTTCTGGCGCACAATCTGTTTCATGATGGCCATGTCCATCGGACTGCGCTCCTGAATTAATTTAAACGGCGCACCGGACTCGATAGCCTCGAACTGGTCAATGTCACCCATCGATACTCCGCGACCGCCGCCGGCCTTAATGGCCTGATAGACGGCAGCCATATCCTGGTTACCCAGCATCGAGGACTCATCCATCAGAAAGACCTGGTTGCGGTAATCCGGTTTTTCTCCGGCCGCCAGCAGCTGTTCGTGATCGACGATGAAGGATTTGGCCGTCTGCGCCTCGATCCCCACGTCTTTCAGCTCCTTTACGGCCTGATGCGTCGGTGCCAGCCCCAGCAGCTGCGGGCGGGACGTTTCCGGTAGCGTGTCCAGTGCAGCTTTGACTGCACGCACCTGGGTGGTTTTACCGACCCCGGCATAGCCCTGGATGCCGGTGAACTGGTCACGACTGCCAAGCACCAGTAACGCCCCCGCTTTCTGTCCGGTCGTCAGACCGTCAAGCAGTAGCGGGTCAACCTGCTCCAGCAGGGGCGTCTGCGTATCCTTGCCCTCCGTCACCGCACTGATGATGGCCTTTTCCATTTCCCAGGTGGCGCGCGCCACTAGGAGCGGCTGCGCCCGGTTCGGTACCCGGATGAGGTCGCCCCGTTTCACCATGCCGGTAATTTCTGCGTCAATGGCCATGATGTCCGGATGAAAATCAGACGCCGCCGTTGCGAGCTTCAGTTCGTCAAACATCACCCCCTGCTGATCGGCGATCGCACGATGAACGGCAAGCGCCGCCTCGCTTTTAACATTACCGCGCAGCTGCGCCACGGCTTTATCCGTATCCTGTTCGCCACTGAGTCTGCTTACAAGCTGCAGCGGCGAACTGTCCGTGCGCATACGCTGCATCCGTGCCTCTGCCCTGTCCTGCGCTTCGGCGGTAAAGATTTCGGCTTTGTCACCCGACTGCGCCAGCGAGTTGATGGTCTGGGTGGTGATATCGCGGGAATTGAGGGCGGCCAGTACGGTGCCGCTTTCGTTATCCCTGTTGCCGGGTGACGCGACATACGCATGGCTGACATACAGGGGACGGTCGGCAGGCAGAACGATTTTTTTGCCGTCCCGCAGCGCCTCAATGCCTTTCTCACTGATAGCTGTCACGGTCAGGCGGTCTTTCGCCTTCAGCCCGGCGGGTTTATCCGCAGCCATCGATATCAGTTTCTCCCCCGGTACCACGGACAGGTTTTCGCTGTTATACAACCGCCAGTCAGCCGAGAGGTCGCCCATTTTCTGGCGCGACAGCACCCCGTCACTGTCGATAAGTGACAGCATGCGGGTGTCATCATGGACACGCTCGATGACGTAGTGACGCGTTTCCTTTTCACTTCTGTCTTCCAGTACCTGCCCGGCCCGGTAGCTGCCCGCCATCCGGCGGGTTTTATTGTCAAGCCAGACAGGTGAGCGGGCCTCTATCGTGACACCGTCACGCTCTAGCTGTCCGGCGTTCTGCAGGGCATCGCGTATCAGCCCCGTCATGTGCTTCTGTTCGCGCTGCCCGATAACAATGGCGGTCACGGGTTCGCTGCCGGCACTGAGTTCGGCATAACGGGTGGCCATCGCTTTGTAGCGATCGCGCTTGTCGGCAATACTGACCACGGCGGCCTCCAGTCCCGGGGCCGGTTCGGTTCGCCGGCTGCGGCTCACGCCGGCAGATTCGAGGATCGACATGGCATTACCGTTCGCCTGACGGCCGGCACTGTCCAGAAAAATGAGCTGAGCACCTTTTTCCCGGGCTTCACCGAGCAGCACCAGAGTTTCCTTCAGCCCCAGACGCTCAGCCCCTTCAATAATCAGCGTGCTTTGCGTCGTCAGACTGAATTCTCCGCTCAGCACCTGCTGGCGGCCAATGAGTCTGTCCCGCAGCCTGTCGGATTTAGACAGGGAGATGGTGCGTTCGGCGGAGCTTGCCAGCACCTGGACGCGGCGTCCGTGTGACGCCGAGACGTCGGTGATTTGTTCCGTGAGTTCACGGATACCGGCCACACCTTTCGGGGCATTCATCAGGACCAGCGAGTCCTTTTCCACGACCGACAGCACGGCCGGCGCCTTTTCTGCAGGCTGACGGAAACTGACGACCCGCGCCTCCCGGAGATGGTCCTTACTGAGTGCCTGAATGGACAGTTCATCCAGCAGATGGTTACGCGAGGTAAACACGCCCTTTTCACTGTCCAGCGGGACAATCAGCCCTTCGCTCAGCGACACATTGAGTGCCGCTTTAAGCTCTTTCACGTCCGGAATTTTGTCGCTGAATTCCGTGGTGCTGAGCATCAGTTCACCCCAGGTAAAACGGGTTTTGCTGTCACTCAGCTGTGAGATGGCCATCCTGACAGCATCAGCCACCTCCGGGCGGATATCCGGGGCAACCGCCTGCGTCAGTGACGGAACGACTGATGCAGGTCGGGTGAAGCCCGCCTCCTTATCTCTTCCCGGCTCACCGGCACGGTCCGGCGCCTGTGGGTCCCTTTCCTGATGTGCGGCAGACGGTGGGGAGGCAGGCATCGCCTGACCGGAAATGACGTTCTCCGTGCGCTCAGGGCGTGGCGCGGGAGAGGTATGCACGGGTTCTCGCGGTACCACGCCCGCCTGATACTCCCGGATGTTCCAGCCCTTTTCCGTCATCTGACCAATCCAGCGCTCCATCAGCCGCAGACGCGACGGGTCCACTTTCGCCTGGCGGGTATCTTTCGCCGCCACATCGCGACTGCGCAGGGTGGCTTCAGCCCCGACCGCCCCCTGAATTTCCCGCCCACGGGAGGAATATTCCTCCCGGATTTCAGCCGGCACCCCTTTGATTTCCCACATCCCGTGCGGGCCGACTTCTTCCACTTCATGCCCCAGCGCTTCCACGTCGGCTTTGAGGGTGTTACGGTAAATTTTCCCCAGTGTCACCTGCATTTTCATCACGGTTTCGATAAAACCGGCATCGTGGATTTTGTCTGTGGCCAGCGCTTTCCACTTCCCGTTCAGTTCGGTCATATTGGCGACCAGCATGTGGGTATGCAGTTGGGGGTCAAGGTTGCGGGACGTATCATGCGTGAACAGGGCAGCAACCAGTTTGCTGGTCTGAACAATCGAGGTTTTACCGTCGACGGTCTCCCGCGCGGAAATGAGTTTTTCCACATAGGTGGCCGCCACACGCACGGCGTGCTGATGGGCTTCCAGCATCGCTTTATCACCGCCGATGAGCGCCAGAATGGAGACACTTTTGGGCGCGGAAAAGGTCAGGTCGTGCCCCGCCCGATGCACATGGTTGCCGTTGATTTCTTTTCCCAGGCGGGCACCGTCCGGCAGACGGCCCTCCAGTACAGCGGTCAGGGTGTCGCTGCGTACTGGCCCTTCCAGCCCGAGTTCGCTGGCCCCCTCGCCCAGCCATTCGCTCTCCAGCTGGCCGAGAAAATAATAGTTATCTTTGTTGCCATAATAGGCTGCCGCATCACCGGCAGACGCAATGGGGGCGACTGACATCATAATTCGTGCTCTCCGTCTTCATAGCGCGCCAGATCTTCATTGCTGTAACCGGGATCATCGTTGTGCCGATGACGGAGGATGTTCACTTCCTCATCAGCCATCCGGCGACTGGCTTTGTTGTCTTCACGGCTTTCCTGTTGCTCCGGCTGTTTGCCTGCCGTGGTTATCTGCAGGCCGCCGTCTTCCAGTTCCCTGACGGCCATCTCCAGCTCCTGAGCCTCGCCGCCGCTTTCTGTATCTTCAGTTCCGTTACCGTCAGTCGCCGCAACAGGATTTTCGCCCTGCTTTTGTCGCAGCCTGTTCAGCCTGTCAAACGCGTTGAAAAGCTCATCTGGCCGGGTTTTTTGCGCGACATCTTCAGGAGTGTTAACAGCCTGCTGTTCTGTGTCTGAAAGAAGATGAAGCCTGGATGTAACAGGAGACGCTGGTTTTTCTGGCGGGGCGGGTTCGCGCCTGGAAACCGGATTTACGGTCCCGGTAACAGGTGGTTTCAGGGGTCTGAGAGAGACAACGTTATCCGGAGCGACAGGAGATTCAGACTCAGATGCTTCAGATTCAGCTGGTCTCTTTTGAGCCATAACAGGCTGAGCCACGGGGGCGGGTTTATCCGTTCTGGCAACAGATTTCACTTTTTCCGTCACCTCAGGTTGAGGTTTCGGGGTCGATTCGGTGACTTCAGAAGTCTGAACACTTTCTTCCAGCTTTTCATCACCGGTCGGGAACGAAATCCCCGCCAGTACCCTCGACCGCTCATTATCATGAACCAGCTTTTCCAGCTCCGGGCTGAGTGCATCCCGAAAGTCACGCTCAATGAAGCCGGGATGTATTTTCTTCATCTTCCGATACTTCAGTCCCAGCCGGACGATCGGATACTCACCGGGCAACCTGACGTAAAACTTCAGATTGGGGAGCTTCATAATCTGTTCGTAATCAACGACGGACTCTCTTACACGGTTCTTGCCTATCGACACACCGTCACGCACGGAATCCATACCGTAGCTGTTCTGCTCCTGGGCTTCCTTACGTCGCTGAGGACCCAGTTCCTCTTCAACAATTTTTGCCACTTCAGCACTTGGAGAACGGCCATACATGCGGGTGTTCAGCAGGTCAAAAATCGATTTGGCCTGTTCACGGCCATAGACATTAATCAGCTGTGGCATGTTCTGAATACCAATGACGAAGCAGCTACCAAATTTGCGGCCTTCAGCCAGCGTCTCCGCGAAATTTGGGATTTTCTGAAGACTGGTTTTTTCGTCAAAAATAAACCACACCCTCCGGTCTGGGTTTTCACCCATACTCTGCAGAAAGATCGTCGCCATAGAGACCCACATGGAAATCAGAGGACGTACGCTCTGACGATGGCGTGACAGGGTGGAAATAAACAGCCAGCTGTTGTCGTGCGCTTCACTGGTCATCCAGTTACGAATGGTAAATCCAGGACGTGTCCCGTCGTCGAGTCCCTGCAGATAACGCAGGGCTTTGGCGTAGTTGGTTACAACGGATCGAATGGAGATGGCAGTCTTTTCAATTTTCTCTTCCACCAGGTTGGCAGAGGGGGTGTTGGCCAGATACTCGCGCAGGCTTTTCATGCTGAGCGACAGCAGTGTCTTGAGGAACTTCTCGATGCTCCTGTCAGGGTCGGTTGACATACGGATAGCCAGGTCGGCCCAGATGGTGCGCGAACTGGAAACCCAGAACGGGTCCGATTCCCCTTCGACAGGTATCAGGCTGGCGGCCATGTTTTCATAGTCGACCACATCAATACACTCGCCCCACATCTGCCAGTTTGCACAGCGGTCATCATGGGGATTAAGAATGAAATCCGTCTTCGGGTTGAAGTGCGTCTCGGTGAACGTACACCCGGAGTCATAGATGATGGCGCGATCGCCACGTTTACGGATGTAATCAAGCAGCCACCTGATAAGCGTTGATTTCCCGACATTAATTGTTCCGTGGATAAGGAAATTCATAATTTCAGCACGATCAACCATGTGCAGATCGCCCACACGCAAATCAGACCGCTCGCCGTTCCTGCGAAGCAGCCGGTTCACTTCTGCCGGTTTATCCGTGAGCGTCATGCCGGAGATAAACTCGTTCTCACTCTCCTTTTTGCCTATCTGGGTGACATACATCGTTGCCCCGGCGAACACGCACACGCTGACAATGCCGCTGACTGTGGCCGCAGACTGCAGCTGCGCCAGAACACGGTCGCCCATGGCCTGCATATACGGGTCGGTCAGCATCTGTGGCAGCGTCATTTTGAGGATCAGCGCGGTATTCGTGGGCGCATAGAAATAATGGATGTCATACAGCTTTCCCTGCCCGACCGGTATAAGGTCGATAAAGCTGCTGTTCATCCAGGCAAACCAGTAAAGGCTCCCGTTATCCAGTACCTCCTGGGGGGTGCGCAGAAGAAAAAGGGCAGTGGTAATAATGGCGAACAGAATGAATACCCAGAAACCTATCCAGTTATTCACCTGCAGAAACATGCGCCAGCGATAGGCGGTCATCTGCCCGCCCTGGGTGAGATTTTTGCCTGCGAAAGTGCTCATAGATTTTGTCCAGACAACATCGCACCACCCGGACTTATGCTCAGGTAGTGTTTAGTGAAAATACGGAAGCGCTCGCCGCAGACCGGAAAGCGCATAGCGTTATCCGGCGAGGAAGCGAAACATCCACGGAATTAAGGCGGGCACGTACGCCCGGAGTGACAGAGAAAAAGCAGAACTAAAGACTGACCGGGATGAAAAGCAGTGGCGGGGGGCCACTGCTTCAGGAGGATTACATGATGCCTGCTATGGATTTGGCCAGCTGCGCTTCAAGTACCGGTTTGGCTTCTTCAAACTTCAGGTTGACCTTATTGGCGTTCGACACAACACGGGTCTGGTATTTGTGGCGGTTGCCCTCTTCAGAGCTGGTCTGGATTTTCACACCCGAGTTACCCTGCCTCAGCGCTGCCACGTTGTCGGTTGTTACCGTTGCTTTCGTCCGCTCGGAGATTTGCAGGTCAGTGACCATCGTGAAATTCACATCTTCGACCATCGCATCGGCGGCCATGCCGACAAGTCCCGCTGCCAGACCCACACCCAGAGTGGCACCTGCAGACGAGGAATTATAAGCAGTGATGCCTGCTCCTAAAGCTGCACCGGTTGCCGCCCCCTCATAACCGCTGCTCAGGAAACCCTGAGTCTGACGCAAATCCATTTTGTCGGCTTTAAGCACGTTCGCCTGCACCCAGTAATATGCTGTATCCGGAGAACTGGAAACTTTATAGCCTTTAGCCGTCAGGTCATTCGCAATAAGCGTCTGCAGGTTAGACATATCTTTATCCGACGTATTACGCACCTGGATATAGACGGTTTTTTCATTCGATGGCTCAAGCCATACTGTTTCGCTCATCTGGGTTTTCACTTCCAGATTACGCTTTTTGACCGCCGTGGACATTGCGCCACAGCCGGAGAGAGTAATTGATGAGGCAACCAGAGCCAGAACTGCATATTTTTTTAATTGCATGATTTCATCCTGTGCATAGAAAATATCCCAGCCAACAATTTAATGTTGACCAGGATATAATCGGCAGATTTAGCGTAAACTTGATCTATAAGTTAAATTTAATACACATCAAACAAAACAATAACACTTACGCAACCAAACTCTAATATCCACGAGTAGAATCAGTGCTATTCGTTGGTTCATTAAAATTTGTGCCGAAGCTGTTACCATGAATATCCAGACCCGAAAAACCGCCAATCATTGGTAATCCAGATGATGGATTCACGATTGGATTCTGATAACCAGTAATACTTTCGTAGTTATCGTTCGATTCTGAACCAATAACATTGCCCACAAAACCATCACTTGGGTTTAAGCCATTGACTGAATGGTCATTTTTAGTTAATAAATCTGCATACTGATGTTCATGGGCGTTATGGCCCTGATTAGTAACAGTCCCATTGTCTGAGATTATTTTACTAGCAATGAGTTTTGCTGATTGGAAGGCAAAAGCAAAGGCCGCAACTAAATAAATTCCGCAACCAGCGATAAGCATAGATTCCGTATCATCACTTACATACACGATTAAAAGACCAAGCAAAATCGCCATAAAAGATGAACATAACAAACTAAACTTTCTGCTTATCACAAGGTTTGATTTTTTTTGCTTCCAGTAACATCCAAAAATGATAATTGTAGGTAGTATCGCAACCAAACTACCTTTTGCAAAAAAATTATTACCAGCCGTTTTATGCATCACCATAAGGTAAATAAAATAAATCCCAACCGGCATAAGACAGTTTAGCGAACTTAACTTAAATTTCATGCTCTGCTATCCCCCTACTTTTTTCCTCAGCTCAGTCACTTTATTCTTTAACTCATCAGAATCAAGATCGTTGAACGGATTCAATTTACTCGACTGGTCTAATTCAGCTTCGGTTCTGCCCAATTTAAACTTGCCTTCGGCGTTTATCATTTCTCCTTTCATGGTATCACTGGATGCTTTTACAGTGGATTGTTTTTTATCTATTTCGCCAGCAGATTTGTTGATATTTCGCTCATTAGCAGATCTTTCTTCTGCCACCTTCTGAGCCAGTGCAGTCTGACTTGGGAAGGTAGTGTTTTGCGGCATTGGCATCCGGCTCTGATTGTCGCTGTAATCCTCAGCGATATCCCGCCCCGGAAGCGTATTGGCGCTCACGGAAGGAAGCGAACCACGCCCCGGCAGTGGACTGCCTGCCAGTCTGGCATTATCCTCCGTGCGCTCCTGCCGTGGTGAGCCCGGCCGTACCTGCATGTCACGGTTGTCTGCCGGAACCACATCCTGCTGCGGAACGTCGCCGCTGGCCGTGACGTCCGTCAGGCTCTGCCGTTTGCCCTGAATGCCCATTGGCTGTTGCCCGGTTGCGTATTGGTCTGCGCCTGTTGCTGATGCATGTTGTCCTTCAGGTGTTGGTCGGGGTTGAATATTCTGGCCGGTCGTTCTCGCCTCATTCCCTTCTGACGGACTGGCCTGAACATAGCCGGGGCCGGTCCGGCGCGCCGTCTCATCCTGATGGCTGAACGGGTTGACTCCGGGATGCGTGTCCTGTTCATACAGGCTATCGCGCCCCGGCATATCCGGAGACGGATTGCGTGGGTTTTGCTGCCTTCCTGCAGGTAATGACACCGTCCCCGCCACGTCAT
>DFPL01000216.1 GCA_002377245.1 Enterobacteriaceae bacterium UBA3516
CCCACGTTGACTTTCTGGCCTACTTCGCAGAACGCTTTCGCGTCCGGGCTCGGGGTGCGATAGAAAGTCCCCACCATTGGGGAACGGACAACATGCCCTTTTATTTCTGCGGTTTCAGGCGCTTCCATTACCGGCGAGCTGGGAGGCGCAATGGCGTCGGACAAAGCCGTTTGCGGCGCGGGAGGTACATACGCCTGGTGCATCATCGGGTAAGCGGGGGCAACCGTGGCACGGCTGATACGTAATGACTCTTCACCTTCGGAAATTTCCAGCTCGGAGATGCCTGATTTCTCAACCAGCTCAATCAGTTTTCTAATTTTATCGATGTCCATGGGGTTCTCTGCGTTTCGCTTTCTTGCTGACGACGTCAGCCTGTAATTAATTAAGCCAGAGTGTAGAAGAGGTTAGGACAAAGCGCATCAGGAAAGAGGGAGAGGATGGAACGCGAAAGTGGGGAGCGACGGTACGCTAAAAACAGTAAGCCCCGGCAGATGCCAGGGCCTGGTGTATTAAGTAAAGCAAGTCATTCAATCTAAATTGGCCCCCCGGCGCTTATCTCCGGCACTCACTATATTGTGGCGTTAGCTCTGTCTGGGGTAGGGCCATCATAGTCTATCGGATTAGTCCGATCAATAACCTGATCGGACCGGATTTCAGGATTTATGACCGCGATCATAATTTCCAGAAGGCGTCAAAAAATGGTTAACATTTACGCAAAAAAAAGCCAACTCAAACGAGTTGGCGGCAACATGCACAATACCTTTTATTCCATTACCTTCCCGGGAGAGAAGGCAGTGTTTAGCAGTGTCAGAGAGTTTGCATTCCTCATGCCTTTTGAGAATAGAAACGAAAGTAACTGTCTGCTGTAAAACAAGAAAATTCCGAGCGAAACGGCTACAACCATTCATCAAGTAAAGGACCCTCCGCCCCAAAGACCGGATCGCTGGCCGGGAAAGGCGCACGGGCAATGGCCTCAAGCATCTGCGGGGTGGCGGCATGGCGGCAAAGATCGAAGTCCTGCTCCGGTGGATAGGCGCCGACCACTGAAAAATCCGCACTGCTGCCTAAATTGCAGTGTCCGGTGCCAGCGGGAAGCAGCAGCACATCCCCTGCCCTGACGTTCACCACCCGTCCGTCCGGGCCACCCAACATCAGTTTTGCCTCACCGGCCACCACCCCCAGCACTTCGTGGGTATTGCTGTGGTAATGGTGATAATCAAACACGCCGTCTACCCATTGGGGAGGCCAGCCGTTACTGGCGAACAGGGTCTGCGCCGCCTTTACGCTCACCGGCGCGGCAATACCCTGCGAATAGAGTAAAACAGGCAGCCTGGGGTTATTGGGCACCCACTGATGCGGCGCTAACAGAAACGCCTGGGTTGTCGGCGCCGGGAAATCATCGACCATAACACCTCCTTTCAATGCCTCGTGTCTCTTTAGGGTAGAAGAGTTTCCCTCTGTACACCTGTTCGCTTGCCTGAACGCGTGCCTGACACAACGCCGGGCGTTAACTGTCACTGCCCGCGGGATGCGCGAAAAGATACTCTACGGGCTGGCGCTTTCGCGCTGCCATTTTCTGCGCACGTTCGTTATTCCCCCTGCCCCACCAGCAAGCATGTCTGTCGACATTTGCACCAATATAGCCATCAAAATGATGCATTGTGCAGCTAAAAGACCCAAAAAACCTTGTTTTCGCACCTGGCACAAAAATGGCATAACAAAAACAAACCTAACCAGTTAGTCAACAATCAGGGGTGCAGGGGAATGAGCCAGATAATGTACGCGCCAACATCCGCCGTCGTAACACTGAAACCGACGGCGTCCACCGCACGGCCTGCCATTAAGGTAAATCAGGCCAATGTGATTTACCCGGCAGCCGATCAGCCTGTTCACGCGCTGAAAGATATCAATCTGACGATTCGCCAGGGTGAGTTCGTTTCCTTTATTGGCCCCTCCGGTTGCGGTAAGACCACGCTGCTGCGCGCCATTGCCGATCTCGAACCCATTACTTCCGGCGAAGTGCTGGTCAACGACATGACGCCTTCAGAGGCCCGCCAGGCGGGCGCCTATGGTTATGTGTTTCAGGCACCGGTGCTCCTGCCGTGGCGTACCGTACTCATGAACGTGATGCTGCCGCTGCAAATTCAGGGCGTACCGCCGGAGCGCTGCGACGAGATTGCCCGCGAACAGCTGGCTCGCGTAGGGTTAAAGGGATTTGAGAAGAAGTTCCCGTGGCAGCTTTCCGGCGGGATGCAACAGCGCGTGTCCATTGCCCGCGCGCTCGGGTTTGAGCCGAAAATTCTGATGATGGATGAGCCATTTGGCGCCCTGGACGAGCTGACCCGAGACAATCTTAATCAGCAGTTGCAACAGCTATGGTTCAATGCGCAGCGCACCATGGTGTTTGTCACACACTCCATTTCCGAAGCGGTTTATCTGTCGACCAAAATCGTCGTGATGTCGCCGCGTCCAGGGCGCATCGTGAAGGTGATTGACTCTCCGCTCCCTGCCCAGCGCACCCTCGATATCCGCGATACGCCGGCGTTTTTGCAACTGGCCGCAGAGGTGCGCGAGGCGCTGGTGGAGGGGCATCATGACCATTAACCGTCGCTTACAGCTCTATGCCCTTCCCGTTGGTACCGTGCTGCTGGCGGCGTTCATGCTCTGGTACCTGCTGGCGTTTGCGCTTAATGCGTCCGGCGTTATTGACCGGGTTCTGGCCCCCCGTGGGCCCTGGACTAGCGGTGATCTGATCTACGCCTCGCTAAACGCCAGCCGCCCGTTACTGCCCGCTCCGCATCAGTTAATGGTTGATATCTGGAATAGCATCACCGGGTGGCCTGTGACCTCGCCACGTAATCTGCTGCTGCATACCTGGGTGACTGCCAGTGCGGCGTTGACGGGTTTTGCGATGGGTGTCGTGCTCGGCGTGCTCCTGGCCATTTGTATCGTCCACTCCCGCACCCTTGATAAAGCACTCATGCCCTGGATTGTCGCGTCGCAAACTATTCCGGTGCTGGCCATTGCCCCCATTGTGCTGATTATTCTCGGCAGTGTGGGCATCACCGGCCTGCTCCCCAAAGCGACCATCGCCATGTATCTCTGCTTCTTCCCGGTCACCATTGCCACGGTACAGGGGCTGCGCTCGCCGCAAAAAATGGAGATGGAGCTGGTGTATACCTATGCCGCTCGCCGCCTCGACACCTTCTGGATGGTGCGTCTGCCCTCCTCTCTGCCGTATCTCTTTCCGGCCTTTCGCGTTGCCATTGCCAGTGGCCTGGTGGGCACGATGGTCGCCGAATTGCCCACCGGGGCACAGGCAGGACTCGGCGCGCGTTTGCTGACCGGGTCTTATTACGGCAACACCCTGCAGATTTGGTCAGCGCTGGTGATGGCTTCACTCCTCGGCCTTTTTCTGACCGGACTGGTGACCTTAACGGAGCGTCTGGTGATTCGCCAGCGTAAGGGGGCATGATGAAGACCAAAGCGATACCGGGGACGTTTTTCGTGGTGAGCGCCTTTGTGCTGGCGGTGCTGGCGCTAATT
>DFPL01000149.1 GCA_002377245.1 Enterobacteriaceae bacterium UBA3516
CACGCGGCAGGGCAAAAACACCACATACAGGCATCCCTTATCACCCCGCCACGCCATATATTGTGTTTCTCCCCTGTCCCGTGACCCGCCGCCCAGACCTGACACGGGGCGATATGATTATTTCGTGTGCATGGTACACTTCCGGAAAGTCTCATATCGCGTAAAAGTCGGATCAGGCGGGAGCGGCCATCCGATAATTTAATGGCGTGGTTATATGCCTGCGTATTATCAGGAACGTTATTTTTTCGTGTGTCGGTAATGCGAAATGAAAAGACGGGCGTCAGGGCGAGATGGTTTCAGGGCAGGATAATTCACATACAGGGAATAGTTGATGGGTTATGAGGAACTGGTAGATACCCTCATTGCTGAGGGCCATAAAGAAGTATCGCTCTGCTCAAACACGCGTCGTACCGATGATGACGATATCCTGATTAAGGAATACCTCATCCTTGATGCAGGCGGAGATATTGTCGCAAGGAAGTTACTTCTGCCAGCTCGTTACAGCTGGTCAATGGTTGGCTGGTCAGGAGCTCCCTCCGGCAACTCGGCTCCCCTTTATATTAAGATTATTGATCTGCAAGATGCGGCAACAGCAAAAACCCACTTCTTGCTGCTGACCTGAGACTATAGGGCACCGAACGGCAGGTGAAAGAACGGCAGGCGGCTCCGTGCCATGCCGGATGACGACCTATCCACTCATCACTGGTCTGACTGGCGAATGCTATCAACCGCGCGCGCACGGGTTATTGATACTGATCTGCATAATGCCCGCAGCAACCTCAGAATCATGGCTGCGCTCAGCCAACTTGCCCCTGTCGCAAGCACAGTGCACACCGGGTTGTCAGATCAAGAAAAAGGTTTTTCAGTATGACCGGTCTTGTTCCCTTGAACCATAACTCACCGCCGGTACAACCGCCGGTGGCCATTGACTACCCGGCGGCGCTGGCGCTGCGGCAGATGGCGCTCGTCCAGGAAGAACTGCCGAAATACCTGCTGGCACCGGAAGTCAGTGCCCTGCTCCACTACGTGCCCGACCTGCACCGCAAGATGTTGCTGGCGACATTATGGAATACCGGCGCGCGTATCAACGAAGCGCTGGCACCGACAAGAGCAGATTTTTTGCTGAAACCGCCCTACCCGTTTGTTCAGCTAGCCACCCTCAAGCAGCGTACTGAAAAGGCGGCCCGGAGTGCCGGACGGGCGCCAGCGAACTCGGTAGCCCACCGCCTAGTGCCTATGTCCGACAGCCACTACGTCGGCCAGCTGGAGATGATGGTGGCCACGCTGAAAATTCCGCTGGAGCGCCGGGATAAACACACCGGTAAAACCGAAAAAGCGAGAATATGGCCCATCACCGATCGCACGGTCCGCACCTGGCTGGGTGAGGCCGTGGACGACGTAGCGGCTGACGGGATGACCTTCTCTATACCGGTCACGCCGCACACCTTCCGCCACTCCTACGCGATGCACATGCTTTACGCCGGCATTCCGCTGAAGGTGCTGCAAAGCCTTATGGGGCATAAAAGCATAGGTGTATACCAAAGTATTCGCGCTTGATGTCGCTGCACGTCACCGGGTCCAGTTCCACATTCCGGGTACCGACGCGGTCTCCCTGCTCCGGCAGCTTACCCCCGACGACGATCCCCTCAGTAAGTGACAAGGAGGCTGTCCGTATGGTCATGAAACTGGTACGCAAGAAAAATCCCCGTGGAGGTCACCTCCGCTGGCTGGAAAACGAGGAAGACTCCGCAGTCAAAGCCTTTTACAGTGCCCGCAGTGCACTGAGTGCCGGAGAACTGGCACTCGCAAGTGAGGTACTGCAGGAGATGCGCCGGAAAGAGGCCTGGCTGCAGTGTGACTGCATACCCGGCGACGTGCCGGCAATGAACAGCGCAAACATGATCAAGGACACCCGCACACTCTTTCTGGCGGGGTTCAGTCATGAACATGCCCCGTCCTGCCCGATGCACCGTCCGTTCAGCGGGGAAGACGGTGCCAACGGTACCGGTACGCGCACCACGGCGGGCAGTAAACGCATCAATTACCGGGACTTCCTGCCCCCGGATGAATCCGGGAGCAAAATCAAAGCACCAGGGCGGCCGGATGTACAGGTTGACGATCGCACCCGGCGTACACGCCGCCCCCGTATTGCCCGTCTGCTGCTCTCTCTTATTGATGATGCTGGTCTCAACCGGCTCGCTTCCCTCCATCCCCTGCCCTCGTGTAGCATGAGAGCGTCGATCGAAGCCCTAAGTCATGTTGCCGCTGAGCAGGAATTCGCACGTGGACGCCGGCTGTCAGAGATTGTGCATTTTCAACCAGGACTGGGAGACGCCGGTAAAGAGAAGCTGATGCGTCAGCTCGAGCGGCCGGATTCGCACTGGCCTGCAGGAAAGACCCGCATGTTCTTTCAGATTTTTTATGTCTGACCAGGTAACCCGCGACCAGGTGGTATTTCGCTGGCCGGAGGGGGAACGGACGTTTCTGCCTGAGCGGGGTGTCAGCATTAACGGCGAGGCACAGGAAGGCGCTCGCCCTCCCTACTGGGTTATTCTGGCTTTTCGCCGTGGGCCGGAGGGCACTGTCATCTGCAGCGAAGGCTATGCCCACGCCCTGTTCCGACGCGGGTGCCCGGTACCGGTCGACAGTGGACTGGAGCGTTCCACACTCGAAGGGCTTGCTATAGTAGCAGGGTGGATGGCCAGAAAAGCGGATTCACCGGTATTAAGTCTGGAAAAACCACTGTTTGATATTGAGGTGGATCTAGACGGTGAGAAAGGTTTTGTGCTGCCGGACTTTATGGTGACGGCACTGAAAGCTGATGGGTCGCTACACACGGTTGTCATTGAGACCATGGGCTACACGGATGATGACTACTGTGCACGAAAATCAGTCCAACATAAGGGCATGCGTCAACTGGGAAAATTGCAGACTGACCCCCCTAATTGGACCGGGCGTACTGAAACTAAATTCACGCGCCATATGTACGGCATTTTAATAAATTTGAAAGACTAGCATATAAGCACGTTTTTCTTACTACAGCTTATATAAACTATAGTGAGTAAACGCAGATGCTATTTACCGTCATGCAAAATATAAGCTATAGAGAGGAGATATGTTCCTTCGAACCTGCATAACAAAAGTTAGTAAACGCCAATGTAGATATATCAAGGCTTTCACGGTTAGTGACCACCAGGGAACCTAACAAAATCTACCTCTAATCGTTAGAATCAAATTACAGCTTATGCATAAGCTATAGAGAGTAAGTTACTCACTACAGCTTATTAATAAACTGTAGTGAGTAGATATTGGCACTGTAATGCTTAGTTTGAGCATAAGCAGAGTCGAGTACTCGTTACAGCTTATGTCACTTTTTGTTGAACAGCTTTTCAAGGTCTTCCATCGTGATTCCCAATTTCTCCAACAACTTAAGCTTCTCAGCTAATTCAGGATCAGGAGAGGCTGGAGTTGAAGGGGGCTGATGATTTTCTTCACTGGGATCTTTCGGTGCTTTAAGCTTTGGTCGTCGGTAATGTACGCTAAATACGACGCTACGGCCTCGCTGAAGCTCCGTGTAGTCCAGATAGCCAATTTCTTTAAGTTGTTCCATTGCGCGACGTACAGTTTGATTCTGTGAGAATACAGGGGACTTTAGACTAAGCCTGGCTCTCAGGCGTGCAAGTGAGATGGGAGCAGGATCCCGGGGCAAGCTTTCAATGAAGGTGTACAACGCCTGGGCTGATTCACGCCGCTTGAGTGCGTTAATTGCCTTAAGCTGCAAGAGCACCTTTTTATCAAATTCATATAGTTCAAACAAACGTGGATCAGCCTGTAGCTGGACTATATCCTTCTCTGTATCGTAGTAGGCAGACTGAACAAGGTGTGTAATGTACTCTTTGGTATGTTTATCCGTAGTTCTTGAAAAGGAAATAACAGTACCAGCGATCCTCTTCAAAGACGGGCTTATACGTTCACGTAGTTTTTTTGACGATTGACTGGAAGGAATACCGCAAAGCTTTGCAAATTCAACGAAAGGCAGCTGGACCTTATCTCCGATAACCTTATGTTTAGCAAAGGAATGAATTATTCCTACCCAAGTTTTGAAATCATTATCCATATCAAGTCTTGGGCCAGTAATCTCAACCTTATCGAAACCTTCAGCTTTAGCAAGTGATAAACGAGTTAGTTCTTCTGTAGCATCTGTTTTAGAAAGAGTGTTTTTCTTACTGTTTTTCAGTGATTTAAGGGTTGGGACAAAAACACCAAGTCTCATTAATGCTACAGGTTGGACAGTATTGTTTGCGTTTGGAGTAAGGTTGACTACTTCACCAGATGTCTTGTCCACTTCTTCAAACAACTTTTTCAGATCGAAATTTTCGTTATCCAAAACAGACTCCGGGTTTGTGGATCATTTGAGGAAAAGATCGTTGCTCGTGTATTGGGGCTACTTAACTGGCTGAATTAAACCAGTAAAGTTATCCACTGTTTCGCTTATCGTAACAGACAAAAACTGACTATAGCTTATATATTTTACTAACTACAGTGTAGCTTTTCCGCTCTATAGCTTATCCTTTACTGACTACAGTTTATATACAACTTGCTATAGCTTATTGCAACACCCTTTGAGGCCAGAACTGGCGCGGGTTACAGCGATCGGGGATCTCTTTGGGATCTTAGTTGGATCTCCATTGGATCTTAAGTAATTGGATCTGGGAAGAGGATAAGTGGATAAACAACGGACTAAATTTGGGGTTTCAGACCCTTGCCGGCAGCTCGCAACGACATTGCTATGAGCTGTAAAAAAGATATTTTGGACTTCTGTCAATTCAACCAAGCTTCAATGTAATCAATTCAGTAAATTACATGACACACACTTGTGGTTGATGAGCTTCACTTGCTACAGTTTATACATCTTGCTTACCTATCTTCACCCTTCAAACGATTTCCAACGTACAACCAACTCCGAGTCAGTAATATCCCTGTTCATTTAAAACTCATAAGTTAACAGCGTCGAACTGATTATTTTTTGTGCTCTACTTTGCAAATTTCAAGTCACTTTGCAATTTCCTTGTTGCTTTGCAAAATTTTTCAAGATTTAATGCATTCATGCAAAGTTAAGAAAGGACTTTAAAATGGGACTAATGGAAACCTTAGACCAGTGCATCACCGCTGGACATGAAATGACACGGGCAATCGCTGTAGCTCAGTTTAATGACGATAGTCCGGAAGCAAGAAAAATTACAAGGCGTTGGAGAATTGGAGAAGCTGCTGACCTGGTCGGTGTATCTTCACAAGCCATACGTGACGCCGAGAAAGCAGGTCGCCTGCCTCACCCTGATCTTGAAACTCGTGGGCGTGTCGAACAGCGTGCTGGATATACAATTGAACAAATTAACCATATGCGCGATGTTTTTAATACAAGACTTCGTCGACCGAAAGACTCATTCCCGCCAGTTATTGGAGTAGCTGCTCATAAAGGAGGAGTCTATAAAACCTCAGTATCAGTTCATTTAGCTCAAGATTTAGCTCTGAAAGGTCTGCGTGTACTCCTTGTAGAAGGTAATGATCCACAAGGTACTGCCTCTATGTACCATGGCTGGGTTCCTGATCTTCATATACGTGCTGAAGATACACTGCTACCCTTCTATCTTGGCGAACGTGATGAAGCAAGTTACGCAATTAAACCTACCTGCTGGCCTGGCCTTGATATCATTCCATCTTGCCTTGCGTTACATCGTATTGAAACTGAATTAATGAGCCGCTTCGATGATGGAAAATTACCTACCAATCCTCATATGATGCTAAGGCTGGCGATCGAAACAGTCGGTCATGACTACGATGTAGTTGTTATAGATAGTGCTCCGAACTTAGGTATAGGCACAATTAATGTTGTATGTGCGGCAGACGTATTGATTGTACCTACGCCAGCTGAATTATTCGATTATACATCTGCACTTCAGTTTTTTGACATGCTCAGAGATCTGCTTAAAAACGTCGATTTACAGGGGTTTGAACCTGACGTCAGAATTCTTTTAACAAAATATAGCAACAACAATGGTTCTCAATCACCCTGGATGGAAGAGCAGATTCGCGATGCATGGGGTGGCATGGTATTGAAAAATGTTGTTCGCGAAACTGACGAGGTCGGTAAAGGTCAAATTCGTATGCGTACTGTCTTTGAACAAGCTATCGATCAGCGTTCATCTACAGGGGCATGGCGAAATGCCTTGGCGATATGGGAACCTGTATGTAATGAGATTTTTGACCGATTGATTAAGCCTCGTTGGGAGATTAGATGATGAAACGCGCGCCAATTATTCCCAAAGCTGCTTTAGCAACTTCACATCCCTCCCCTAATGATGTACCTGCAGCTCCAATGGTTGATTCGCTTATTGCAAGAGTAGGTGCGATGGCCAAAGGTAATATCATTTCAATTCCTGTATGCGGTAAAGACGTAAAATTTACGCTTGAAACTATCGCTGCAGCTTCAATAGAAAAGTCTACACAGGTATGGGCTGGAAACGAGCGTGATCAGGAATTATTAACTGAAGATGCGCTTGATGATTTGATCCCCTCTTTTTTAATTGGAGGGCAACAAACTCCAGCATTTGGACGTAGGAATGAAAATGGTATTGAAGTTGCTGATGGCAGCAGACGTCGTAAAGCAGCCATTATAACGAACACTGATTATCGTATTCTCGTTGGTGAGCTCAATGATGAGCAGATGGATACGCTAAGTAAATTAGGAAATGACTACAGGCCAACCAGTGCTTTTGAGCGTGGCAAACGTTATCAGAATCGGCTTATAGCTCAATTTGATGGAAACATTTCAGCACTTGCGGAAGCTGAAAATATCTCAAGAAAGATCATAAGCCGTTGTATAGCTACAGCGAAGCTACCAAAGGAAGTCGTGGCCCTATTCCCTCACCCTGGCGAGCTGTCCGCACGCTCAGGAGAATCACTTTTTAAAAGCTTTGAGGGAAAAGAAGAGCTGCTTTTGAATATCACAACTGTACTATCCGAGAAGAAAAAAGCAGGATTATTGTTGGAATCTGAAGATATCCTTCAATCATTCTTAGACGCATTGAAAGACAGAAAAGAGTCAATTAATCACTCTGTGGTTAGACGCCAATTTGCGCCAGGTGCCAGTGCTCAATATAAAGGTAATAAAGTTACCTTCAATTTAGATCGGGCTAAACTTCCCGCACACTGTATTGAGCAAATTGAAAATTTGCTCAATTCTCTGAGTTCTAAGCATTCTCATTAAATTTGTTAGCTTTGTTCTTTACCGGATAATTATCCCTAATCGCATACTCAGCCCACGGTTCCAATTACTCAACTGGGACCGTGGTCCCAACCACCTATCTGGGACCGTGGTCCCAATCACCCATCTGAGACCGTGGTCCCAATCACCCATCTGGGACCGTGGTCCCAATCAGCCATCTGTGAACCTAAATCAAAGTTCTTACTAGTATAAATTCCCTTTAATTGTTCTTTATTGCCATAAAAATATGAATACAGTGGCGTTGCGAGAATATTTTAAATTTGACGCACTGGTGCTTCCTCGCTCTCTCGCGTGCTACGCCCGGTCGTTCGGCTGCGGCGAGCACTGTCTGCTCTTTAAGGGACCGAGATTAAATTATCCTAGCTATCGGAATATCATTCCAACGTGTAGTGTAAGCTGGTGACAGCATCTCGCGTTTCATTTTCCAATCAGGGGCAGTGCCTCTACCGGCAAACCAAATCTGTCCCAGGCCGGTCTGATTGATGGTATCCAGGACTTTCATCAGCTCCTGGCTGTGCGGCCGTGGGGCCTGTTCGTCAAACAGATTGAGCTGGGCAACGCCGGTGGATGAGAAATCATTCAGCATGATGCCTGCTTTGGCAAACCTGTGCCCGTTCCGCCAGACACGTTCCAGCGCCCTCTGCGCGGCTGCAATGATGTCCCGGGTATCCTGAGTAGGCGTCAGCAGTGTTTCGCTGCTGACGTTGCTGTAGTAAGGCTCATTCACGGCAAACGGCGAGGATTTAACGAAAACTGAAATATGGCGGCAGAACTGGCGTTCACCCCGCAATTTTTCGGCAGCGCGCTCAGCATACTGGCAGACCGCCTGTTGCATAGCCTCAAGGGTGGTGATCCTCTCCCCGAATGAACGGCTGCAGACGATCTGTTGTTTAGTGGGAGGCGCTTCTTCCAGTGCTATACAGCTTTCACCATTGAGCTCACGGACCGTACGTTCGAGAACGACGCTGAAATTTTTACGAATAAATACTGTATTAGCCTGTGCCAGCTGAAGCGCAGTGGTGATGCCCATAACATTAAGTTTCTTCGCTATCCGGCTTCCCACGCCCCAGAGCTCTTCTACTGGCTGCAGCGATAATAGTTTTGCCGTTCTCTGCGGATTAGCCAGCGTCAGTGCCAGCACGCCTTTAAACTGCGGCCACTCCTTGGATGCCCACTGTGCACTTTTTGCCAGCGTCTTGCTCGGTCCCATTCCCACGCCAATGGTCAGACCCGTTCCGCTAAGGATATGCCTGCGAAGCTGCAGACCAAACTCTTCATAGCTCATACACGAATCAATTCCCCGGATATCAAGAAACATTTCATCGATGGAGTACTGCTCCACACGCGGTGCCAGCTCTTCCATCAGTGCCATCATCCGGTTACTCATGCTGGCGTACAGTTCATAGTTGCTTGAGAAAACATGCAGCTGCTCCGGGAGCTGCATCTGTTTTATCTGGAACCAGGGCATACCCATTTTTATGCCCAGGCGCTTTGCCTCTCTTGACATCGCAATGCAGCAGCCGTCATTGTTTGAAAGAACCAGTACGGGCTTTTCTCGCAAATCCGGGCGAAAAACCTTCTCGCAGCTGGCATAGAACTTGTTCGCATCTGCCAGGGCGAACATCATTCGTGTCCACGTGTTTTATGAACAAATGCCGTCACCACACCAAATATCTGCAGGTGCTCCGGATCAGGCCAGAGAGTAGGGTAGGAGGGGTTCATCGGCTGCAGACCTGGTCGGGGAGTCAGCAAAAGGCGTTTTACGGTAAATTCACCCTCAACCTCAGCAATGACAATATCACCATGGCGGGCCTGCTCCGCTTTATCAACCACAAGCAAATCACCCGAATACAGACCGATATCGGTCATTGAGTTACCGATTGCCCGGACAAAATACGTTGAGCTTCGGCGTTGAATGCAGAACTCATTAAGATCCAGTTCGGCTTCAACGTAGTCCTGAGCCGGACTGGGGAAGCCGGCCTGACACCGTTCCGTGAACAACGGTGCGGTAAAGGACTCAGGACTGATTGCTGCAGGAATAAAGCGAAACATAGAAACCTCCTTTTTATACTGTATTTATATACAGTATTATTTCTGGTTTTACTGAGGTTTCAAGTTTATTAATGAGCATGTCGTTTAACTGGCTCTAATTTAAACAGAAATAAGTGATGTCAGACATATTCTCCCGATGGTGTCATGCTGTTCAGGCAGCGGAGCAGGAGAGCACTGTATGGCACCCACCATGAACATCATATCTTTTGTGCCGTTGCATAACGGTCGCTACGAGACAGTTATTATCTCCAGAAACGGGGGGATGCCCTTTTGGATAATGGCCATAATTACCAGATTGACCTACTGCGCGGGGATTAAAAGCTGTGCAATAAAAAGGCCGCTGACGAACATCCTGCTATGCAAAACAGAAAAGCTGGCCAGGGGCCAGCCTGCAATGACTTATAGCTTTTGCCAGCACATCAGCATGGCCAGGAACAGAATTGTCGCCGCCTGAGAGGCGGTTGAGGCAGTCAGAAACGTTTCTAACAATAGCATTATCGTAGTTCTCCGCATTATTACTTTCTTATGGTGTGGCTTAAGGGCCTGGCCCCGTTTACAGGAAGTAGTGTTCTGTCACGACGCTTGCCAGCGGTAACGGGAACGGTTCGAATATGCCATTTTCGGTACGTATTCATCCTAGTGCGGCTTGTCAGTGGGAGGTGGACTGAAACACTGAAAAGTCTGACTGCCCGGGGAATGAAAAGAGGAGCTGCCAAAAAGACCGCTGGCGCGGCCTGTGTCAAGAGCATGAGCTCTGTCTTGTATAAATGGAGGACACGGTAAACCTTAAACTGCGTCATTACCCAGTCATAATTGGCAAATTTCAAGCATCCCACTATCTCTCCAATACCTAATCGTGGTGGCCTTCATGCTTACCACTTCTCATCTTCACGAAATCATAAAAGCTCTCGAATAAATCTAATTATTCTCTAATATTTCTCATTTTATTCTCAAATAGTTCTTGAGATGAGGTTTTTGCGGGTTTATTATCTCAATAGTTCTCTTTTTGGTCTCTGATTTTTCTCAATTAGGGATTTTGAAATACATTAAAATTTCTCACAGGAAATGCACATGAAATTTTTCATTGATGATGGCTCTACCAATATCAAAATGCAGTGGACAGAGGGTAATGAGGTCAAACAACTGATCAGCCCTAACAGTTTTAAGCGGGAATGGGCGGTGAATTTTGGTCCGGAGCCGGTATTTAACTATGCGTTCAACGGCGAACACTATTCGTTTGATCCCATCAGCGCGGATGCGCTGGTCACCACTAACGTCGCCTGGCAGTACAGTGACGTGAATGTGGTGGCCGTACACCATGCTCTCCTCAAATCCGGTATCACGCCTCAGGATGTGGATATCGTCGTGACCTTGCCGCTTGCTGAGTTTTACGACCGTAACAATCAGCCCAACGAAGAAAATATTCGCCGCAAGCAGACCAGTCTGATGCGTCCGGTGACACTGAATGGCGGGCAGACCTTCATCATCCGCAGTGTGGAGGTTATGCCGGAATCTATTCCGGCGGGCTACGGCGTGGTAAAGGACATGGACGATCTGGATTCACTCCTGATTATCGACCTGGGGGGAACCACGCTCGACATTTCTCATGTTATGTCACGTATGCGTGGCATTTCCCGCATTTATGGCAACCCGGAGCTGGGCGTTTCGCTGATGACGCAGGACGTTCGTGCTGCGCTGAGCATGGCACGTACCCGAAGCAGTAGCCTTCTTGCCGATGAAATCATCATCAACCGGCGTGATGAGGCCTTCCTGAGTAAGCGTATTAACGATTTGTCACGTCTGGAGCTGGTCAGAACGGCGCTGAAGGAGTCACATCAGCGTCTTATCACCCGGGTTCTTGAACCGATCAGCAGCTTTAACGGATACTCTCATGTTATGGTTATTGGCGGCGGTGCAGAGCTCATCGCTGATGCGGTCAGAAAACATTGCGGGCTTCGTGACGAACGATTTTTCGTCAGCGCCAGCCCGCAGTATGACCTGGTGAATGGCATGCATGAAATTGGCTGAGAACATGGACAAACCGGATACCCGTCGCAAGATCACGTTTTACCTTAATCCCGAGAGCAACGAAGCCGAGCGTTTTGTCTGTGACGAAATAGACAAGGTACCTCAGGGAGAACGGGGCCGGGTATGGCGTGCCACGCTGCTGGCAGGTTTTGCTCTGCGTAAACAGGACCCGCGGCTGGCAAATATGCTGGCCGAGCTGCTGAATGAACATACCACCTTTGAAGAAATGGTCATTGTCATGCAGGCGGTGTTTCCTGAAGAGATGAAAGGGCTTGTTAACCGCAAACCGGCAGGGCAGCCGGTGTCAGAACCGGTGACAGAAGAGACGGCACAGGTCCGGACGGGCAATGAAACGCGTGAGAATGCCAGAGCAATGTTTGGGCAAAAAAAATAAGGAGACCTGGATGACATTTACTTCACGGGTTAAGCACCATGCCGGGCAGCTGCTTATCAAAGCCGGCGTACCGGAACAGCAGATACCGTCCCGGATGAAATCTGTCGGGTCCTACATGATCCTGTTGAGCTGTGCGGCGATTATCCCGCTTGTGCTCCTGGATAACGTGCCGATGGCGGTGACCATCATGCTGCAACTGGTCTACGCGGCGCTGATGTGCATTGGACTGACCCTGGCGGTAGACGAAAAGAAATAATCCTCACCGCATTATCCCGACCCGCCTCAAGAACCCGCCACCTGGCGGGTTTTTTATGCGCTCACGTCGGCCTGCGGCCTCGCCGCTCTCACTGTGCCGTCTTCGCCGGCACGCCAGTGGCCGACACGCGCGGCGTGCCGGGGCTGTGCCCTGTTCCCCTCTGGTCCGGGTGTTCCTCTGTTCCTTTGCCGCACAGGACTGTCCCACACGGTCGTCAGTTGCACGGGTCGCGTTGCTGAACGCCGGCACCCGGTCCCTGCGCAGGCTCCGGGCTGCGGCTTTGACGTTCTCCCTGCACCTGACTTTCCCCGCGTGGGTTGCCTGTTTATGCGGCGAAGGAACTCAGAGAAACATCATTTAACCCGGAGGAAATCCTACATGTCACAGCGAAACGTCAACACCGCAGCAAAAGAATCTAAAGAAACATCACTAACGACAGACCAGGTCATGGACCTCTTTGACCAGGTCCTGACCGTGTCCGGGCTTCAGTTCCCGGATGAGTTCACCCCGCCTGCAGGGAGTGAGGAACACGTGGCCTTCTGGAATGCAGGGCCGGACTATCTGCAGGTCTGGACGGTAGATGGCCATCCGGTTGCCGCAGCGGCACCCATGCACCGTTTTTTCTGCACGCTGCCAGAGGAGGGGGCGTAATGTCTCAACTTTCAATTTTCGACACACTGGATATGACCATCACGCCAGCGGTACCCGGTGCGGACCTGACAGTTTCCCTGACACGGCCTGCTGCCGTTCCTGCCCGCAAAATCCGGGGGGAGACGCGCCAGGCCTTCATCAGTGAATTCCGCCAGATGGCCCCGTATCTGCGGCGCAGTGAGGTTTTTCGCGACTTCGTCACCCTCGCGGCCAGCGAGCTGGACCTGGTCCGCATTCACTCACCAGAAAGTCGGGCGCGCTGCAGCCAGATTACTGCGCGTTACAAGCCGGCGGATATCGACCGGATGCACACGCTGTTTGCCCTGCTGGTTCAGGCGCTGTCTGAAGCGCACCAGGACTTTCTGGGTTCGGTGTACATGGCGCTTGAGCTGGGAGCCGATGAGATGGGGCAGTACTTCACGCCTCATCACGTTTCATCGTTGCTGGCGCAGCTGGCCGCCGGTGAATTACTGGCGCAGCTGAAGTCCTGCCCTTATATCAGCCTGCAGGAGCCGACCAGCGGGGCAGGGGGGATGATCATTGCGTTTGCAGAGATAATGCTCGGGGCGGGCCTGAACCCCGCCACGCAGCTGCAGGCGGTCACCATTGATATCGACCCCCTGGCGGCAGACATGACGTTTGTGCAGCTCAGCCTGCTGGGCATTCCGGCCATCGTAAATACCGGCAACACGCTGACCCTGGAGATGAGTCTGGCACGTCATACCCCGGTCTGGTTCTTCAATGACTGGCCGGAACGGATACAGTCCCATGAACGTGTCCAGACCATGCGGGCATTCATGACCCGCATGGAGTGATATCGGAAGCGGGCATGGCCCGCTTTTTTCCTGACTGACGCAATTCGTCAGCGGGTCCCGCGCAAGCTAGTCCAGGTCAGTTATGACAATGCTTATTCATTGCTGTTTCAGGTCCTGGCTGCAATAACGTTTGTTTGTGCGATCATTGTCTGGGGCATGCTGGGCTACAAGGCCCATGATTTAGCTACGGCCAAAACTGATTCCAGAGACGAGCACATAAAAGACTGACCTGAGTGCAATGTCCGCTTTGTGCCAGGAGCAGACACTGCAAAAATTACACTGAATTAATCTATAGCAACTAGCCACAAGAAATTGCTTACATAGTACTACTATCAATTTAAAGAGCGTTAATAACTGCGCAAGCTGTTGTGAACACCAAACATTTTTTCCGGAGATAAGCAGCAGCCCATGACTTTATCTATACAAATTGGTAAGGATCTGTGGCATTTGATGTAAGAGGGGCTCACTTTCGGTACTTTGTGGCGGATAGATTATATCGGGGTTGTGAACACTATTTTCTAAGAACTTTGAATTTGAGCATAAATTGCAGTCGTACAGGTTTTGTACTACGGGTTAACTTGTTAAGATATTTTTATCATTTAAATATCTTTGAGGTTTTCACATGGTCAATTTTAAAAAACATCTCGCTGGTAGGGTGGCGCAAAAACCAACCGATCCGGTAGCTCTTTACGATACTCTTGATCGTCAGCATGATAAGGGGCCTCTGCGTCCAGCCCAAGAGGCGATACTTAAAACTTGGCATCAGGATCAGGCGAAATTACGTGACGTTATCGTCAAACTCCACACAGGGCAAGGTAAGACGTTAATTGGGTTACTCATGCTACAATCTCGTCTAAACGCAGGAAATTCACCAGTTGCCTATCTCTGCCCAGACCATTTTTTGATCAATCAAACTTGTGAACAAGCTAAACAATTTGGAATCAGAACTTGTACTAGCGAAGGTGAACTTCCCGAAGAATTCATCAATGGAGATCGAATTCTGGTTACTTCCGCAAGCAAGCTTTTCAATGGGATGACAAAATTCGGACTACATAACCAATCTATCTTGCTTGATACTGTTCTGATGGACGATGCACATGCATGCTCTGACCGCATCCGTGAACAATGCCGAATTCGCATTCCAAGAGAAGAACCAGCTTACAGTAGGCTTTTGTCATTATTTCGAGCCGAACTTGAACAACAAGGAATCGGTACTTTTGCTGAGATTGAAAATGAGAAAAGGGAAGCTTTCCTTCCTGTCCCTTATTGGAGTTGGCTTAACCATGAAAGTGAAGTAGCTTCAATTCTTGCACAAGATGCTGATCGTAAATCCATAAAATTCGCGTGGCCTTTACTGAAAGATATGCTCAAGCATTGCCAATGTATTGTTTCCGGTTTGGCAATCGAGATCGAACCCTATGTTGCACCACTAGACACTTTCGGCTCTTATTTTAAGGCAAAACACCGAATCTTTATGTCTGCAACGGTGACAGATGATGCTTTTCTTGTCAAAGGTCTACAGCTTTCAGCCAAAACAATTTCACAACCGTTGACCTACGCTAAAGAAACGTGGTCAGGTGAAAAGATGATCCTCTTACCCTCCATTATCCATGAAAATCTCAATCGCGAGCAAATGGTTAAATGGCTAGCAACTCCAAGTGATAATCGAAAATTCGGTCGAGTAGGACTGACTCCAAGCGCGGCACGTTCAAAAGATTGGAAATCTTATGGAGCAGTCATCACTGACAAGGACAATGTTGACGATGCTATTGCTAAACTTCTTCTAGGTGGCTACAAAGAGACCATCGTATTAGTTAACCGATATGACGGTATTGATCTGCCCGACTCAGCCTGCAGAATCTTGATGTTTGATTCCAAACCTTTCTCTGAAAGCTTAATAGATCTTTATGCCGAGCGGGTAAGACCTAATTCTAAAGCAACAATTACTAAGACAATGCGTACAATTGAACAGGGTATGGGGCGAAGTGTTCGTGGCGAGAAAGACTATTCCGTTATCGTTGTCGTAGGGTCTGAACTTGTGCGTACCCTTCGAGATGCGACCTCCCGTCAGTATCTTTCGCCCCAGTTTGCCAAACAGATTGAGATAGGAATTGAACTTGGAAAAATGGCTAAGCAGGAAATAGCTGAGGGCGAGAACCCAACCAATGCATTCAATGGACTAATCAAACAGTGCCTGACCCGTGATGATGACTGGAAAGCTTATTACGCCGAGCAAATGAGTGATGTCACACCAGTTGGTGCTAATAAAGATATCCTCAATATCTATGAAGCTGAACTTCAGGCTGAGAAAGCTTATATGGCAGGGGATTATGTTGGCGCTGCAAAAATCCTGCAAAATCTTCTTGACAGTGGTAGCGTGGACGCCAATGACAAAGCTTGGTATCTCCAGGAGCGGGCTCGCTACTTATACAACTCAGCTAGAGCGGATTCTCAAACTCAGCAAAAAAATGCTCATAAAAATAACATGTTACTCCTTAAGCCTGCAACTGGAGTAACGGTCACCAAACTAACATTACGTAGTCAGGGGCGAGTTGAAAGAATTCAGAAGTGGATCAAAAACTTCGATAATTACAGCGAGCTAGATGTCGCAGTTTCGGATATTTTGGAGCGACTGGTATTCGGTGTTAAAGCTGACAAATTTGAGCAAGCTCTGAATGAATTAAGCTTTGCACTCGGATTTATTGGTGAGCGTCCCGATATGGAATGGAAGGAAGGTCCTGACAACCTATGGGCTCTTGACGATAAGAACTATCTTCTCATCGAATGTAAGAGTGAGGTCGATGTTACCCGCTCAGAGGTGAACAAACGAGAAGCTGAGCAAATGAATCGCTCATGCGCTTGGTTTGACAAGCATTATCCTGGCCTAGATGCTAAACGGATAATTATCCATCCGTCTGGTAAGATCCAGAGTGCTGCCGCATTTACCCATGAGGTCGAGGGTATGCGTGAAATTAATCTCAAAAACTTCGTTCAATCGTGCCGTATGTTCTTCAAAGCTTTTGAAGGGTTGAATTTTAAGGATCTTTCAGACGAACATACACAAAAACTTATTGATCTGTACGATCTGTCTGTACCTAAAATTTTATCCAGCTACTCCAAGAAACTTAAAGACATTAAATAGTGGCACTAAACAGCACCTCACAAATTAAACGGTATTGTAGCACAAGTATTATTACTACTTTTTAAGTTCAGCTAGGGCTCAGTGTGGTACTGAGCCCCTACGACCTTGCCTGAAAGATCAATGAGTCGAAATGTAGCTAGGTTCCTAGCATTGTATCAATTGTGATTGACTACTCATTTGTCATAAGTATATGTCAACTTCCGCTCTTCGCTCATAGCGGACGTTCATCACTTGCAACCACTGCGCGACTTTTAAACCCCTTCTCAAGTTGACATCAAACACAACTGCTCACCCGTTCCCCGTTGCTCGCGGTGCATTCAGCCCGCAATCAACGGCGCATGCGGCTTCGATGTCGCCCTTTTCGTCTTCGCGTTTCACCGGGCCTGTGTGCCGGCACGGCGCAGGCAATTCCGTCTGGCCACACTGATCCGGAGAGACACATGCACACATACCCCATGACCATTGCCGGCCTGATTGCGCGTCTGCAGGCGTACCCGCAGGATGCGCTCTGCCTGGCAACGTTCTGGCTGGCTGATGATTTTCTTGCCCTCGATGCCACGCTGACCCCTGAAGAAATTGAAGCGGCCATGGACATTGCGGATGACCAGCACGATGCGGACGTCGGCTTCAACTGGTTCACCCTGGGGACGGCCATCGAAAGGATGCGCGAGCAGTAACCCTGCCGGTCGCCTTCAGGCGGCCGCTTTTGCGAAAGGAAGTCGCTGCGCTCCGCGACAGAACCGTCCCCCGTCGCAACGGGCGCCGGCGGGGTTGCACGCCGTGCCTTCACGCTAGCCCGGCCGCGTCGTCTCTAAGGGTTCGCTGTCGCCGTCATCCTCGCCCGTTCCCCGCTGTTCACGGCGCATTCAGCCCGCTCACAGCGGCGCGTGCGGCTTGCGGTAACGCCCTTTTCGCCTGCCGCTTAATGCCGGGCTTTTGTGTCGGCACGGCGCAAGAGGGTGCCGCATATCAGAGAGGAGAGTGCTATGTCCCGTTTTATCCTGGGTGACTGTGTGCAGGTCATGTCCCGTTTTCCGTCCCGTGCCGTCGATTTCATTCTGACCGATCCGCCGTACCTCGTCGGCTATCAGGACCGTTCCGGGCGCACGCTCGCCGGGGACAATTCACCGGAATGGCTGGAGCCGGCCTGTCAGCAAATGTACCGGGTGCTGAAAAATGACAGTCTGATGGTCAGCTTCTACGCCTGGAATCGTGCCGACCTGTTTATCAGTGCCTGGAAACAGGCGGGATTCCGGATTGTCGGGCACGTGGTCTTTGCCAAGACCTACGCCTCGAAATCCACGTTTGTGGGCTACACGCATGAGAGCGCCTACCTGCTGGCCAAGGAGCGACCACAGACGCCGGACCGCCCCATTCCTGATGTGATCCCCTGGAAATACACGGGCAACCGCCACCACCCGACGGAAAAACCGGTGCAGAGCCTGCGCCCGCTTATTGAATCCCTGACGCGTCCGGGCGCGATCGTTCTCGACCCGTTTGCCGGTTCCGGTTCGACCTGTGTGGCAGCGGCCGAAGCGCGTCGTCGCTACATCGGTATCGAAATGCTGGAGCAGTACCACGCCGCCGGTGTTCGCCGGCTGGCCCAGGTTGAACGCGCCCGACGCATGCCGGCCGCCAACGATGGCGCGTTTTATCCGGACTGGCCGGAGGCCGCATGAATTACCCCGGACTGGAGGCCCTGCGCGCCGACGTTGCCGCGCTCAGCAACGCCATGTGCGACGTCAGGATGCTGCTGAACCGTCTGGAATCACAGCACCGGCACGACGCGGCCACCCTGACGGAACGCCTGGCAGCCCAGACCCTGCGACGCATTAACGCGCTGCTTCTGGAGGCATACCGCGAAGCCCTCGTACTGGACGAAACCTTCCAGGACTGACTGAACGCCACCGGGCGGGGCCGCCGGGTGGCAAATGAACACAACGATCAACAACTCCGATTGAGGAATACCGATGTTTGGAAACCGTAAAGAAATCTGCAACCAGTTAAACAAGATGTTCATTGGCGATGAACCGTTAGCGGTCCTGTTCTGGACCGAAGCCAGCATAGCCGAAGCGTGCTGGAAAATGGACCCGACCCCCTCCGAGGTCATCGCCGTGATGGAAGCGATTGGTAATACGCCTTACGAACAGTATCAGGCTGAAGGAATGAGTCCGGCGCAGTTCCCGGCGATGCTGCACGCGTACCGGCAAACCACGCAGCCACAGGTGGACGTATCAGAAGCCGTACTGAAGGTGCTTATTAAGCATGCCGCACGGGATGTAAATCATCAGACAGAGCTGGCCCGGCAGGGACTCATGCCAGCGCCGGCGTCCCTCACCCGCACGGAGTACCAGATTAACGAGCTGAGGGCATTACTGGGTATGACGGAGGAAGAGGAATAACCGGGCCGGGAGGGGGCAACCCCTCCCTGACGACCCGAATAAGGGTGTCGCCGGCTCCGCGTTAACCCGGCTTCACCCTGGCGGGCGACGCCTTATGAAAAAAGGTTGTCGCGTTGCTCCGCGTAATGTCCGGCCGACTCCCTTCGGGTTTCAACCGGACGACAGGAAAGGCTGACCTCCGTGCGGTGACGGCTAACGCCGTGCCTTCACTTTAGCCCGGCCGCATCGTCTCCAAGGGTTCGCTGGCGCCGCCATCCTCACCCGTTCGCACCCTTTACGGCGCATTCAGCCCGTAAAGGCTTTGCGCTGCGGCTTGCGGTGGCGCCCTTTCCGTCTCCGCTTTTCGCCGGGCTTTTGTGTCGGCACGGCGCCAGCCGGAACGGTAATCCACTTAACCCAGGAGGAATGATGAACACGACCTTAAGCCACAGCGAAGCCACACGCCTTGAAGGTGCCCAGCGCCTGACGTTTTTACCCGCGTTATTCAGCACCGATTTTATGGCGTCAGAAGCCACGGTGTACGCCTATGCGATGCGCCACATTGAAGGGTACGAGGGCGGATTCTGGCACTACTGCCGGTTGCCGAATGGTGCCGGGTACATGATGCCGGACAGGGACACCGTGATGTTCAGCAATTCAGGTAACTGGTTTGAGCAGGAAGTGAGCGCGGAAGTGGCGGGGATCATCATCACCGCCCTGGTGCTGAATCACCGGAGCTGGCATCACAGCCACCATGACCGCGACGAGCTGTGCCGCCACTTCTGCCAGCGTTATGACCAGCTGATGGCGTTTGTGGGCGACCACCCGGAAGCCGCCACCATTTACCGCGCACTGGACTGACACAATGACGACGGGGCGGCCAGGCCGCCCCAGGGAGAGCGTCGTGCTCCGGTGAATGCGCGAAAAAAACCTGTTCATCCCTGCGGGATGACGGGAAAAAAGGGACGCGCCTGCGGCGCTTCCCCTTCCACCCCATTGAATAAACAGCACAGACGCCTTGCGAACCAGTCTGGTTTTAATGACGTTCACCCTGCGGTGGCGGTGGCGGTGGC
>DFPL01000148.1 GCA_002377245.1 Enterobacteriaceae bacterium UBA3516
TGGTATTCATTTATTGTCCGGAGACATTAAGAATCCATGTCACTTTGAGTGCCCACACAGATTGTCTGATAAATTGTTAAAGAGCAGTGCAACGCGGCTTTCGCTCACCGTTGCGAGGTGGCGTATATTACGCTTTCCTCTTTCAGAGTCAACCCTGATTTTCAGGATTTTTTCTCTTCAACCGAACCGGCTGTTTAGTGTGAAGTGATTCACATCTACCGTGTCGATGGAGGCGCATTATAGGGAGCTCCCGATGAATGGCAAGCGGAAAAATGCATTTTTATTTCAACCGCTCATCTTTTCATCACAACGGCTATTTTTGATGCTTTTTGATGGCTGCAGGCAGCTCTGCAAGGCTATTAATCACCCAATCTGCTGCACTTTCTGCTTCTGGCGTGACGGGTTTACCGGTTCGAACCAGCACACGCGTCCCCACCTGCGCTGCATTTGCTGCCTGCATATCTTCAATTTTATCGCCAACCATATAAGAAGCAGACATATCGATGTGCAAATGATCGCGTGCAGAGATGAACATCCCCGGGTGCGGTTTACGGCAGTCGCACGTCTGGCGGAACTCTTCCACGGTTCCCTGCGGATGGTGCGGACAATAATAGATGCCGTCTAATTCAACGTCGCGATCGGCCAGCGACCAGTCCATCCATTCGGTGAGCGTCTCAAACTGCGCTTCAGTAAACTTGCCACGGGCTATGCCGGATTGGTTAGTGACTACAATCAGGGCGAAACCCATTGCCTTTAGTTCACGCATGGCATCAATGACACCATCAATAAACTCAAAATTGTCGATTTCATGGACATAGCCGTGATCGACATTAATTGTGCCATCACGATCGAGAAAAACTGCAGGTACTGATTTTGCCACCGGTTTGCTCCTGAATAAGGCATGTCCTTTCATTATCTCATGTTTCCCCTGGCAGGAAAGTGCTCATCTCACAGGGTGTGATTGATTTAGACGTCTGGATGCCCTAACATCCGCTCTGTTTACGGTCAATGACCGTAACCGGCAGAACAAAATGCCACGGCTCACTCTTAATACGATAAAAATAATCTAATGATTAAACTTTCGAATATCACCAAAGTGTTCCAGCAGGGGACGAGATCGATTCAGGCACTGAACAATGTCAGCCTGCACGTTCCTGCCGGGCAAATTTATGGCGTCATAGGCGCATCGGGTGCCGGTAAAAGTACGCTGATTCGCTGCGTTAATTTACTGGAACGCCCAACCCAGGGGAGTGTTCAGGTAGGTAGTCAGGAACTGACCGCGCTTTCTGAATCAGAACTGACCAAAGCCCGCCGCCAGATTGGCATGATTTTCCAGCACTTTAATTTGCTCGCCTCTCGTACGGTCTTCGGCAACGTCGCGCTGCCTCTTGAACTGGATAACACACCGCGTGAAGAAATTAACCGCCGTGTGAAAGAGTTGCTTGATCTGGTTGGCCTGGGTGATAAGCATGACAGCTACCCGGCGAATCTCTCCGGTGGTCAAAAGCAACGTGTTGCGATCGCCCGTGCATTAGCAAGCAATCCTAAAGTGTTACTGTGCGATGAGGCCACCAGCGCACTGGATCCGGCTACCACTCGTTCTATTCTCGAGCTCCTTAAAGACATTAACCGCCGTCTCGGCCTGACGATTCTGTTGATCACCCATGAAATGGATGTCGTAAAACGCATTTGTGATTGCGTTGCCGTCATCAGCAATGGTGAATTGATTGAGCAGGACACGGTGAGTGAAGTCTTCTCACATCCCAAAACGCCGCTGGCGCAGCAGTTTATTCAATCGACACTGCACCTCGACATTCCAGAAGACTATCTGCAGCGCCTGAAAGAGCAGCCTTTGGCAGACAGCGTACCGATGCTGCGTATGGAATTTACCGGCCAGTCAGTAGATGCGCCGCTGCTGTCCGAAACAGCTCGCCGCTTTAATGTGAATAACAACATTATTAGCGCGCAGATGGATTACGCCGGTGGCGTTAAGTTCGGCATCATGCTGACCGAAATGCATGGCACTCAGCAGGATACGCAAGCGGCCATTACCTGGCTTAAAGAACACCATGTAAAAGTAGAGGTGCTGGGTTATGTCTGAGCCAATGATGTGGTTACTGGTGAAGGGTGTCTGGGAAACGCTGGCAATGACCTTCGTGTCCGGCTTTTTCGGTTTTGTATTAGGCCTACCGGTCGGCGTACTCCTTTATGTCACGCGTCCCGGGCAAATTTCTGAAAACGCGAAGCTGTACCGCACAATATCCGCGCTGGTGAATATCTTCCGTTCTATTCCTTTTATTATCTTACTGGTCTGGATGATCCCATTCACCCGTATTGTAGTCGGTACCTCCATCGGTCTGCAGGCAGCGATTGTGCCGTTAACGGTTGGTGCAGCACCCTTTATTGCCCGTATGGTAGAAAATGCCCTGCTGGAGATCCCCACCGGTCTTATCGAGGCATCCCGCGCTATGGGTGCGACACCGATGCAAATTGTACGCAAGGTGCTGCTGCCGGAAGCATTACCGGGACTGGTGAACGCCGCAACCATCACCCTGATTACCCTGGTCGGTTACTCCGCGATGGGAGGAGCCGTGGGTGCGGGTGGCCTGGGGCAAATTGGCTATCAGTACGGCTACATCGGCTATAACGCGGTAGTGATGAACACCGTGCTGGCCCTGCTAGTGATTCTGGTTTACTTAATTCAGTTTGCAGGCGATCGTATCGTTCGCTCTGTTACGCATAAATAATGTGGTTCACAACACAACGACTCTGAGAAAGGAAAAACACATGGCGTTTAAATTCAAAACCTTTGCGGCAGTAGGTGCGCTGATTGGCTCGCTGGCCCTGGTGGGCTGCGGTCAGGATGAAAAGGATCCTAACCACATCAAAGTGGGCGTGATTGTTGGTGCAGAACAGCAGGTTGCTGAAGTTGCCCAGAAAGTAGCAAAAGAGAAATATGGCCTGGACGTAGAACTGGTTACGTTCAACGACTACGTATTGCCGAACGAAGCGCTGAGCAAAGGCGATATCGATGTTAACGCTTTCCAGCATAAGCCATACCTGGATCAGCAGATTAAAGATCGTGGTTACAAGCTGGTCGGCGTGGGCAATACCTTCGTTTACCCGATTGCAGGCTACTCCAAGAAAATTAAATCTATTGATGAACTGCAGGAAGGCGCGCAGGTTGCCGTACCAAATGACCCAACAAACCTTGGCCGCTCCCTGCTGCTGCTGCAAAAACAGGGCCTGATCAAACTGAAAGAAGGTGTTGGTTTGCTGCCGAACGTTCTGGACGTCACTGAGAACCCAAAAAACCTGAAGATTGTTGAACTGGAAGCCCCGCAGCTGCCGCGCTCTCTGGACGATGCTCAAATTGCCCTGGCGGTGATTAACACCACGTATGCCAGCCAGATCAACCTAACCCCAGCGAAAGATGGCATCTTCGTTGAAGACAAAGATTCCCCATACGTAAACCTGATCGTTAGCCGCGAAGATAATAAAGACGCTGAAAACGTGAAGAAATTTGTCCAGGCTTATCAGTCGGATGAAGTATACGAAGCTGCAAACAAAGTATTCAATGGTGGTGCAGTTAAAGGCTGGTAATTTCCCTCTTCTGCATTATCCTTCAGGACGGGCGTAAGCCCGTCTTGTCATTTGCTCAAGCACCTGATTCAATAAGCGACGTTGAGAATTTTACTGAGGATATATTATGCGTGCTTTACCGATCTGTTTATTGGCACTCATGCTGAGCGGCTGTTCAATGCTAAGCAGATCTCCCGTCGAACCCGTTAAAAGCACCGCGACGCCTCCAAAAGTGGAACCGGCAAAACCAAAACCGCCGCGTCAAGCTCCTGTCAGAATCATTACTAACGCTGAAGACTTAGTGGGTAAAACGTTTCGTGATTTAGGAGAAGTCACCGGTGATTCTTGCCAGGCCAGCAATCAGGATTCGCCACCGAATATCCCAACTGCGCGCAAACGTCTGCAAATTAACGCCTCTAAAATGAAAGCAAACGCGGTTCTGCTGCATAGCTGCGAAGTCACCAGCGGTACGCCGGGTTGTTATCGTCAGGCCGTATGTGTGGGATCCGCCCTTAACGTATCGGCGAAATGACCGCGTTTTCTTTTGAACAGATAGGCGTCATTCGCTCCCCGTATAAAGAAAAATTTGCCGTTCCCCGTCAGCCTGGACTGGTCAAGGCGGGAAGCGGCGAATTGCATCTTATCGCCCCTTATAACCACGCCGAGGCCGTTCGCGGACTTGAAGCATTCAGCCATCTGTGGGTTTTGTTTATTTTCCACCAGACGATGGACGGTGGCTGGCGGCCAACCGTTCGACCTCCCCGTCTGGGAGGAAACGCCAGAATGGGCGTTTTTGCTACCCGTTCGACCTTCCGTCCTAATCCTGTTGGCATGTTGCTGGTTGAGCTCAACGGTATTCGCTGCGAAAAGGATCAGGTCATATTGCAGCTTGGCAGCCTGGACCTGGTCGATGGCACACCCGTTGTCGATATCAAACCCTATCTGCCGTTCGCTGAAGCCCTTCCCGACGCACGGGCCAGTTACGCGCAACATGCTCCTGGTGCCGAAATGCCCGTCATGTTCAGTCCAGAGGTTGAAGCACTGTTACCGGGGCTTGAAAAGCGTTACCCTCGCCTTTCATCCTTTATTTGCGAAGTGCTGGCCCAGGATCCTCGTCCAGCCTACCGAAAAGGTGAAGAACAGGGAAAAACCTATGCCGTCTGGCTACTGGATTTCAATGTTCGCTGGCGGGTAACCGAAGCGGGTTTCGAAGTCTTTGCGCTGGAAGACCGTTAATTTCTCCTGCCTCTACTTTTGACATTCCGGCCTCGCTGGTAAACTGAAGCACTTTTTTTAAATCAGGCTCCCTTTGAGTCTGTTCTACTCGTCCAACTGGAAACGTAACAACATGCGTACTAGCCAATACCTGCTCTCCACTCTGAAGGAGACACCTGCCGACGCCGAGGTTATCAGTCATCAGCTGATGCTGCGCGCCGGGATGATCCGCAAGCTGGCCTCCGGGTTATACACCTGGCTGCCGACCGGCGTGCGCGTCCTGAAAAAAGTCGAAAACATCGTGCGTGAAGAGATGAATAACGCCGGTGCGATCGAGGTGTTAATGCCGGTGGTTCAGCCTTCTGAACTGTGGCAAGAGAGCGGTCGTTGGGAGCAGTATGGCCCGGAGCTGCTGCGTATTTCCGACCGTGGCGAGCGTCCATTCGTACTCGGCCCGACACACGAAGAAGTGATCACCGATCTGATTCGTAATGAGCTCAGCTCTTACAAACAGCTGCCGCTGAACTTCTATCAGATCCAAACCAAATTCCGTGACGAAGTGCGTCCACGTTTTGGCGTGATGCGTTCCCGCGAATTCCTGATGAAAGATGCGTACTCTTTCCATACCTCTCAGGAATCGCTGCAGGAAACGTACGACGCAATGTATGCCGCCTACAGCAAAATCTTCAGCCGTATGGGTTTGGATTTCCGCGCAGTACAGGCTGACACAGGTTCTATCGGCGGCAGCGCTTCCCACGAATTCCAGGTGCTGGCGCAGAGCGGCGAAGATGATGTGATCTTCTCTGACTCATCCGACTTCGCGGCAAACATCGAGTTCGCTGAAGCCGTGGCACCGAAAGAGCCTCGCGCAGCCGCCACTCAGCAAATGACGCTGGTTGATACGCCAAACGCGAAAACCATCGCTGAGCTGGTTGAGCAGTTCAATCTGCCAGTCGAGAAAACCGTGAAAACGCTGCTGGTGAAAGCGGTAGAAGGTAGCAAGTCTCCGCTGGTTGCCCTGCTGGTTCGCGGCGATCACGAGCTGAACGAAGTGAAAGCGGAAAAGCTGCCACAGGTTGCCAGCCCGCTGACCTTCGCAACGGAAGAAGAGATTCGTGCGCTGGTGAAAGCCGGTCCAGGCTCTCTCGGCCCAATCAACATGCCGGTTCCGGTCATTATCGACCGTACCGTTGCTGTGATGAGCGATTTCGCGGCCGGCGCTAATATCGACGGTAAACACTACTTCGGCATCAACTGGGATCGCGATGTTGCGACGCCAGAAGTGGCTGATATTCGTAACGTGGTTGCCGGCGACCCAAGCCCAGACGGTAAAGGTACGCTGCTGATCAAACGCGGTATCGAAGTGGGCCACATCTTCCAGTTAGGTACTAAGTACTCCGAAGCGATGAAAGCGTCCGTGCAGGGCGAAGATGGGCGTAACCAGACCCTGACCATGGGCTGCTACGGCATCGGGGTAACTCGCGTAGTGGCCGCCGCCATTGAGCAGAACTTTGACGATCGCGGCATCCTGTGGCCAGAAGCTATTGCGCCGTTCCAGGTAGCTATTTTGCCAATGAACATGCACAAATCTTACCGTGTACAGGAACTGGCAGAGAAGCTCTATAACGAACTGCGTGCGCAGGGTATCGATGTACTGATGGACGATCGTAAAGAGCGTCCAGGCGTCATGTTTGCAGACATGGAGCTTATTGGTATTCCTCACACCATCGTGATTGGTGACCGTAACCTTGATAGCGACGATATTGAATACAAATACCGTCGCAGCGGCGAGAAGCAGATGATCAAGACGGGTGACATCATGAACTTCCTGGTTAACGCCATTAAAGGCTAACCGCGCCGGTAGTAAAAAGGCCTCGCATGCGAGGCCTTTTTTTATGGATGATTACACTCTTTTCCCGCAAGGAATGTCGCGTTTTTATCCGCCACCAGTGTTTTCACCAGTGCACCGGTGTCCGGGTTGGGTTTCTGGGTAAAGTGCCCTTCCACTTCCAATAATACCGCCTGATGACGGTTGCCCCGCGCCTCATTAAACTTCTGTTCAAGCTGAGTATCAGGATTAACCGCGATCCGTTTACCGGTGGCGCAGTCCGTAAACGTGGCAGCACCCACTGAGTAAAGGTACATCCCCCGCATCGCCATTGGCGTTGATGGCAATGACGATTTCATCGGCTGCAACGTGTAATTAAGTTGAGAATCAATCGGGTTACCTTCACGATCTAACATTTCCAGCGCGTCGCCTTTAACCCGGAAGTAGAGCTTTTCGCCTTTTGCATCCGTTAAGACCAGTTTGTCCGCCGTGCGCGCCCAGGCGCCATAGGCGGCAAATTCTGCAGCGGCTTTCCCGCCCTGATAGCCCTGATTCATTACCCAGGTGCCGTCTTTCTCAAGAAAAAGTGAGGTATCAATCCCTTCACAGTCGGCACAGGGTAGAGTCCCCCGCCAGCTTTGCTGCATCGGTTTGAGTTCTTGTTGTTGCGCAGGTGAGACAACCTGGACTTCTCCCCGGTTATTACATCCCATCAGTCCGAAGAGTGTCATGACCGCCGCCAGTGACAAAATCGCTTTTTTCACTCTCTATTCCTTATGAATCGTTCTGTCTGCGTCCATCACTCAGGTGGACGACGGACTTTTCCACGTAGCGCTTTAACGGAAGATTTTTGTGACTTTGTCGCCAGACGCCGCTCTTTCGAGGCGCGCGTTGGGCGCGTTGCCTGACGGCTTTTTTGTACCACCGTCAGCTCTTTAATGAGTGCGACCAGCCGGGCAACTGCGGCTTCACGATTCATCTCCTGACTGCGGTACTCCTGGGCTTTGATGATCACCACCCCTTCGGCAGTGATAAGATGATGCGAGGCCCCAAGCAACCGCTCTTTATAAAAATCAGGCAGGCTGGAGGCACGAATATCAAAACGCAGGTGAATCGCCGTCGAGGCTTTGTTCACATGCTGACCGCCTGCGCCCTGGGCACGAACGGCCGTTATTTCCAGCTCGTCATCCGCAATGCTGGCATGACGGGATATCTCAATCATTGGTGATGCTGCCAGGTCGTAAACTGAATTTCCAGATTGTTTTGAGCGTCACTGAGCCAGATAGTTCCGTCCTGAATCGTTGCCTGTAATGTCATCGTCCTCCCGGCCAGCGCGCTCAATTTCGCGAGCTGTTCATCATCGAGATACCAGATGCTCAGATTTTTAAATCCGGCGAGTTTTGTCTGATTCTGCTGCCACCAGATTTGTGCTGCCCTGTCATTATAGGTAAACAGCGCGACGTCCTGAGACTGGCTACAGGCTTTTTTGATTCGCCGCTCATCGGGTAGTCCCAACTCAATCCACAAATCGATACCCAAATGATCGTTTCTCAGCCACGCCTCAGGCTCATCTTCCGCGCTCAGCCCACGGGTGAACTGCAACCGCTCATCAGCGAATTTTAACCACGCCAGCAGGCGCAGCATCATACGCTCCTGCGTTTCGGAAGGATGACGAGCAAGCGTCAGGGTGGCATCCAGAAATTGATTACGATCCAAATCAGCCACATTCACTGTCGCTTTATAAATTGTTGCTTTTAATGCCATACCGCCTCCTGAGCAAAACAGCCGCTATTGTAGCGAATAAAGCTATAACGCGCTGTTATCTCTTATGCTTCATACGATTCATCGCTCTGATAATGATTAGCTGGCTGTGGTATAGTCACCTTGCGAAACAGAGCGTATCTTCGTAGGCTTAATGGTATCTCACAGCAAAGCCAAAGCGCTTACAGGAGGACATGTGGGAAATTATTGTGAACTAATACGTAAGCGTTATGCGGAAATTGCCAGCGGAGATTTGGGGTATATACCGGATGCACTGGGATGCGTATTGAACGTTTTGAATGAGATGGCATCGGACGATACCGTTTCAGAGTCGGTCAGGGAAAAGGCGGCATATGCTGCCGCGAACTTACTGGTGAGCGATTATGTCAATGAATGATACCTATCAACCCATCAATTGTGATGACTATGACAACCTGGAACTCGCCTGTCAGCATCATCTCTTACTGACGCTGACGCTGAAAGATGGCGAAGAGTTGCAGGCGAAAGCCAGCGATCTGGTCTCGCGTAAAAACGTGGAGTATCTGCTGGTTGAAACAGCCGGGGCGACGCGTGAACTGCGCCTCGACAAAATCGCCAGCTTCAGTCACCCGGAAATCGGCACCGTTGTGGTGAGTGAATCCTGACGTTCTCCTGCGGGCAGCTGAGACTGCCCGTTACTTTTCCCACTGCAGTTGTAAGCCGTTTTCTCCCGTCTGTACCGCCCCTTCCCGCGTCACAAAATGCCCGGCCGCCGCAATCAGCGTTTCGCCATAAAACAACAGTGGCGTCGTGTCGCGAAGCCAGGGCGCTACGCCGAGTTCTTGCCAGATCTTTTTGAGTTTACGCCCACCGTTACGACCCACGATGTGCAATGTGCCACTCGCCTGAAAGCGAATGGTCACGCGCTCTTCCGCCAAGGGGAGACGCACTTCTGCGCCCGAAACAAGCGAGAGCGTACCAGAACCCTCCGGCAGCACCAGCGGTGCATACGGAGAAGGCCAGTCGATAACTTTTTCACGCAGAATCGGTAGCCCCTTCACCAGCCATAATCGCCCCTGATAGCGGCGAAGATCGAGACGCCCCAGCCGCAGACAAGGTTCGGCATCGTCTCTGGCAAGGGCGACCTCTTCCCAGATCCGGGTAAGCATTTCTCGCGACGGCATCGGCGCACGCTGCGATGCCAGCCAGCGGCGTAAGAGAGCACTTCGCCTGACTGCGCTTAACGGCCTTAACGCCGCAATCAGCAGCCCGCCGTCATGGTCCATTGCAGCGGCCAGTTCCTCTGCCAGAAGCTCGTCGAGTAGCTGCTCCTGCTCTCCACATAATGCGGCGCTGCGGGCCACCGCGTCGGCAAAATGCGGCCAGCGGGTAGTGAGCTGCGGTAGAACGTGCAGCCGCAGGAAATTACGATCGTAGCGGTCGTCGTCATTACTTTCGTCGTCAATCCACCCTAAGTCGTGGCGTTGTGCCCAGTTGACCAGTGATGCGCGCGTTTCATGCAATAACGGCCTTAACAACTGCGTTGCTGCAAAGGGCATCGCCTCTGGCATACTGGCCAGCCCTGCCGGACCGCTACCGCGCTTTAACGCCAGCATAAAGGTCTCGGATTGATCGTCAAGATGTTGCGCCGTAAGCAGCACTTCGCCTGGCAAAATTGCATCTTCAAATGCGCTGTAACGCGCTTTTCTTGCCTGCGCCTCAACACCCTTGCCTTCGTCCACGAGCTGAACTCGACGCACGACCAATGGAACCTGCCAGTGCTCGCATAACCGTTGGCAATGTTCGGCCCAACTATCTGCATGAGGGCTCAGACCATGGTGAATATGAATGGCGCGCAGGCCGATGTCGGGACGTTGTTTGCGCCATAACACCAACCGATGCAACAAGACCGTGGAATCCAGCCCACCGCTAAAGGCCACCAGAAACTGGCGCTGCGAAGCAGGAAGATGAGTCAGTAATGGCAGGGTCATAGCGCTAACCGAAATGAGGTTCATGCCCGGCACGTTACCGGGCATTGCAAGAAGTGGCAAGAGTTACTGCTGGTAGAGCTCCAGCGGCAGATTGTCTGGATCTTTGAAAAAGGTAAACCGTTTACCGGTAAAGGGATCAATGCGAATGGCTTCACAGGGCACATGGTTCGCCTCAAGATGCGCCACCGCCCGATCGATATCTTCCACACTAAATGCCAGATGGCGTAATCCACAGGCTTCAGGCCCGCTGGCTCGTGCAGGCGGGAACGGAAATGAAAAGAGCTCAATCACATATTGCCCATTCAGCGCCAGATCACCTTTCCATGAATCACGCTCTTCCCGATAGAATTCACTTTGCAGTGAAAAGCCTAGAATGTCGCAGTAGAACGCTTTGCTCTTTTTGTAGTCTGTCGCAATGATGGCGATATGGTGTACCTGTTTTAAACCCAGCATAGTGCCTCCTGTTATCTTGCAGCACGTTACCTTTGGGAGAGATGACCCGCAAGAGGCTAGGGGTTTTTTAAGACACGTACCCAATACACGCCGTCCTCACCCCGCTTCGCCCCATGGATATCCGTTTCAAAGCCAGGGTAATGGCGGCCTATTGCACAGAGCATCAACAGAAAATCGAGCACCGAGCGACTCTGTTCAGTGATCATTTCCCCTGGCATCAATAACGGCACACCCGGCGGATAGGGGAGGATCATGTTGGCGGATATGCGTCCGGTGAGTTTTTCCAGTTCAATGGTTTCCACATCACCACGGATCTGTTTCTGCCATGCCTGATGAGGCGTCATCTTCATTTCAGGTAAGACATCAAAGGCCCTGAGCATAAGCTGAGGGAGATCGTGCTGGCGGATCAGTTTGTGGATCCCCTGCGCCAGATCCTGGATACGCATGTTGCGGTAGAAATCAGGATCTTCTGCATAGAGATCCGGCAGCATATTCTTCACCCGCAGGTTCAAATCGTAAGCACGCTTGAATTCCATCAGGCCGCGTAGCAACCCCATGGCGCGGGTTTTATCGATGCCAATGCTGAACAGGAACAACAGATTATAGGGGCCCGTCTTTTCCACCACCACACCGCGTTCGTCGAGAAACTTTGCCACCAGCGCAGCGGGGATCCCCTCTTCGCTCATGTTACCTTGCTCGTCCATGCCGGGCGTCAGGATGGTCACCTTCACCGGATCGAGGAACATATGATCAGCATCAGCATTGCGGAATCCGTGCCACTCCGCGCCGGGCGCAACCGGCCAACAATCCGCCTCATCAATCTCTTCCGGCTGCCAGATATCGAAGAACCAGCTATCAGCTTCATCTTTGAGACGCTGGACCTCCTTGCGAAAATGCAGCGCACGCTCTACCGAGCGGTTAATCAGGCGTTTACCAGGATTACCCCGCAGCATTGCCGCCGCTGTCTCAATAGAGGCCACCAGCGGGTAGCTGGGCGAGGTGGAGGTGTGCATCATAAAGGCTTCATTGAAGGTGTCTTCGTCATACTCGCCTTTCACATGAATCAGTGAGGCCTGCGATAACGCCGCCAGCATTTTGTGCGTCGACTGGGTCTCAAATATCACCTTGCCCGGCACTCGGTCTCCGCTCATTCCGCTTTTGCCGGCATAGATGGGATGAAAGTTGGTGTACGGCACCCAGGCTGAATCGAAATGAATCGAGGGGACATCCAGCGTCTTTTTAATCCAGTCGGTGTTGTAGAGCAGGCCATCGTAAGTCGAATTGGTGATCACCGCATGGGCAGGCCAGCTCGCTCCCGGCGTTGTCGCGACCTTTTGTTCAATACTGGCGTGGGTAAACTCCTGGCGCGGAATACCGCCCAGAATACCCAGCGCGTTCCGCCCCGGCTTTAGCCAAATCGGCGTAACGTCGCTCATCATCAGCAAATGTGCGAGAGATTTATGGCAGTTACGATCGATGAGCAAAGTACTGCCCACGGGCGCGGCATACATCCCGACAATTTTGTTCGACGTAGAGGTGCCATTGGTGACCATATAGCTCTGCTCTGCGCCAAAGGTGCGAGCGATGTACTCCTCCGCCTCCAGATGCGGACCACTGTGATCCAGCAGCGATCCCAGTTCAGTCACCGAGATGGACACGTCCGCCTTGAGCGTATTCCCACCGAAGAAATCGTAAAACAGGCACCCAACCGGGCTTTTGAGGTAAGCCGTACCGCCCATATGCCCGGGCGTGCAGAAGGTATATTTCCCCTCTTTCACATAATTGAACAAGGCTCGGGTGAAAGGCGGGGTAATGTTGTCGAGATATTCACGCGTGTACTGCTCAATACGCGTCGCAATATCCTCTGCCATTCCCAGCGCATACTCAAAGAACCACAGCGCCATTCGCATATCCTGAGCAGTGACGTCCATTGTCGAATGCGTATTAATAAAGGCATACAGCGGCAGATACTCGTTGAGCTGATTAATCTCACTACATAATTCGAGGTCGTATTCATCCCAGTCAAAAATGACGCCGCAAATACGCGGGTTATGCTCAATAAATTTCAGCAGGTCATTACTGTTTTGTGGCCAGATAAGCTGAAAGCCTTGTTTCTCAAGCGCCTGTTCAAGCTCCTTGATGGGCTCGTCTTTGTAGAAAACGCCGTGCGGCCCCATGATGGCAATAATATTCACGCCTACCTCCTTAAAAAACATGCGTTAAGCATAGTTGAGGTAAACCATCGATATAAAAAAAGCCACACCGGAGTGTGGCTTTTCAGAATGATCTTTCGCGCAAATCAGGCGTAACCGTAGCTCATCAGACGCTGGTAACGACGATTACGCAGATCCTCTTTGCTCAGCACATCAAGATCGGCCAGATCGGCGATCAGTTGTGCTTTCAGAGAGGCCGCCATCGCTTCCGCGTTACGATGGGCGCCGCCCAACGGTTCCGGAATAATGGAATCGATCAGTTTCAGCTCTTTCAAACGCGGAGCAATGATACCCATTGCATCTGCGGCCAGAGGGGCTTTATCTGCGCTCTTCCACAGAATGGAGGCACAGCCTTCCGGAGAGATAACGGAATAGGTGCTGTACTGCAGCATATTCACTTTATCACCCACCCCAATCGCCAGCGCGCCGCCGGAACCGCCTTCGCCAATGACGGTACAAATGACCGGCACGTTCAGGCGAGACATTTCACGCAGGTTACGGGCAATCGCTTCAGACTGACCACGTTCTTCCGCACCGACACCCGGATAAGCACCCGGCGTGTCGATGAAGGTGATAATCGGCATGTTGAAACGATCGGCCATTTCCATCAAGCGCAGCGCTTTGCGGTAGCCTTCTGGTGCAGGCATACCAAAATTACGACGAATTTTTTCTTTGGTTTCGCGACCTTTCTGATGACCAATGATCATCACTGGACGGCCGTCAAGGCGAGCAATACCGCCCACGATGGCTTTGTCATCAGCGTAAGCACGATCGCCAGCCAGTTCGTCAAACTCATCAAACGCAAGGCGGACGTAATCCAGGGTGTATGGACGCAGCGGATGGCGTGCCAGCTGGGCTACCTGCCATGCGCCGAGATCGGCGAAGATTTTGCGCGTCAGTTCTACGCTTTTTTCACGCAGACGATGCACTTCTTCGTCAATGTTAATATCCAGTTTTTCATCCTGACGGCTCACCGCGGTCAGAGAATCGATTTTCGCTTCCAGCTCTGCAATCGGCTGTTCGAAATCAAGGAAATTCAGACTCATAGTATTCCTGTATTAGTCAAACTCCAGTTCCACCTGCTCCGAACCAATGAGGCCACGCAGATCGTTGAGTAAACGATCGCTCGGAGAGACACGCCACGACGCACCAAAGCGCAACCGTGCACGCGCATCCGCCCTCTGATAGTA
>DFPL01000147.1 GCA_002377245.1 Enterobacteriaceae bacterium UBA3516
TCCTGATGCGCCGTTTGTTACCTTTTGCGCTGGCCGGATTATGGCTTGCTGCACCTGCCGCATTTGCTCAGCTCCCGGGCCTGGTCAGTCAACCGCTCGCGGGCGGAGGCCAGACCTGGTCTTTGGCGGTGCAGACGCTAGTCTTTATTACCTCGCTGACCTCCCTGCCTGCCATTCTGCTGATGATGACCAGTTTCACCCGCATTATCATCGTGTTTGGTTTGCTGCGAAATGCGTTAGGTACGCCGTCCGCACCGCCAAACCAGGTGCTGCTCGGACTGGCGTTGTTTCTGACCTTTTTTATTATGTCCCCGGTCATCGATAAAATTTACACCGAGGCCTATCAGCCGTTTACCGAAAGCAAGATTTCGGTCGATGTGGCGCTGGAACGCGGGGCTCAACCGCTGCGTGAATTCATGATGCGCCAGACGCGTGAAGCCGACCTGGCGCTGTTTGCCCGACTGGCGAACAGCCCACCGATTCAGGGACCTGAAGCCGTGCCTATGCGCATACTGTTACCGGCTTACGTCACCAGTGAACTGAAAACGGCGTTCCAGATAGGGTTTACGATTTTCATTCCGTTCCTGATTATTGATCTGGTGATTGCCAGCGTGCTGATGGCGCTGGGGATGATGATGGTGCCGCCGGCAACCATTGCCCTTCCCTTCAAACTGATGCTGTTTGTGCTGGTCGACGGATGGCAGCTGCTGGTCGGTTCGCTGGCCCAAAGCTTTTACAGTTAGGAGTGAACAATGACACCTGAATCGGTGATGATGATGGGTACCGAGGCCATGAAAGTGGCCCTCGCGCTCGCTGCCCCACTCCTGCTCATTGCATTGGTTACCGGTCTTATCATCAGTATCTTGCAGGCTGCGACGCAGATTAACGAAATGACCCTGTCGTTCATCCCGAAAATCATCGCGGTTTTCGTTGCGATTATTGTCGCCGGCCCGTGGATGCTCAATCTGCTGCTGGATTATATGCGCTCGTTGTTCACCAACCTGCCCTATATCATCGGATAAGCGACGATGTTGCAGGTCTCCAGCGATCAATGGCTTGCCTGGCTGAGCATGTATTTTTGGCCCTTTATCCGCATTATGGCGCTGATCATGACCGCGCCTATTCTCAGTGAGCGTAGCATTCCAAAGCGGGTAAAAGTGGGGCTGGGACTGATGATTACCTTTATCGTCGCCCCTACGCTGCCTGCCAACGATACCACTATCTTTTCTGCAAGCGCCGTGTGGATGATATTTCAGCAGCTGCTTATCGGTATTGCGCTGGGCTTTACGATGCAGTTTGCTTTTGCCGCTATACGTACAGCGGGTGAGCTGATTGGCTTGTCTATGGGGCTGTCGTTTGCCACCTTTGTTGACCCCACAAACCACCTTAATATGCCCGTTCTGGCGCGTCTGGTGGATATGTTAGTGTTATTACTGTTTATGACCTTTAACGGTCATCTGTGGCTGATTTCGATGCTGGTGGATACCTTCCATACGCTCCCGATTGGCGGCGATCCGATTAACAGCAATGCCTTTTTGGCATTAACGCGCGCGGCAGGGATGATTTTCCTCAACGGTCTTATGCTCGCACTGCCGGTGATTACCCTTCTTCTCACCGCTAACCTTGCGCTGGGATTACTCAATCGAATGGCACCCCAGCTGTCGGTTTTCGTCATCGGTTTTCCCATCACGTTGAGCGTCGGCATGTTGTTAATGATGCTCATGATGCCGCTGATTGCGCCCTTCGCTGAGCGTTTATTTGGCGAAATATTCAATCTCTTAGCAGATATTATCAGTGAGCTGCCACGAAATAATATTCCATAAACATCGAGGGGTCTTCTTGAGGATAATCCTAAAATGAAATTCCGTTAATACCCTCCACGATATACCCAGCGCGGTTTAATTGTTTTTATCACTCTCACATAACATAAGATTTACTTTACTTTGAGATGATTCCTGGCAAATTATACGTAACTTTACGGGATAGTGGTTTCGCCTGAGGTCTACATCCTGCTCATTGTTATTACTTTTTTGTCTGGTGGTTCAGAGACCTCTGGCGAGGGTGAATTATCGTTATGCATTGAGTGAGGGTATGCCATGTCAACGATTATCATGGATATATGCAGTTATACCCGCCTGGGACTAACGGGTTATCTGGCGAGTCGGGGGGTTAAAAAGCGAGAAATCAACGACGTAACGACCGTTGAAGAACTCGAATCTGTTTGTGCAACGCTACAGCCATCGGTGGTGTTTATTAATGAGGACTGCTTCATTCATGACCCCGTAAGCAGCCAACACATTAAAGAAATCATTAATCAGCATCCTCGTACTTTATTTATCGTTTTTATGGCAATAGCAAACATCCACTTTGATGAATATCTGTTAGTCAGAAAAAACTTATTGATAAGTTCTAAATCTATTAAGCCTGAGTCGCTGGATGTTTTCCTGGCGGATTATCTCAGTAAAGAAAAGAAGAACATCGGCCTTGGCAATTTACCCACGCTATCATTAAGCCGCACTGAATCAAGTATGCTTAAAATGTGGATGTCAGGTCAGGACACGATACAAATCTCAGACCAGATGAATATTAAAGCTAAAACGGTATCATCACATAAGGGAAATATTAAAAGAAAAATTAAAACGCATAATAAGCAAGTGATCTATCACGTGGTACGACTGACTGATAATGTAACCAGCGGTATTTTTGTGAACATGCGTTAACGTTAACGCTTCACCCTCCTGTTCAGGAGGGCGAAAAAACTATTCGACCTTTTCAACAAAAACCCCGTCCGGGTGGTCTTTCTCATTGAAGAACCAAATTCCGAGCGGGTAATCATCAAGCGAAACCAGATACATGGTTCCTTCACTGAACTCTTCTATTGCCAGCACCATACCAGGGCGGCGTGGACCACCGTCCGTTTTGACCGTGACACGATCATTAACCTTCATACACATCCTCCTGTCGCATTTGTGCCAGTGTAGAACAATTCTCATTATCTGGCAGCGTCAACGCGTTCAGCTGTCGATTTTTTCTACCGACTATACTTAACGCTGGCCTGGTCATTGAGGTAAAGGTGATGAAGACAGCCAAAGAGTTCAGCGATACCGCAAAACGTGACGTCAATGTCGATGTGGATGCCCTGCTGGCTGCAATTAATGAAGTTAGCGAGAGCCGTATCCAACGGGTACAAGACGATGAGGGACAACGCGTCAGCGTCGATGGGCGGGAATATCACACCTGGCGTGAGCTGGCAGAAGCCTTCGAGCTTGATGTTCATGACTTCAGCATCAGTGAGATAAATCGCTGACAGAAAAAATCCCGGTCATGGAATGACCGGGATGAAGCTTGCTTTCGCAAGAAGCACTTAAAAATTCGTTACATCAGGGAATCTGATGTAGCCCGCACTGTATCTGCAAACATTTTGCATGACAAGGATATATTGGCGGGCACAATAGTTAGTTTTGAAATATTTTTCAGGCACATAATTACGCAACCCAATACTGGCGCGCCCCTTACCCGTTTCCTTGTTATCGCGTGCGTCACTTCATCGTGCTTAATTGAGATTTGTCTTAGCAATGAATGCCAGGCCAATAACAAATACAGGAGTTTTTATGCCCACACTGAATGATGCGCTGCTGGTCTTTTCTGATATCGATGGCACGCTCATGGACAGCCATACCGGTGAATGGCAGGCTGCCGCCCCATGGCTTGCACGCCTGCGCGAGCACGCTATCCCTCTAATCCTTTGCAGCAGTAAAACAGCGGCTGAGATGCTGGCTATCCAGCGAATTCTGGGGGTAGAGGGACTACCTTTTATTGCCGAAAACGGGGCGGTGATTCAACTTGATGTTAACTGGCAGGACAGCGCCGGTTATCCGCGCATTATCCAGGGATCGTCCCACGACGAGATTTTCAGCGTGCTCGAACAGCTGCGCCAACGGGACGGCTATAAATTTACGGCTTTTAGCGAACTTGATGAACATGTACTTGCCGACGTTACCGGTCTTCCCCCTGCTCAGGCGAGCCTGGCACGCCTTCAGGAGGCTTCAGAAACGATTATCTGGCGTGACAGTGATGAACGGATGGCAGCCTTCAACACGGCGCTGGCAAGCCTTGGGTTACGTTTCGTGCAAGGGGCACGATTCTGGCACGTGCTGGATGAACGTGCCGGCAAAGATCAGGCAGTGAACTGGTTGACGCGCCAGTATCATCATCATGACAACAAAACCTTTATCACGCTTGGGCTGGGTGATGGCCCCAACGACGCGCCGCTACTGGACAACGTTGATTTTGCTATCGTGGTGAAGGGGCTTAACCGTCAGGGGATCTCACTACGTGATGACAGCCCCACGCGGGTTTTTCACACCACGCGTGAGGGTGCGGAAGGCTGGCGCGAGGGGTTGGATCATATGCTTGATTCAGGTTCCTCTTCATCCTGAGCACAAATCTGATTTCGCCCTGCTCGTTTAGCCCGATATAACCGGCTGTCTGCAACGGATTGCAGATGCTGGAAATCGTAACTGCCGGTTTCTTGAGCGCTGCTTACGCCCAGCGAGCCGCTGATGCGGATGGTCTGGTTTTTCAGTACCAGAATCTCTTTACCACCGATGCGGGCGCGAATGCGCTCAGCAACCTGTGCCGCTTCCACCAGCGTGCGTCCGGGTAGCAGGACGCAAAACTCCTCGCCCCCGACGCGCCCGGCAATATCCGGCTCCCGTATCGAGTTACCAATCAGGCGTGCAGCATGCGACAGCACTAAATCCCCCGCCTGATGACCATATTTATCATTGATACGCTTAAAGTGATCGAGATCGATCTGGATGACCGAGAAAGGCAACTGCTGGAGATGACATTCAGCGGAGAGGGCTTTTGCTCGTTCAAAGAGGGCGCCACGATTGGGCAATCGGGTGAGTGGATCGTACCACGCCTGCCACTTTAAGGTGTGCTGGAGGCGGTACATGTTATTGACCATCCTGCGGATAACGCCCCATGCGATCAGTACCATGCAGGTGAACAACACCCATAACAGCGCTAAAGCAACGCTGATGTTCCCGAAATCCCCGTGTAACCCTTCCCGTAATGTGTGGACGCGCAGCATCACCCCATCGAAATGTCTCAGCTTTTCCCAACTGACGAAACGGGTGCCCATGCGCATCCAGCCAGCCATCTCTTGCGCGATTGCCTGATTGAGTTGGCGGCGTTCTGCTGGTGTGAAAGCCTGCGTGCGATCTTCACTGGTCACCATGGTACTGGCCAGTAATGACCACTTGCTGTCATAAAGCTGGTATTCACCATCGGTCTCAGACTGTCGCGCTTCAATCAAAATTTGACGCAGCGAGGAAATGGAGAAGCTCATCGCCAGCACGCCATACCAATTATCCTGATAATCAAGCGGCACGCTGGCGGTGACGACAGCGTCACTGTCTGCGGGTTTATGTGCCTGATCGGTAAACCAGCGCACCCCACGCTGCGGGTTATCCCGTTCGCGTTGCTGAAGGAACCACGCACGGGTCAACAACTGATAATAATCCCTGACAATATGGTCTTGCTGCTCAATCGGATGGGTTGAAATATAAAATCCGGCGCGTGAGACATACCACGACTGACGCGGACGCATAACGGCAGTGGAGGCCAGTCGAAGGAGATAGCCCAGTTCAAGCGCCGCGGTGAGTTCGTTATGCAAGAGGTCATTATCCCGGCTGAGCAGCCGGGTCTGCCCGACAAAATAGTCAGACACGCCGTACAGCGGAAGAGTACGCCGATTATCCAGTGCTATTTGCCAGGCAGGCAAGGCGCGCTGATGTTCAAACTGCCCCTGCACCTTGTGCAAAACTTCAAAGGCCAGCGGCGTTTGCAGCGCCCCCTGCATGCCATTGCGGAAAAAAAGTAAACGATCAACACCCACCTGTAACTGCCTGTCCAGCACATTACTGACGTTATCCAGTGCGTTGCGTTGGTTCGCGATATAGGCATCCCGAAGAACCGCCACTTCACGCCAGGTCAGTACGGTTGAGCACACCATAACGATAATAAAGCAGAGATTAACCACCCCGCTGGGGTCGAACCATTTTTTTACCTTATCCAGCCGCAATGGGCTTTTTACGACGTTGTCCTGTCGCACGGTGACTCCCTGAATAAATGAAATAATCGATCACGGTGGCCGGACGAAATGTGAATACAAATGAAAACGCCCGGGCATGCCGGGCGCTTATATGGCTATGCCTCTTCGTAAGCATGACACCGGTTTCCGGGAACTAACTCTTCCTCCCGAAAGGCTTCACGCTTGACGCCATAACCGTCATACCAGCGACATTCCACCATGCCACTGGCATACCCGGTCACAATCATGCAGGGACCGCCGCTTTTCACTTTAACTTCATCACTGACCAAAAAGACCATTATTGCCTCCGGTATCAGGGTGAACCGTTTTCACCTTAGACGAAATTGAGGTGCTTTGCGTAACCGCGCTCCCCTTTTACGCTTTCTCTCCCCGCAACCGCGACACCGCCTTCACCAGCAGCAGCGCAACGGCACCCACAATAAGCCCCACGACAAGGTTGGCCAGCATTGGCACAACGCCTTGCACGATAGCGGAGTCACTGTCGGCAACGGTCTCGATGGCATGATGCAATGGCGGAATACCGTGCGTCACGATACCGCCACCGACCAGGAACATCGCTAACGTACCGACCACCGTGAGCACTTTCATCAACCAGGGGGCGACAATTAACAACCCTTTGCCTACGAATTGGGCAAGCGCGGAGGATTTCTCCACCAGCCAGTAGCCCATGTCATCAAGTTTAACGATGACCCCTACCAGCCCATAAACGCCGATGGTGACCAGCACGGCGATCCCGGAAAGGATTAACACCTGGTTGAGTAAGGGGGCCTCGGCAACAATACCCAGTGTAATCGCCACAATTTCCGCTGAAAGAATAAAATCGGTGCGAATAGCCCCTTTGACCTTCTCCCGCTCAAAGGTTTTGGGATCCTGAGCGGCCATGGTCTGAAGACGTTGCTGACGTACTTCCGGGCTCTCCGGGTGTTTACGGGCATGCAGCGTGTGCAGCACCTTCTCTAACCCCTCGAAACATAAAAACGCTACCCCTATCATCAGTAATGGGGTAACTGCCCAGGGAATAAAGGCACTGATCAGTAACGCCAGGGGCACCAGAATCACTTTATTGAGCAGCGACCCTTTCGCCACGCTCCAGACCACGGGCAATTCGCGGTTTGCCCGCACGCCGGTGACCTGCTGCGCATTCAGCGACAAATCATCACCCAGTACACCCGCCGTTTTTTTCGCGGCCAGTTTGCCCATGACCGAGATGTCATCCAGAAGCGTTGCGATGTCATCCAGGAGGGTTAGTAAGCTACTTCCTGCCAAAATATCCTTCCTTATTAAAAGCCGTTATTTTCGTTAAACACGCTAAGTATGATGTAAAAAAACAGAGACGAAAATCGCTTAAGCAATAGCAACAGAAATTTAACAGTTAAAGCACAATTAACTGCTCGCCAGGCTGATAGTTTTGGCGTTAACTATATGCTTCCTTTTTATTTTGCTGCGAGGGAGTATGCGTTTCAGGCACGTTTTACCGCTTTTAGGTGCGCTTTTTGCGCTTTATATCATCTGGGGTTCCACTTACTTCGTCATTCGCATTGGCGTACAGAGCTGGCCACCTTTTTTGATGGCAGGCACCCGTTTTTTGTCAGCCGGGCTTCTGTTAACCGCCTTTTTGCTGATCACCGGGCATAAACTTCCCCCTCTGCGCCCGATGCTTAACGCCGCGCTGATTGGCGTACTCCTTTTAGCGGTTGGCAATGGTTTTGTCACCGTCGCCGAACATCAGGATGTTCCCTCTGGTATCGCCGCCGTGGTGGTCGCAACGGTGCCCTTGTTTACGCTCTGCTTTAGTCATTTTTTTGGGATTAAAACCCGTAAGCTCGAATGGATGGGCATCGCTATTGGCCTTGCCGGCATTATCCTGCTCAATAGCGGCGGCAATCTTAGCGGTAACCCCTGGGGCGCGCTGATGATTCTCATCGGTTCAATGAGCTGGGCCTTTGGCTCCGTCTACGGTTCACGCATCGAATTACCCAGCGGTATGATGGCCGGGGCCATTGAGATGCTCGCCGCCGGTCTGGTGCTCATGTTAGCTTCGCTGCTCTCCGGCGAACGCCTGACGGCAATGCCGACGACCGAGGGATTTTTGGCCGTAGGCTATCTGGCACTGTTTGGCTCCATTATCGCCATTAATGCCTATATGTATCTCATTCGCAACGTCAGCCCGGCGGTGGCGACCAGCTACGCTTACGTTAATCCGGTGGTGGCCGTGTTACTGGGTACCGGTTTCGGCGGTGAATATCTCTCATCAACCGAGTGGATAGCGCTGGGCATAATTATTATGGCCGTCGTGCTGGTGACCCTCGGAAAATATCTCTTCCCTGCGCGTCCTGTTGTTACGCCGTGCGACGTGAAGAAATAAGCGTCCGTTATTGAATTCCTCGGGTGTCGATCTGCGCGGTGTCTCCTCCCCCGCAGATCCACTCTTCCAGACGCTCTGACAGTGCCTGGGCTGACAGTCTTAGCCGACCGCGTAACGCACATTCCCAGACCACCATGACCCGCCACCCTTGTTCACGCAGCAGCGTAATGTCGCGCTTGTCACGCTCAACATTTTTCCCAATTTTCTCAAGCCAGAAATCCGTGCGCGTCGCCGGAACCTTAAACAGATAGCAGTCATGATGATGCCAAAAACAGCCATGCGTAAAAATGACGCACTGATAGTCGTCCAGCACAAAATCGGGGCGTCCTGCCAGCTCTGCCGCCTGCACACGATAAGCCAGCCCCAGCTCGTCAAGTAACGTTGCCAGCCGCTTCTCAATGGCCGTATCACGGGTCGCAATCGCGCGCATATTTTTACTGCGTGTCGCTTTATCATGAACATCTGCCATCAGATACCCCGTCAGGGTTTAGTCAGGTTGTGGCTGATGAAACCGCGTGAGAACGCTGTCATCAATGCCATAGAAGTCGCCTCGCAGCTCAGCGGCCAGTTTCGCCATAAACTGCATCAGATATGCTGCATTATGGTGGGCCAGTTCACGCCCTTTTTCTGTCTGCATCGTGTGCGGCAGCGAAAGCAGCTTGGTGCGAAAATGGTCAAGCGCATACTGTTTATCGTTCAGAACACGTCGTTCTGCAAAGGGATCGTTGCCATCGAATAAGGGCGTACCGAGTGCGCCGGCCACTGCAAAGACGCGCGCAAGCCCTATCGCACCCAGCGCCTCAAGGCGATCGGCATCCTGCACTATTTTGGCCTCCAGCGTTTGCGGCGCAATGCCTGCGCTGAAGCTGTGCGCCTCAATGGCATGCATCACCCCGGCGTAACATTCACGTGGGAAATCAGGGAAATCGGTCTCCAGAATGTCACGCGCCTTACGTGCCGCCATCTGCGACGCCTGATGGCGTTGCGGGTGATTTTTGGGCAGGCTCACAATGTCGTGAAAGTAACAGGCTGCAAGAACGATTCGTTCATCTACGGATTCCCCTGCAAATAAATGCTGTGCCGTTTGCCATACCCGGCGAAAATGTGTCACATCGTGCGCGGCATCAGCGTGCGTATAATATTGATGTAGCCAGGCGTCAAAACGCGGCTGCCAGTGCGTTATGGTCATTATCTGTCCGTTTTATCAGCGTCTTCACCCTCTCTTTTTCTGCTAACGCTGCGGCGGGTGAAACAACCTGAGCGCGATCCTCCACGAAATTAATATTTTAATGAATAATTAACGCCAATGCATTTAAAGAATGAATTATTTAATCTTTATTCAGACGCTTGTATTTTTCCAGCCACTTGTGACATTATTAAAAAGCTCACTGCATAGAGTAGCTTCTGATTTATTCATTCTCTTCTTATCCTTTCTCTGGAACGCCCGAACTTAGCTTCGGGCTTTTTTTGCTCATGCATCATCTCCACAAATAATTAACCAAGAAATATTCATCAGAGATATTTTATATATTTATCCAAGACTGAAACCACAAACCATCACCCTCATAACTGATAAATCAATCACCATAATAATAGACACAACACCATGAATTCATTAAATAAATATCAAACCGATTTGAAACATTTTGCAATATTTAAACCCATTTGGTTACATCTTTGTCGTAAATTTAAATGAACTTCATAGAATAGTATCAACGTGTAATTTCGGATGAAGTTACGTGCATTCAAATAAATTATGATCTCAAGGGAATAGATTATGAAAAGAAAAGTACTGGCGATTTTAGTTCCTGCTTTATTAGTTGCAGGCGCAGCAAATGCAGCAGAAATTTATAATAAAAATGGCAACAAAGTTGATTTTTACGGCAAAGTCGTTGGTGAAAGAGTCTGGACCAACACCGATAACAGCAATAGCGAAAATGCTGATACGTCTTACGCCCGTATCGGTATTAAAGGTGAAACCCAGATCAATTCCGAACTCACTGGCTTCGGTCAGTGGGAATACAACATGAAGGCCAATACCCCAGAAGGCACCCAGGATGAAAGCACGCGTCTGGCGTTTGCGGGCTTGAAATTTGGTCAGTTTGGTTCCTTTGATTATGGCCGCAATTACGGTGTAGCTTATGACGTCGCGGCCTACACCGATATGCTGGTCGAATGGGGCGGTGACTCGTGGGCGGCAGCCGACAACTTTATGAACGGTCGTACCAACGGCGTTGCCACCTACCGCGTGACCGATTTCTTCGGCGAAGTTGAAGGGCTGAACCTGGCGCTGCAGTATCAGGGTAAAAATGATAGCGATCATAGCGTTACCCAGCAGAATGGCGACGGTTACGCAATGTCTGCTTCTTACGAATATGAAGGTTTTGGCGTTGCCGCAACTTACGGCAAATCGGATCGTACCGACGAGCAGTCCTTTGACCGTAAAGGCGACAATGCTGAAGTCTGGTCAATCGCCGCGAAATATGATGCGAACAATATCTATGCAGCGATGATGTACGGCGAAACCCGTAACATGACCGTTGAAGCTGACGATCAGTTCGCCAACAAAACACAAAACTTCGAAGCGGTTGTTCAGTACCAGTTTGACTTCGGCCTGCGTCCTTCACTCGGCTATGTTTACTCTAAAGGCGATGACCTGAGCCGTCGCGGTAAATTCAAAGGCGGTGATGCCTCTCGCGTCAACTACATTGAAGTGGGCACCTGGTACTACTTCAATAAAAACATGAACGTTTACGCGGCGTATCAGTTCAATCTGCTGGATGACACTCACTACGTTAAAGAAACCGGCACCAATAAAGATGACCAGTTCGCGCTGGGTATCGTTTACCAGTTCTAAAAAGGGTTCTTCTGATTCAAGCCCGCAAACTGCGGGCTTTTTTATGGCTTTATCTGCCCCACCCCCACGCAACGTCCATCCTTACGCAATCGTCTTGCTGCGCTTTCTGACACCAGCGGTGCTTTGATCCCGTATTAACAAACAGAGACTGGCTACAAAATGAGAAAAGTGATTCACTACAAGGCGGATAAAAGCGTAGATTGCGTTACGTTTATGAGATGTGTGCACATGACAGATTTATCCATGATGTGTAACATTCGGGACGTGAAAACGAGGGATTTCCGAAAAGAAATCAACAAGAAGTGGCGGAGAGAGGGGGATTTGAACCCCCGGTAGAGTTGCCCCTACTCTAGTTTTCGAGACTAGTCCGTTCAGCCGCTCCGGCATCTCTCCGTTTAGATGGTTGCCATCATGCCAGGTTATTTGGCATTTAACAGACCCTGTCCCACGAAATGGGTTCAAGTGGCGAGTTTGCGAGCGAAGCGATGATAAAGTGGCCCTGGAAAACAAAAGATATCTCCCATGACGCTGAATTCCCATGGGAAGCTGCGCTAAATATTCCTGTTTTAGCGAGCCTTTCATCAGAAGAACAAGCAAAGCTGGTACAACTGGCTGACCGATTTTTGCAACAAAAACGGCTGGTAGCTTTGCAAGGATTTGAACTCGACGCCCTGAAAAGTGCGCGCATCGGGTTAATTTTTTGCCTTCCTGTTCTGCAACTGGGTCTTGAGTGGCTGGACGGTTTTCACGAAGTCCTGATTTATCCTGCTCCCTTTGTCGTGGATGACGAATGGGAAGACGATATCGGTCTCGTCCATAGTCAACGGATGGTGCAATCAGGTCAGAGCTGGCAGCAAGGCCCGGTGGTGCTCAACTGGCTCGATATTCAGGATTCCTTCGATGCCTCAGGATTCAACCTGATCATCCATGAGGTTGCGCATAAGCTTGACGCCCGCAATGGCGATCGCGCCAACGGTATTCCTTTCATTGCTCTGCGCGATGTTGCGGGATGGGAACACGATCTGCATGCGGCGATGGACAACATTCAGGACGAAATCGATCTGGTAGGTGAAAGCGCTGCGAGTATAGATGCCTATGCAGCGACCGATCCCGCAGAGTGTTTCGCCGTGCTGTCAGAGTACTTTTTTAGCGCACCCGAGCTCTTTGCCCCTCGCTTCCCGCTGCTCTGGCAACGGTTTTGCGTGTTCTATGGGCAGGATCCGCTTACACGCCTGCGCGATCGCCCTTTCTCGTCCGACGATCGGGTAAACCATGTACACTAAAAATACAGCTTGAGGATTAATTAATCAGTTGAATCAGCAAGTTAAATTTAGCGTTGACACACATGAACGTGGCAAGTAATATGCGCCCCGTTCACACGATTCCTCTGTAGTTCAGTCGGTAGAACGGCGGACTGTTAATCCGTATGTCACTGGTTCGAGTCCAGTCAGAGGAGCCAAATTTAAGAAGCCCGCTTAAGGAAACTTAAGCGGGCTTTTTGTATTCTCTGCGTTTATCCCCCGCCAGCCGCATCAGTTCCTGCTTCAACCAGTCCGTTGCTTCACGTTTACCGCTTCGCTTATGCGAATAAATCTTCACCTCAAATCCCGGCACGTCGAAGGGCAATGGAAAAATGTTAATCGGTGCGGCCAATGCGAATTTTTCAGCCGCATAGCGTGGAATAGCCATCAGTAAATCGCTTTCAGCTACCATAAACGGTGCGCTGAGCATGGAGGGCGTTTTTACCGCGATCCGCCGTGTCAGTCCCATGCTTTCCAACTGGACGTCAAGCACCCCCTGCTTCTCATTCCACGGCGTCACCACCAGATGCCGTGCAGTGAGATAATCATCCAGCGTCAACTGCCTGCGGGTCGCCTTGCTGATGACAACATACTCATCCTGGAACCAACTGATTTCATCAAGCTCTGGTTGTTCAATATCACCGGGTGCACTGAATCCCAGCGCCAGGTCAATCTCCCCCGCCAGTAATTCGGTCAACGCCGGACTATGGGGCAGATATCGTAGCTCAAAACTGAGGCCGGGCGCGGCCGCCTGTAATCTGTTCATCAGGGCAGGAAAGATACAAAACGCCGTGAAATCGGTAATAGCAATTTGCAGGCAATCCGTACTGGTTAAGGGAACAAAGACCGGCTGAGGCGTCAGTTCCTGGTTCAAAAACCGAAGCGCTGAGGCAATAGAGGGCGCAAGCGAGTTGGCATACACGCTGGGACACATCGTGTGGCCTTCACGATAGAAAAGCGGGTCATTAAGCGTGACACGTAAACGTGAAAGCGCGTGACTTAAGGCTGAGGTACTCATCGCCAGCTCTTCGGCTGCCTGGCGGACAGAACGGTGACGGTAAACCGCATCGAATACAGGCAGCAGGTTCAAATCAAGACGACGCAATACAGAATGCATAATATTCATCAACCAGTGATTTCATTGCACTTAATTCTTTTTACAATAACGCTTATGCTGTTCGTCATCAATTTTGAACTCACGAAAAAGAAGCAGGAAAAACAATGAGTACGACGATTCGTCAGGCCAGACCAACTGATGCCAACGCGATTTACGACATGATTTACGAGCTTGCCGTATATGAAAAAGCCCCTGAAGAGGTGGTGACCACAGCGGATGAAATCCGCGCCACGCTGTTTGGTGAAGGCAGCAAAACGGAAGCGCTAATCTGTGAAATCGATGGAAAAATTGCAGGCTATGCCGTGTTCTTCACCAGTTATTCCACCTGGCTTGGGCGTAACGGCATCTACATGGAAGATCTGTATATTTCGCCAGATTTCCGCGGTCAGGGCGCAGGGAAAGCCTTGCTGAAACATATTGCACAATGTGCAGTGCAACGGAAATGTGGTCGTCTTGAGTGGAGCGTACTCGACTGGAATCAGCCGGCCATCGATTTTTATCTCAGCATCGGCGCACTGCCGCAGAGCGAATGGGTGCGCTATCGTCTTGATGGCGAAGCATTGCTGAAATTTGCAGAATAACGCTTATTTGCGCAACCTCCCCGCCCTACCCTCTGTGCGGGGAGTTGCTGATCAAATCTGGTAATCAATCGCCTCTTCATCGGCTTCCATCACCTGCCGTTTAATGTCTTCTACCGACAGACCCGCATTACAGAGTTCAATAAACCGCCACACATAGTTACGTTGTAACTGACCGCGTTTCAGACCCAGCCAGACGGTATTGGCATCAAACAGATGGCGTGTATCCAGGCGAACCAGCTTGCCCTCTTCGTTCTCCCCGCTCGACTGTTCCGCCACCAGCCCTACGCCAAGCCCCAGCTCAACATAGGTTTTGATCACGTCAGAATCCTGGGCACTGAGTACGACATCCGGCAGCAGACCTTTGCGACCAAACGCCTCGTCTATGCGTGAACGTCCGGTGATCCCCTGACGATAGGTGATCAGCGGCCAGCGGCCGATCTCTTCCAGCGTTAATGGAGAGCATTGTGCTAACGGATGGTCCTGGGGCACCAGCAAACTATGGTGCCAACGGAACCATGGGAACGCTGCCAGAGCGCTGTCATTACTCAAACGTTCACTGGCGATACCGATATCCGCCCCGCCATTGTGTAGTAGCGCCTCGATCTCCTGCGGCGTCCCCTGAATCAGCTCCAGGCGTACCTCGGGAAAGAGCGCCCGGAAGGACTTGATAACCGACGGCAAACTGTAGCGCGCCTGGGTATGGGTCGTGGCGATTGTCAGGACACCGGAGGTATCGTTAGTGAAGAGATCGGCCAAACGCCGCACGTTACTGGCTTCATTCAGGATGCGTTCTGCAATGACCAGCAGCGCTTTACCGGGTTCGGTCATCCCCAGCAGTCGTTTACCGCGGCGGATGAAAATCTCAATCCCCAGCTCCTCTTCAAGCTCACGGATATGGCGACTCACACCGGATTGCGATGTATAAAGCATATTGGCGACTTCGGTAAGATTGTAATCCCGGCGCGCCGCTTCCCGGATAATTTTCAGTTGCTGGAAATTCACCCTTCCCTCCAGAGCCTACAGACATGACGTTATTGTTAAAGTCTGAGGCCTGGGAGAACAAATAATAAAAACCAGCATCTTATTCCTTTATGGAATAAAGCTTAACTGACCAGTTGCAGTTCACGATTGTCCATCGCCGGGCGACTGACCAGAGACATAAGAATTTCTTTTACTGCCTGAGCCTGGGGCGACAGCGAGCCGCGCGCAGAAACATTCAGGGAAAGCGGCAGATTCATTGACGGCGTCGTAATTCGCGCCATCCAGCCGTTTGCCGCACTGCTCAAAGAACGCGCTGCGGATTCCGGTAGCACGGTCACGCCCATTCCGCTGGCAATGGCCGCGGTCAGGGTAGAAATAGATTCGATCTCGCCGATAATTTTGGCCGTCAAACGACGCAACGAAAATGCTTCATCCACACGCAGGCGCACTGCGCTGTAATCGCGCGGCAGGAAAAGATTCATCTCGGCCACTGCGGTTAAATCAACACTCTGACCGGGGCAGTCTCGCGTTCCCACCAGATAGAGGTCTTCTTTCAGCAACGGCACGCTGGTAATGCCGGTTCCTGGCGCGCGCTCGTAGAGCACTGCCATATCCAGTTGACCATTCAGCAACTTGTCGTTGAGCACCGCACCGCTATTCTCGTGCAGATAAACGGTCACTTCCGGCAGCTCATTGCGTACCGCTTGCAGCAGCGGCATGGTCACGGAAGAGGCTGCGGTACCCGGCGCGAGACCGATGGAGACCTGTCCACGCAGACACTGACCGACATTACTTACCGCCATCTGGGCCTGCTCACACTGGCGCAGAATTGTGCGCGCATGGGTGTAGAGAATTTTCCCGGCTTCGGTTGGCGTGACCCCACGCTTGGTACGAATCAATAACTGTTGGTCCAGCTCACCTTCCAGAGTGGCAACCTGCTGGCTCAACGCAGGTTGAGCGATATGAAGAACTTCAGCAGCCTGTGTCAGGCTTCCGATATCAACGATTTTTACAAAGTATTTCAGGCGTCTTAGGTTCATTTTGCCTCCTGTTCGGGATACCAGTGCCACCGTGGGCATATATGTTGTCGGAGGAGTTGCAAGATGCTTGCCAGTTTTAAATAAGGGAGTCAATTATGCCTAACAGGCTGGATAATAAGAGATTCTAATCGCAGTAGTAGATTTGATTATTAAAACGCAGGTTTGTGCTCTGCCCCATAAGAGACTCTTCTGCCTCATCCTGGTGCAAGGTAAGGCACCGTCGCATTCGCTGTTTAACGAGCAAGCGGATTGCTGAAATAGTCAGCAAACAGTTCTGCAATGACAACGCAGTCTTTGACAAGAAGATAATGCATCGTTAATATCCGCCCCGTTCACACGATTCCTCTGTAGTTCAGTCGGTAGAACGGCGGACTGTTAATCCGTATGTCACTGGTTCGAGTCCAGTCAGAGGAGCCATATTTAGAGAAGCCCGCTTAAGGAAACTTAAGCGGGCTTTTTGCTTTTTCAACATCGTGCGTTTTACGCAGACGGCTTACCCTGGGCACCTTTAGATAAAGTTTTCGCCAGGATCGCCGATACTAAGGTGAGGCTTTGTCCTCACGCTGCTAGATTTTTTGTTTCTTAACAACAGGATGATCGAAATGGATAGCTCGCAGATCGTATCATTATCTACCAGTCTCAATTCCTACCAGCTCAACAGTCAGGTGAGTACGCTGGTGCTGAGGAAAGCGCTGGATGCCCAGGAATCAGCGGCAGCCGATCTGATTAATCAGATCCCGCAGTTGCCTTCGAATCCGGCCATCGGCCGTAATATTAATACCACCGCCTAGTCAGCTTTGCCCGATGGCGTTCAGGCAAGCACCATCCGGCAAAATATGACCGCAAGCCCGCAGTAAAAATCTGCGGGCTTTTTTGTCTGTTACTTACAGCAGGTGGGGAGAGGCGGGTACGTTCAGCTTCACCGGCATGCCGGAACGGCGTTCAAGCACCTGTTTCGTCTGATTGACGTCAACATCATCAGCATTAATCACCGCACGTAACGCCGGCGTAATCGACAACGGGACTTTATTGTCAGATTCAAACTCAGCTCGGTTGCGTGACAAGGGTTCGTGTACTTCCACCCAACGGCTGCCATCCGGTTCAACGGTCGCTTTCACCGGTTGATCGATGATTTGCACCCGCGTTCCTACCGGTACATTATCAAACAGATATTTTATGTCATTGGCCCGCAAACGGATGCAGCCCTGACTGACGCGCAGCCCGATACCAAAGTTGGCATTAGTGCCATGAATCGCATACAGCTTACCAATATAAATCGCGTACAGGCCCATCGGATTATCCGGCCCGGCGGGCACCATCGCGGGCAGCGTAATCCCCTGTTTCGCATATTCACGACGCGTGTTAGGTGTCGGTGACCAGGTCGGCCCCTGCTGTTTACGCTGAACGGAGGTGACCCAGTTACGCGGGGTTTCGCGCCCGGCCTGACCGATGCCAAT
>DFPL01000180.1 GCA_002377245.1 Enterobacteriaceae bacterium UBA3516
CTTTGCCAACTATCTGGAGAAAAAGCACGGCGTCGACTGTTGGGATATCGATGCGCTCGAAGATGAAATCTGCCTGGGGCTGGAAAAAGCCTGTGCCGAGGGGGTGACCATCGACAGCATCGGTATCGATACCTGGGGCGTTGATTATGTGCTGATCGATAAGCACGGGGAGCGCGTCGGATTACCCATCTCTTATCGCGACCATCGCACCGATGGCATCATGTCCTGCGCGCAGGAGCAGCTTGGCAAAGCCAATATCTACCGCCGCAGTGGGATCCAGTTTCTCCCCTTCAATACCCTGTATCAGCTTCGCGCCCTCGCCCAACAGCAACCGGAAGTGATGGCCTCCGTCGAGCATGCCTTGCTGATCCCCGATTATTTCAGCTTCCGCCTGACCGGCAAACTGAACTGGGAATACACCAACGCCACCACCACCCAACTGGTGAATATTGAAACCGACAGCTGGGACGAGACGCTGCTTAACTGGACGGGGGCGCCCGCGTCCTGGTTTGGCACACCAACGCATCCCGGTAACGTGATTGGACACTGGCAAAGCCCGCAGGGTGAAGCCATCCCGGTGGTGGGCGTTGCCAGTCATGACACCGCCAGCGCGGTCATCGCCTCACCGCTTAAACATGCCGATTCCGCTTACCTCTCTTCCGGCACCTGGTCGTTGATGGGCTTTGAAAGCACCACGCCTTATACCGGTGACGATGCGCTGGCGGCCAATATTACCAATGAAGGCGGGGCTGAAGGCCGCTACCGGGTATTGAAAAACATCATGGGCCTGTGGTTGCTCCAGCGGGTGCTGAAAGAGCGCAACGTAGACGACCTGCCTGCGCTGATTGCCGACGCCCGTGCCCTGCCCTCCTGCGGTTTCGTCATCAATCCCAATGATGAGCGCTTTATTAACCCGCTCAATATGAGTGACGAGATCCAGGCCGCCTGTCGCGAAAGCCACCAGCCTGTCCCACAAAGCGATGCCGAACTGGCACGCTGCATTTTTGACAGCCTGGCGCTGCTCTACGCCGACATCCTCGGTGAACTGGCCCTGCTTCGCGGCACACCCTTCACGCAATTGCATATTGTGGGCGGCGGCTGCCAGAACCAGCTTTTGAACCAGCTTTGCGCCGACGCCTGCGGCTTGCCGGTAGTGGCTGGCCCCATTGAAGCCTCGACCCTCGGCAACATCGGTGTGCAACTGATGACGCTCAATGAACTCACCAGCGTCGACATGTTCCGTGAGGTGGTGACCGCCAGCTACGCGCTGACCACTTACACCCCGAATCCTGATAACGAAATTGCCCGCTACGTCGTGCGGTTTCAGCAAAAACGACAGACTAAGGAGCTTTGCGCATGACCACTCAACTTGAACAAGCCTGGGAAATTGCTAAACAGCGTTTCGCCGCGGTAGGCATTGATGTCGAAGAGGCGCTGCGCCAGCTCGACAGGCTGCCGGTCTCCATGCACTGCTGGCAGGGTGATGACGTCGCCGGTTTTGAAAACCCGGAAGGCAGCCTGACCGGCGGCATCCAGGCAACGGGTAATTACCCAGGCAAAGCGCGTAACGCCACCGAGCTGCGAGCGGATCTGGAGCAGGCACTGAGCCTGATCCCCGGCCCGAAGCGCCTGAATCTGCACGCGATTTACCACGAGGCCGGCACGTCAGTCAGCCGCGATGCCATCAAGCCTGAGCACTTCAAAAACTGGGTGGAGTGGGCAAAAGCCAACAAACTGGGCCTGGATTTCAACCCCTCCTGTTTCTCGCATCCGCTAAGCGCAGACGGGTTTACTCTCTCTCATGCGAACGACGAGATTCGCCAGTTCTGGATTGATCATGTGAAAGCCAGCCGCCGCGTTTCTGCATACTTCGGTGAGCAACTGGACACGCCATCAGTGATGAACATCTGGGTGCCGGATGGCATGAAAGACATCACCGTTGATCGCCTGGCGCCGCGCCAGCGTTTGATGGCAGCCCTTGACGAAGCGCTGAGCGAGAAGTTCGACCAGTCTCACCACATCGACGCTGTGGAAAGCAAACTGTTCGGTATTGGGGCGGAGAGCTATACCGTCGGCTCCAACGAATTCTGCCTGGGTTATGCCGCCAGCCGCCAGACCGCCCTGTGCCTGGACGCCGGTCACTTCCATCCAACCGAAGTGATTTCCGACAAAATTTCCGCCGCCATGCTCTATGTGCCACGCCTGCTGCTGCACGTCAGCCGCCCGGTACGTTGGGATAGCGACCACGTCGTCCTGCTGGATGACGAAACCCAGGCGATCGCCAGCGAGATCGTACGCCACAACCTGTTCGACCGTGTGCATATTGGCCTCGATTTCTTTGATGCCTCTATCAACCGTATCGCCGCCTGGGTGATCGGCACCCGCAACATGAAAAAAGCCCTGCTACGTGCCCTGCTGGAGCCGGTTGAGCAGCTGCGCCAACTGGAAGCAGACGGTGATTACACCGCGCGCCTGGCGCTGCTGGAAGAGCAGAAATGCTTACCGTGGCAGGCCGTGTGGGAGATGTATTGCCAGCGCCACGACACCCCGGCCGGCAGCCAGTGGCTGGAGAGCGTGCGTGCGTATGAGAAAGATGTACTGAGCCAGCGCGGGTAAGACCGCCCTCACCCTAACCCTCTCCCACAGGGAGAGGGAACTTTTACCCCCTCTCCCTTTGGGAGAGGGCAGGGGTGAGGGGGAATCCTCACCGCGATAACAGGAACCAAAACACTATGCAGAACATTATTAACGCCTGGTTCACCCAGGGCATGATCAAAGCCACCTCTGACGCCTGGCTCAAAGGCTGGGATGAGCGCAACGGCGGCAACCTCACGCTGCGTCTGGATGATGCGGACATCGCCCCGTATGAAGCTGATTTTCATGCTGAGCCGCGTTACATCGCGCTGAGCCAGCCGATGCCGCTGCTCGCCAACACGCCGTTTATCGTTACCGGTTCCGGCAAATTCTTCCGTAACGTCCAGCTCGATCCGACCGCCAACCTCGGCGTGGTCAAAGTGGACAGCGACGGCGCGGGCTACCACATTCTATGGGGTCTGACGAACGAAGCGGTGCCGACCTCTGAACTGCCGGCCCACTTCCTGTCACACTGCGAGCGCATCAAGGCCACCGATGGCAAAGATCGTGTCATCATGCACTGCCATGCCACTAACCTGATCGCCCTGACCTACGTGCTGGAAAATGATTCTGACCTTATTACCCGCAAACTATGGGAAGGGAGCACCGAATGTCTGGTGGTCTTCCCGGATGGCGTTGGCATTCTGCCGTGGATGGTGCCGGGTACTGATGAAATCGGTCAGGCTACCGCAGAGGCCATGAATACGCATTCTCTGGTGCTGTGGCCGTTCCACGGCGTCTTCGGCAGCGGCCCCAACCTTGATGAAACCTTTGGTCTCATCGATACCGCGGAGAAATCCGCAGAAGTGCTGGTAAAAGTCTATTCCATGGGGGGCATGAAACAGACCATCACCCGGGAAGAGTTGATCGCGCTGGGTAAACGCTTTGGCGTCACCCCGCTGGCCAGTGCGTTAGAGCTGTACCAATAAGAACATCACATAATCCCTCCAGGCGATGACCAGGAGGGAAACTCTGTTACCTGCAAACAATCTATTCCCTATGGATTTCGCAGTGCAGGAAGGCGGCGTCGCAGCGAATCCCAAGGAGCTTACAAGAGTAAGTGACTGGGGTTTGTGAGAACGCCAACGCACCTGCAATGTGAAAGACGACGGGAATCTAACTCAGTGGAGTAAAAGCAATGAAAATAAAGACAAGCTTAATCCTCACCGTTGCCGCTCTGGCGTTGTCCGGTTCCGCTTTAGCAGAAGTCAAAATCGCGCTCGTAGCGAAATCATTAGGAAATGGTTTTTTTGAAGCAGCAAACACCGGCGCGCAGGAAGCCGCCAAAGAGTTAGGTGATGTCAAAGTTATCTATACCGGCCCCACCACCACCACCGCAGAAGCACAGATCGAAGTGCTTAACGGCCTGATCGCTCAGGGCGTGGATGCGATCGAGATTTCCGCGAACGATCCGGATGCCGTGGTCCCGGTACTGAAAAAAGCCATGCAGCGTGGCATTAAAGTCATCTCCTGGAATTACGTAGTGACGAAAGGCAGGCGTCAGATTCACCTGAAGTCGACTAAGAATGCCCTGATGGGCTAAACCAACGTCAAGCTGGCGGCCGATGCGCTGAAAGCGCTGAATGTGGAAAAAGGTGATGTGGCGATCCTCAGCGCAACGCCAACCTCTACCAACCAGAATATCTGGATTGAAGAGATGAAAAAGGTGCTGCCGAAGTACCCGTCTGTCAATCTGGTGACCGTCGCCTACGGTGACGATCTCTCCGATAAGAGCTACCGCGAAGCGGTCGGCCTGCTCAAATCTTACCCGGACCTGAAAGTGATTGTCTCCCCGTCTTCCGTGGGTATTGTGGCCGCGGCACAGGCGGTAAAAGACCAGGGCAAGATTGGCAAAGTGTATGTCACCGGCCTGGGCCTGCCGTCTGAAATGGCGGGAGCGGTCAAATCCGGGGCAACGAAAAGCTTCGCTATCTGGAACCCGATCGATCTGGGCTACGCCGCAACCTACCTGGCGGATGATCTGGTTAAAGGCACAGCGACCAAAACCGAAGCCAATATGGGCAAACTCGGCAAGGTGAAACTGGATGCTGACGGCAGTGGCGCAATGGCAGAGCCGTTCGTTTACGATGCCAGCAACATTGATAAGTTCTCGAAAATTTTCTAATCCCTTCTCCCTCTCCCAGTGGGAGAGGGTCGGGGTGAGGGCATCAGGCCGCACGCCGCCCTCACTGTGACCCTTTCCCGAGATGAGAGGGGATATATGGAGAACATCATGACGGCATCCACACCCCTGCTGTCGCTCAAGGGCATCACCAAGATCTTCCCTGGTGTGCGTGCTCTTGAGAACGTACAGCTCGACCTCTGGCCCGGTAGCGTCACCGCCCTCATCGGCGAAAATGGCGCGGGCAAGTCCACGCTGGTCAAAGTCATGACCGGTATTTACCAGCCTGAAGAGGGCGAAATCCTTTATAAAGCCATTCCCATTCAGCTTCCGACCCCGGAATCTGCGCACAAGGTGGGGATCACCGCCATACACCAGGAAACCGTGCTGTTCGACGAACTGTCCGTCACGGAGAATATTTTCGTCGGTCAGTACATCTATAAGGGTCTGTTGAAAAAGCTCGACTGGCCCACCATGCACCAGAAAGCGCGGGATATTCTGACCCGCCTCGAAGTGCAGATTGACCCACGTGCCACGCTCAAAACGCTGAGCATCGCCCAGCGTCATATGGTGGCGATTGCCCGAGCGCTGTCGTTTGAAGCGCAGGTGGTTATTCTCGACGAACCTACCGCCGCCCTGTCGCAACATGAAATTCTGGAGTTTTATCAAATCGTTGAGCGATTAAAACAAGAGGGCAAAGCCATCCTGTTTATCTCGCACAAGTTTGATGAAATCTTCGCCCTGGCGGACTACTACACCATTCTGCGCGACGGCGTGTACATCGGCTCCGGCGCCATGCAGGAGATCACCGAAGAGCGCATGGTGGCGATGATGGTGGGGCGTGCCATTACCCAGACTTACCCGAAAGTCGCCTGCGAAAGGGGCGACACGGTGCTGGAAGTCAAAGACCTCTGCCACCCTACCGAGTTCGCCCATATCGACTTCTCCCTGCGTAAAGGGGAAATCCTCGGCTTCTATGGGCTGGTGGGTGCCGGGCGTACCGAGTTAATGCAGGCGCTCTCTGGTGTTTCCCGCCCTTCCTCTGGCGAAATTGTGCTCAATGGCAAAACGGTACGTTTCCGCCAGCCTGCGGATGCGATTCAGGCCGGGATTGTCTGCGTGCCGGAAGAGCGGCAGAAGCAGGGGGCGATTATCGAAATGCCGATTGCCCAGAACATCAGCCTGCCGCAGCTTGGCAAACTCAACCCCAACGGCGTGCTCAACGATGCCAAAGAGTGGGCGCTGGCGGATGAATATGCCAAACGCCTGCAGGTGAAGGCCTTTAGCTGGAAACAGGCGGTTGAAACGCTCTCCGGCGGCAACCAGCAAAAAGTCGTCATTGGCAAATGGCTCGCCACTCACCCGGACGTCATCATCCTCGACGAACCGACCAAAGGCATTGATATCGGCTCGAAAGCGGCGGTGCATCAGTTTATGTCTGAACTGGTCTCCCACGGGCTGGCGGTGATTATGGTGTCGTCGGAGCTGCCGGAAGTGATGGGCATGGCGGACCGGATCATCGTGATGCACGAAGGGCTGATGGTCGCAGAGTATCAGGCCGGTGAGGCGACAGCGGAAACCATCGTCAGCGCCGCCAGCGGCGCCGGTAAGGAGGCAGCATAATGTGGCAACAACTCCTGAAACACCGCGAAGCCCTGCTGGGCGGTGTGATCGTGCTGATGGTGCTCGCCATCGGCAGCCGCGTGCCGTCGTTTATCGGCCCCGGTAACCTGGTGGAGATGTTTAACGACACCTCCATTCTTATCATCCTCGCGCTCGGGCAGATGATGGTCCTGCTGACCAAAGGCATTGATTTGTCGATGGCGGCAAACCTCGCGCTGACCGGCATGATTGTTGCCCTGCTGAATTTCCACTACCCAGCCATTCCGGTTTGGGCACTGCTGATTCTGGCAACCGCGCTCGGACTGGTCATGGGGATGATCAACGGCCTGCTGGTCTGGAAGATGGGCATTCCGGCCATCGTGGTCACGCTCGGCACCATGAGTATTTATCGCGGCATTATCTTCCTGCTCTCGGACGGCGGCTGGATCAACTCCCACCAGATGAGCGCCGATTTCCTCGGCCTACCGCGCGCCTCTCTGCTCGGTTTACCGCTGTTGAGCTGGTGTGCGATTGCCGCGCTGCTGGTGGTGGGCTATTTCCTGCGCTACAGCCGGACAGGGCGCGCACTCTACACCGCAGGCGGCAACGCCACGGCGGCGTATTACACCGGGATCAACGCCGGGAAAATGCAGTTCGTCAGTTTCTGCCTGTCCGGTGCGCTGGCGGGGTTCTGCGGTTACCTGTGGATTTCCCGCTTCGCCGTGGCGTATGTCGACGTGGCTAACGGTTTTGAACTGCAGGTCGTGGCAGCCTGTGTGATTGGCGGCATCAGTACCATGGGCGGAACAGGCCGGGTGCTGGGTTGTTTATTGGGTGCGCTGTTCCTCGGCGTCATCAACAACGCGCTGCCCGTCATCGGTGTTTCCCCCTTCTGGCAGATGGCGATCTCCGGCACGGTGATTGTCATTGCGGTTCTGCTGAATGAACGTGGCAACAAACGCAAAGGGCGTCTTATCCTGCGCGATGCGGCCCTGGCGCGACAGAAAGTGGCGGTGAAATCATGACCAAAATGCTGACGTCCAATGCGGTGAACAAGGTTCCCACCGCAACCCCCTTCTGGCAGCGCGTGCTCTGCTGGGAAGGCTTTTTACTGGCGGTGACGCTGGCCGTGTTCATAGCCAACTCGCTGGCCTCGCCCTATTTCCTGAATATCTGGAACCTTTCTGACGCCACCTTCAACTTCACGGAAAAGGCGATCATCGTGCTGCCGATGGCGATGCTGATTATTGCCCGTGAAATTGACCTGTCGGTGGCGTCCACCATCGCGCTGAGTTCCACGGTGATGGGCTTCTGCGCCGCGGCGGGCCTGGACACGCCGCTGCTGGTCTGCGTCGGCTTGGGTGTGGGTCTGCTGTGCGGGTTGTTCAATGGCCTGCTGGTGACGCGCTTTAACCTCTCGTCCATCGTCATCACCATCGGCACCATGAGCCTGTACCGTGGCATCACCTACATCCTGCTCGGCGATCAGGCGCTTAACGCTTACCCGGACAGCTTTGCCTGGTTCGGTCAGGGCTATGTCTTTGGGGCACTGTCGTTTGAGTGTGCACTGTTTATTGTTCTCGCCGTCGTATTCGCCTTCCTGCTGCATCGTACCAACTTCGGTCGCCGCACTTACGCCATCGGCAACAACCCAACGGGCGCGTGGTACTCCGGCATCAATGTGAAGCGCCACAACCTGATCCTGTTTGCCCTGGTGGGGTTAATGGCGGGCCTGGCGTCGGTATTGCTGACCTCGCGCCTGGGCAGTACCCGCCCGACGATTGCGATGGGCTGGGAACTGGCGGTAGTAACGATGGCGGTGCTGGGTGGGGTCAATATCCTCGGCGGGTCCGGCAGCATGGTGGGCGTGGTGATTGCCGCCTTCCTGATGGGGCTGGTGACCTTTGGCCTGAGCCTGCTCAACGTGCCGGGCATTGTGATGTCGATTATCGTCGGCGCGATGCTGATCGTGGTGATTTCACTGCCGATTATCTACCGCCGGATCATGCAGCGCAGGCGCCTTTAATTTGCCCCTCACCCCTGCCCTCTCCCCAAAGGGGAGAGGGTGAAAACCGCGCTGAGCCGTTGTTTGGCTCCCGAGCACGGGACCGCACCGGACAGTCCCCTCGCCCCTTTGGAGAGAGGGTCAAAACCGCGCTGAGCCGTTGTTTGGCTCCCGAGCACGGGGCCGCACCGGACAGTCCCCTCGCCCCTTTGGGGAGAGGGTTAGGGTGAGGGGAACTGGATTTCCCAAAATCAATGTTAAGGAGAATATGATGAGCTTTATGTTAGCCCTTCCCAAAATCAGCCTGCATGGCGCAGGTGCTATCGGTGATATGGTCAAGCTGGTCGCCAACAAACAGTGGGGTAAAGCGCTGATTGTGACCGACGCCCAACTGGTCAAACTCGGCCTGCTGGACAGCCTTTTCGCTGCCCTCGACGAACATCAGATGTCTTATCACCTGTTTGATGACGTCTTCCCTAATCCGACCGAAGAGCTGGTGCAAAAAGGCTATGCGGCGTACAAAGCTGCAGATTGCGATTACGTGATCGCTTTCGGCGGCGGCAGCCCGATCGACACTGCCAAAGCGGTAAAAATCCTCACCGCTAACCCTGGCCCCTCTACTGCATATTCCGGCGTGGGCAAAGTGACAAATGCGGGCGTGCCGTTGGTCGCCATCAACACCACCGCCGGAACCGCTGCCGAGATGACCAGCAACGCAGTCATCATCGACTCTGCTCGCCAGGTGAAAGAGGTCATCATCGACCCGAACATCATCCCGGATATTGCCGTTGACGATGCCAGCGTGATGCTGGATATCCCGGCGTCCGTCACCGCCGCAACCGGGATGGATGCCCTCACCCACGCGGTAGAAGCGTATGTTTCCGTGGGCGCGCATCCGCTGACCGATGCCAACGCGCTGGAAGCCATTCGCCTGATCAACCTGTGGCTGCCTGAAGCCGTCGACGACGGTCATAACATTGAAGCGCGTGAGCAGATGGCCTTTGGTCAGTACCTGGCGGGCATGGCGTTTAACAGCGCGGGTCTGGGCCTGGTTCACGCCCTCGCCCACCAGCCGGGCGCAACGCACAACCTGCCGCACGGCGTCTGCAATGCCATCCTGCTGCCAATCATCGAAAACTTTAACCGTCCGAATGCCGTTGCCCGCTTTGCCCGCGTGGCGCAGGCGATGGGTGTCGATACTAAAGGGATGAGCGACGAAGCGGCGAGCATGGCGGCGATTCAGGCGATTCGCGATCTCAGCGCGCGCGTGGGCATTCCTTCTGGGTTCAGTAAGCTGGGCGTCACCAAAGAAGATATCGAAGGCTGGCTGGACAAAGCGCTGGCGGACCCCTGCGCACCGTGCAACCCGCGCACCGCCAGCCGTGACGAAGTTCGCGAGCTCTACCTGGAGGCACTATGATCCGCAAAGCCTTTGTGATGCAGGTGAACCCCAATGCACACGAAGAGTATGAACGTCGCCATAACCCCATCTGGCCCGAGCTGGAAGCGGTGCTGAAAGCGCATGGCGCGCACCATTACGCCATTTATCTCGATAAAGCCCGTAATCTGCTGTTCGCGACGGTGGAAATTGAGTCCGAAGAGCGCTGGAACGCGGTGGCCAACACCGACGTCTGCCAGCGCTGGTGGAAACACATGAGTGATGTGATGCCCTCCAACCCGGACAACAGCCCGGTGAGCGCAGAGCTTAACGAAGTGTTTTACCTGGCGTAAAAACGTAATAGCTCCCCGCAGGGGGAGCTGAGGACTCCCCTGTGGTATTACGTTTTGCAGCGATAACACTGC
>DFPL01000152.1 GCA_002377245.1 Enterobacteriaceae bacterium UBA3516
AAAAACACGAATCAAATTTTGTTCATAATTAATTGAGATTTTTTTCATGACCGGCATTTTTGCGAATTGATTTTTTTCATTCGCAGGGCTGAAAATAACCGTGAACGTTGAGTCCGGAACGTACCCCTAAGATAAAAAAAATAAGAGGAAACCCTATGTCCCGTATAGATAGTCATGTCTGTACCGGCACCAAGAAAACTCACTATCGTTTTTTGGTACTGGCGATTATATTCGCGGTATATGCGATTAACTACGCCGATCGTACGAATATCGGTGCCGTTCTTCCGTTTATTATCGAAGAGTTTCATATCAACAACTTCGAAGCCGGGGCGATTGCCAGTATGTTCTTCCTCGGCTACGCAGTCAGTCAGATCCCCGCCGGTTTCTTCATTGCGAAGCGGGGTACGCGCGGGGTGGTAGCCCTGTCGATCTTCGGCTTTTCCGCCTTTACCTGGCTGATGGGAACCGTCAGTTCCGTCTTTGGCCTGAAGTTAGTGCGCCTGGGGCTGGGATTGAGCGAAGGCCCCTGCCCGGTCGGCCTCGCCTCTACCATTAATAACTGGTTCCCGGCGAAGGAAAAAGCGACCGCGACAGGAGTGTACATTGCTGCAACCATGTTCGCCCCCATTATCGTGCCGCCGCTTGCCGTATGGATTGCGGTCACCTGGGGCTGGCGCTGGGTGTTCTACTCCTTTGCCATTCCCGGCATTTTTATTGCGATAGTCTGGTATCTGTTTGTTAAATCCCGCCCGGCTGACAGCGGATTTGTCTCTGAAGCCGAGCTGGCGGTGATTAACGCGGATACTAATGAGCAGCAACAAGTGCGGCAAAATATTGAAATGCATTCCCGGTTTGCCACCCTTGACAAATTTATCCGCGTCAAAAAACTGGCACCGATTGCCACTGTAAAAGGGTTATTCACCTCTAAAAACATTCTCGGTGACTGCCTGGCCTATTTCATGATGGTCAGTGTGTTATATGGCTTATTGACCTGGATCCCGCTCTATCTGGTGAAGGAAAAAGGCTTTGATTTTATGCGTATGGGGCTGGTCGCCAGCATGCCATGCATTGGCGGATTTGTGGGGGCAATTGGCGGCGGATTTATCTCCGACAAATTATTAGGGCGTCGTCGTAAACCAACCATGATTTTCACCGCCATTTCGACGGTCATTATGATGGTGATTATGTTGAATATTCCGCAAAGCACCCTCGCGGTCTGCACAGGACTTTTCTTCGTCGGTCTGTGCCTCAATATTGGCTGGCCTGCGTTTACGGCCTACGGCATGGCGGTTTCAGACAGTAAAACCTACCCCATTGCGTCATCCATTATTAACAGCGGCGGAAATCTGGGCGGTTTTGTCTCCCCGATGGTCGCCGGGTATTTATTAGATACCACTAACAGTTTTAATTCTGTATTTACCTATTTTGGCGCCTGCGCCGCCATTGGCTTGCTCATTATTCTCACACTTGATGAAGCGCAATAATATTTATTAACCAACACCTCATTTAATGTAATGGAGTAAATTATGTTGTTAAAAGACAAAGTCGCCATTATTACTGGCGCGGCCTCCCCACGCGGTTTAGGTTTTGCCACGGCGAAATTATTCGCTGAGAACGGCGCAAAAGTGGCCATTATTGATTTAAATAAAGAGGCCAGCCAGTCCGCCGCAGCAATGCTGGGTAGCGAACATATTGGTCTTGCTGCCAACGTGGCCGATGAAATTCAGGTACAGGCGGCGATTGAACAGGTGATCGCAAAATATGGCCGTATCGATGTGCTGGTCAATAATGCCGGGATCACCCAGCCTATTAAATTGATGGACATTAAACGCGAAAATTATGACGCCGTACTGGATGTGAGTCTGCGCGGCACGCTGATTATGTCTCAGGCCGTTATCCCAACCCTGCGTGCACAACAATCCGGCAGCATCGTCTGCATCTCTTCCGTTTCTGCCCAGCGCGGTGGCGGCATCTTTGGCGGTCCTCATTACAGCGCCGCAAAAGCCGGTGTCCTTGGCCTGACCCGTGCGATGGCCCGCGAGCTTGGCCCGGACAACATCCGCGTCAACGCCATTACCCCTGGGCTGATTCAGACCGATATCACCGCCGGGAAACTGACCGACCAGATGCGCGAAAACATTCTTGCAGGCATCCCGATGAACCGCCTCGGTGACGCGGTGGATATTGCCCGTGCGGCACTGTTCCTCGGCAGTGACCTCTCCTCTTACTCAACGGGTATCACGCTGGATGTTAACGGCGGGATGTTAATTCACTAAGGGAGAGCATCATGACGAATAACGATATTCAGAAGGTTGCCGCCGCCGCATGGCGCATCCGCCGCTACGCCCTGCGCATGGGTGAGGTTCAGGGCCAGGGCTATATTGGCCAGGCGCTGGGCTACGCCGACGTACTCGGCACCGCTTTTGCGCACATTATGAATCTCCGCCCGCACGAGTCGGAGTGGGAGGAGCGTGACCGCTTCCTGCTTTCGCACGGCCATTACGCGATTGCCTGTTACGCGGCGTTCATTGAAGCCGGCATTATCCCTGAGGAAGAGCTGGAGACCTATGGTTCTGATGACAGCCGCCTGCCAATGTCCGGGATGGCAACCTACACGCCAGGGATGGAAATGTCCGGCGGCTCGCTGGGTCAGGGGCTGAGCATCGCCGTGGGCATGGCCCTCGGCCTGCGGCAGAAGAAAAACCCGGCGCTGGTAATTAACTCCATGTCGGACGGCGAGCTGGATGAAGGCTCAACCTGGGAAGCGGCAATGTCGGCCGCCCACTATGGTCTGACGAACCTTATCAACGTGGTGGACGTTAACAAACAACAGGCCGATGGCGACTCACGTAAAATTCTCGGCTTTGAGCCACTGCATGAGAAGTGGGCCTCTTTCGGCTGGTACGTTCAGCGCGTGGACGGCAATGATCTGCCTGCCGTCATCAGGGCTTTTGAGAATGCCAAAAGCTACCCGGAAAACCAACCGCGCGTCATCCTTTGCGACACGCTGATGGGTAAAGGGGTGCCGTTCCTGGAAACCCGCGATAAAAACCATTTTATCCGCGTTGATGCCGACGAATGGCAAAAGGCCATCGCCGTTCTGGATGCCAACAAACCGGAAGGAGTGCTGTAATGAGCCAGACCACTGCGGGCAAAACCCGTTTAAAAACCTCGGCGATGATTGCGTCGATTGCCGATGAAGGCCAGGCCACGATTCCCGCGCCTTTTGGTGTGGCCCTGTCAAAACTGGCGGCTGAGCGCCCGGATATCGTAGGAATGACGGCAGACCTGTCGAAATACACCGATTTGCATATTTTTGCCCAGGCGTTCCCGGAGCGTTTCTTCCAGATGGGGATGGCAGAACAGTTGCTGATGGGAGCGGCAGGCGGAATGGCAAAAGAGGGTTTCACTCCTTTTGTGACGACCTACGCCGCCTTTGCCACCCGTCGTGCCTATGATTTTATCCATCAGGTGATTGCTGAAGAGCACCTGAACGTGAAAGTGTGCGCGGCTCTGCCAGGGCTGACCACCGGCTATGGGCCAAGCCATCAGGCGACGGAGGATCTGGCGATTATGCGCGGTATCCCAGGGCTGACTATCGTTGATCCCTGCGATGCACTGGATACGGACCAGGCGGTGCGTGCTATCGCTGATCACAATGGGCCGGTCTATATGCGTTTGCTGCGCGGCAAAGTGCCACTGGTGCTGGATAAGTACGACTACACCTTTGAACTGGGGAAAGCGAAGCTGCTGGAAGAGGGTAACGAGGTGCTGATCATCTCGTCGGGCATCATGACCATGCGCGCGCTGGAAACCGCACAGAAGCTGCGCGAAGACAATGTGAGCGTGGCAGTGTTACACGTGCCCACCATCAAGCCGTTGGATGAAGAGACCATTCTGGCGCAGGCGGCAAAACCGGGTCGCCTGGTGATAACCGCCGAGAACCACACCTGTGTTGGCGGGTTGAGCGAGGCCGTGGCCGCCCTGCTGATGCGCAAAGGCGTGCGCTGCGACTTTGACGTGGTCGCCCTGCCGGACGAATTCCTGCTGGCTGGCGCGTTGCCAACGCTGCACGACCGCTACGGCATTTCCACTCACGCCATGGTGGAAAAAATTAAACAGCGTTTGAAATAGCCCTGCCGCCGCCGCGTTCTGCGGCGGCGTTTAACGACTTATTGCTTTTCCACGTGCAAAATAAACTCCGTGATTTCAGAGGGTCGGCCAAGACGCAGCGGGAAACCGCTCCAGAGCCCTGCGCCATTGCTCACGTAAAGCGTCATGTTGCCCACCTGATAACGACCGGAAACAAATCCACCGTTCACGGCTTTCACCGCCTGATCGAGCCCACGCACCATGCCGCCGTGGGTGTGCCCGGAAAGCTGGAGTTTAACGCCAGACTGCGCGTTTTTCACCGCCGTATCAGGACGGTGGTCGAGCAGGATAACGGTGTCATTTGGCGTGGTGCCTTTCAGTGCACGGGCAAGGTCAGGGGCCTCAAAACCAAAGCGTTTGGCAATTTTATCCGTCACGCCCGCCAGCACCAGTGACTCCTCTCCCCTGGAAATACGCACATGGCTGTTCATCAGGAACGGGATGCCCAACTGCTGCCAGGCAGGAATCCATTCGTGATAGTCAAAGTAATACTCATGGTTGCCGGTGATGGCATACACCCCGTCAGCCGCGCGCAAATGGGCGAGCGGTTCGACATCGCTGTAGCGAACCTTCAGGGTGCCGTCTGACATATCCCCGGTAAGGGCAATCAGGTCAGGTTTAAGCGCATTGGTTTTTGCGACAATCTGCTCAACCCATTCACGCGGCAGCAGGCGGGTGGCGTGTATGTCGGCAAGTTGCACCACCCGGTAGCCTTCAAATGAGGGAGATAACCCGGCAATGTTGACGTTAACGGTCCGCACCTCTGGCACCTGAATCGCCTGCCAGACGCCAAAGCCTGAGAGCGCGATTGAGCTCACCAGCAGCGTCAGGGCAACGGGCAGAAAAGGCAGACGTTTACGGGTAACCAGCCGAACAAGCAGCGCGGCAAGATCGCGCAGCAGCAGTAAGCTGGCAAAGAGTACTGTGGCACCAAACAGCGTCCCGATGGCAATCATTGCCGGGCGTGGCCATTCGGGGGAGAACATGCTTCCCCACAGCATCCTGCTGATAAAATGGAACTGGCAAATCAGCACGACCAGCAGGGTAAAGAGTAGCTTCGGGACGACGGGCAGCGAGAGCCGCCAGATAAAACGAAAAGCAATGTACAGCGCCGGTAACAGCGTCCAGAGAAAGAACATCTCAGCTCCATAGCAACAAAAGTGGGACCGCAAAGGTGATAGCTCTTTAAAGCTAGCACCTTGTTGCGTCGTTTCGGTTGCTATTTTCTCTCTTAACGCGGAATGATGTTTTCCGCTTTCAGTTGATCAAAGAGCTGAGTGAACGCGTCGAGCGTGCTGCGATAGCCGGTGAAACCCGCCTTGCGGCTTTTGCTCATGTCAGTAAATGCCTCCATCGGGCGACCGAGGTCGGCATCGGTGTGCCACCATGAGGCCAGCCGGTTCACATCCGTCTCTTTCAGTTGATAACGACCGGCTATTTCCTGCCAGGCCGCCTGCGCCTCTTGCATACGCCCTTCCAGCGGCATCGGTGTTCCGCTAAATCCGGCGGATTCAATACCGAAGTAAGCGGCGAGACGCGGCCACAACCAGTTCCAGCGGAACACATCACCGTTGACCGCATTAAAATCTTCGTTAGCGGCGTTCGGGCTGGATGTAGCCCAGATCAGTTGCTCCGCCAGCAGGCCTGCATCGGTCACGTCGGTGACGCCATTCCACTGCTCGATGGATCCGGGGAAGATAAACGGCCAGCCTTTCTCACGGCACAATGTAGCGTAGACCGCCAGCGTCAGCCCCATGTTCATGGCATTACCGACCGCGTAACCAATAATGGAGTGCGGACGATGCACGCTCCAGCGGTAGTCGTATTTTTCGGCGCCAGCGAAGATCTCATCTTCCTGCGCGTAATAGAAATTATCGACAGGCTGGCGGCCCTGCTCCTCACGGAAGGGGGTCACCGGCACCGCACCTTTACCATAAGCTTCGAAGGGGCCAAGGTAATGTTTTAAACCGGTCACCAGTGCCACATGCGCACCGGAAAGACGTTCACCCAGCGCCTCGATGACGTTTTTTACCATCATGCCGTTGACGCGAATGTTCTCTTTCTCATTTTCCTGGCGCGCCCAGACGCTAAAGAACAGGGCATCCGGTTTGGTTGACGCCAGCGCCGACTTGACGGCCTCAGCATCGGTCAAATCTGCCACCAGGCTGGTGCACCCTTCTGGCACCGCACCGCGTCCACGCGAAAGACCCGACACGTTCCAGCCTTCTGTTTTCAGTTTTTCTGCCAGCGCACGACCAATTACGCCGCTGATGCCGACTATGAGTGCTTGTTTCTGCATTCCGGTTTCTCCTTAATCAGGTTAATGATTAGACTAATAGAGAATTTAATTCTTATCTCTGGCATTAATTCACATCATTCTTAACCTGAGTTCATTAATCGATGCACGACCAGCGCCTGAAAGATATCGTCCCCTTTGTGGCTAGCGTTGAAAGCGGCAGTTTTACCGCCGCCGCCGCACGCCTGCATGTTACCGGCTCCGCCATCAGCAAAAGCGTCAGTCGGTTGGAAGCCCGGCTGGGCTCACGCCTGCTCGAACGCACCACCCGAAGCCTGCAACTCACCGACGCCGGAACGGCCTATTACCAGACCTGTATCCGCATTATGGAAGAGCTGGCTGAGGCCGAATCGGTGCTGGCGGCACAACGCATCATCCCCTCCGGGCGTTTGCGTCTGGCAGTACCGAACACGTATGGCCGATTGAGCGTCATGCCACTGCTCATCCCCTTCTGTCAGCAAAACCCGGAGCTGGAACTGAGCCTGACCTTCTCGGACCGCTTTCTGGATCTGTTTGAAGAAGGTATTGACGTCGCCGTACGGATTGGCGGCGGCGGGACGCTGCCCGCCTCGCTGGGCTGCAAGCACCTGGGGCGTGAGAAAATGGTCTTCTGCGCCGCGCCTGCTTATCTCGATGCCCACGGCAGGCCGCAAACGGTGGAGGAGTTGTTGCAACATCGGGCCATTCTGTATGAGCGGGTTGATGGCTCGGTAAAACCCTGGCTGTTTATCACGGAAGATAATCATCTGCACTGGCGCACGGTGCCGTTTCGTATGGCGCTGGGAGATGTGGACGCCCAGGTGCAGGCGGTCTGTGCCGGACTTGGCGTGGCACAAAGCCCCACCTGGCTTATCCGTGACCAGCTTGCCAGGGGTGAACTGGAGATTGTGTTGCCTGAACGACAACCGGATGGCCTGCCGTTAACGCTTATCTGGCCGCGACGCAAACAGCTTCTGCCTAAAGTGGATGCATTGCTCAATGCACTGAGCGCGCTGGATATTGCCGGGCTGGCCTCGACGTAAAATGAAGACGGCATTGTGGAAACGGGCAGATCGCGTAAGAGAGGATCTGCCCGATCGAAAAGGGGACTCAGAGACCCGGATAGTCGTCCGATGGATCCGGCCAGGGGGTGAGAAGATCGTACCCGGTGCGGGTAACGGCAACCATATGTTCCCACTGCGCGGAGAGCGAGCGGTCTTTAGTGACCACCGTCCAGCCATCGGAGAGCACGCTGGTTGCAGCTTTACCGGCATTAATCATCGGCTCGATGGTAAAGATCATCCCTTCTTTCAGCACCAGGCCGGTGCCCGGCTTGCCGTAGTGCAACACCTGCGGTTCATCATGATAAATCCGGCCGACGCCATGCCCGCAGTACTCTTTCACCACCGAGAACCCGGCAGATTCAGCAACCTGCTGAATGGCCGCGCCTACGTCACCCAGCGTCGCACCCGGTTTAACCGCTTTGATGCCTGCCACCATCGAATCGTACGTGACTTTAATCAGGCGGTTTGCACGCACGGAAGGTTCACCAACCACATACATGCGACTGGTGTCGCCGTACCAACCGTCTTTGATGATTGCGACATCGATATTAACGATATCGCCCTTTTTCAGGACCTTGGCAGACGGAATACCGTGGCAAACCACATGGTTCACTGAGGTACAGACGGTACGGGTATAGCCGTTGTAGCCAATATTAGCCGGAATAACCTTGAGCTCATCGCGAATGTAGTCGTGGCAGAGCCGGTCGAGTTCATCCGTTGTGATACCTGCGCGGACATGATGCTTGATCATTTCCAGCACCTTTGCGGCCATGTGTCCGGCAGCGCGTGCCATCTCAACCTCTTGTTGAGTATGAATTTTTACCTTGCTCACTGTGCTTCCTGCTCCATCGCCAGGGAAAGGGATTCGCCGTCTACCAGCCTGGTCATGTCGACGCCACCGTTGAGTTCTGCCTGTATCAGCAATCGGGTTAGTTGTTGGTGAGTCAGATGCGGATAAAGCTCTGCCAGCATGCCAACTTTAAGCCAGTGTTCCGCCTGCGCATTGATTGAGCGGCTCAGCGCGTTGCTGGCCAGACGCAGGTTTTCATGCATCAGATCGGAGATTTTGACAATACCCATGGTGTCACCATATACGTTTTATGTATGAAACGTATAATACACCATTTTCTGTAGTCTGGAAGAAAGAAGGTGCTGAAGCAGACGAAAGCGCACCGGCCCGCGTTAAGGGCTAGAACGCTTCAAGTAGCTTCAGCTGTCTGATGGTTAAGGGGTAATAGAAGATGTAACCCTGTACGCCAATATTATTGTACTTTTTAAGTAAGTTAAGATCGGCTTTCTTTTCTACTCCTTCGCAAATAATTTTGACATCAAGCTGGAGAATATTCGTGAGAATATGGTGGAGAGATCTCCGTTTTGCTTCATCATGACCAATGCCATCAACAATGGATCGGTCTATTTTAATCGTATCGAAATGAAAAAGACCCAAACTATCAAGCTGGATATTTCCAGCGCCAAAGTCATCAAGCGAAACAGAAAAACCAAACTCTTTTGCTTTTTTTAAAAATCGCTCACACTGAAGAAGCTGATCTTTCGTGACTTTCTCACTGATTTCAATTTCAATATTTTTTGGATCGACGCCCTGGGTGGCGCATTCAAGATAAAATTTTTCAGGATAATTCGTGTCATTGAGTAAAGCATGAGAAAAATTAAATGACACTTTTAAATTTCTTTTTTTTGCAATCAAACTACAAACTAGTTTAAAAATAAAGTCTGTTATTATATTTACTGAACCTGACTTCTCTGCACTATCGATAATTTTTTGTGTGGATACTGCAATTCCCTCTTCGTTACTAAATCTGGCAAGGGCTTCGTACTGGTCAATCTTTTGTTCACGCAAACTTACTATCGGCTGAAACGCCGCGGTCATATGAAACTTTTTATTATTGAATTCGAAAATTCTCGTTTCCATTTATTTATCGTTCCATTGACCTTTCAAGAATGCATCGTTATCCCCCATACATTACACATTCTAATCATTTATTCGGCATCTTTAAAAATTGTTTTAAATGATCAATATTTATAATTTGATAGGTTTTGCCTATCTAGATTATTTCAATGATCGCTACAAGCTATTTTACTTATGGTCAACAGAGACTAACCTGGCGAAAAATCATGAAAATTCATCTTAAAGCAACAGGATAATTCGTTGATTATTTTCATTATTGTTATCTTTTATTATCAATATAATAAAAATATATTTTCACATGAAAGACATTCACGTTACCTATATAGATGATTTTACATTTTATTAACACGCATAAGGCGTGGCTTTGTCCGCAGAGGCTACATGATATATATATTAATTTATTTCATGTTTTTAAGCGGATATCACGCTGTCTGGAATAGCGCCCGAAAAAGCATAAGTATAGATAAAAATAGCCTAAGGAATATGTATTAAAAATTTCCCATAAAATTCAATTCGCTTTAATCCGTATGATTAAGCACATCCACGATAGCGACGTGGCGAAATATTACATTCAACCCTATGGCAGATTTTTCTTTCGGGAAGTGAGCAAACTACACATTACACGCCCAGGGGCAGTGAAATAGCCGCAATAGCTGAAGGGCTGCGCCACCCTTTTGACCTCTTTTTTCATGAATGTTAGTTAAATCGTTACGCTTACTGTGCATAAAACAAAAACTACGCTACGGTTAGTTGATAAAGGAGAATTTTCTGATGTACTGGCGCAGTAAACTTCAGGAGGGGATGTGATGACTATGAGTCCGAGAATTGAGTTTTTGAACCCAACTCAGACGATACGTATGCCGGTGTACAGTGCCGAAATCGCTTTTATTAAATCGGTGAAAGATGAGCTAAGCGCTCTCAATTTTCCTGTCAGCAACAAAGATGTCATTCTGGCGATCATTCGTCATCTGGAGAATGAGCGCGATCCACAACGATCGGCGTTATACAGTAGCGCACTGGAGATGGTGGTCAGAACGACCCCTGATGATTTGTAACCCTAAGACGGTGTTGTGTTGTTTCCCTGGCTAAGCATTCAGTGTTTTTTATCGCCCCGGCCAGGCGGATCGCTGTTCAGGTATTGCAGTATATTTTCAGAATTTCTGTTCTTACTCCCCTTCCATTGCGTCGAGGCTTTTCTTTTGCCGAGCGACAGGGAGTGACTACTGCGAATTTCTTCTATCGCCGCTGAAAGGGCTTCCAGCCTCGTTTCTCGCCTTTCTGTTTCAAGATGCCGGATTAACAGGCCCAGCAATGCCTCATGAGAAATGGGAGCATCGGCTTCAAGCAGTTCAAGAATGGCATCACCAATGACGATTTCAACCAGGCTCTCTTTTACATTTTTGTACATGTTGCCTCCCTCAATTTCCATCCTGCTGGAATGTCAGAGAACATTGTGCAGGGCTAATCAGGCTTTCGGGTCAGGAGCAGGCGCAATATGTCCGCATAATGCGCTTCAATGACCTCAGGCGTATTTTCCCCGATACAGGCCGCCACCGCGACACAAAGGCTCTGACGAGTAATACTTTGTCCTTCCCGGATCATCTGGACAACGATAGCGCCAATCGTCTGCTCAATACAAAGCATTTCACCGCCTGGTGGCATTACGATCTTATCCCGGCCGTCACTTCGTGAGTCACTCATATTTAACCTTTTCATTAGGTTCAGGAAAATATCTCTATGACAGCGCAGCGTAAAAATGCGCGCCTCGCATTGTGGCACCTGCAGGCGTTAAATGAAAGAATATCTCAACATAGAAGGTGAGTGCAGTCAGGTAAATTGGCACGGCGGAAGGCAGGTTTCAGAGAATGTTTTTTTGAGGATGTCAGACATAATCAGCCCTGGGGGCAGGTTTCTGCCTCCAGGGATTACCGTTACTCACTCAAACGTGTTATCCCGGAATGTGAAGGGCCACGCTTATACAAAAGCTCATATGCCCGAACTTCACCTATGGCCATTGTATAGTGTAAACGTCGGTAATTATCATCCGTCATCGTGCGTTCCGTTCTTAACGTCCGTATCAGATTGGCATAGGTTATTTTTGCCTGCGATTGCAGTAACTGAGCTGTTGCCTCGCATATAAGCACGTCGGATAACCTTTCGGTGGTTTTCATCGTATCCTCCTCATGGTTGAAACGTATAATGCAGGTCTAAACATCGTTAATGTAAGCAATTACTGCATTTTCTCTAATACGCGTCTACGTGCAGCCTGATAAATCGACTTACGCGCTAGCACGTCGGTCTCCTCTTCTTCCTGAATAAGAATTTGGATGAGACTGCGTGTGGTCACCGGCAGACCTTTTTTAATAAGTTGCGTTGTCGCAATGCCGATTACTTCGCGGATTAATTCTTCTTTTGTCAAACCTTCATTATCGGTTTGTTTTACCATAGTAAAATTAATTTCTCCTCTCGATTAGGATAATATTACTGCGTATCGGACACTTAATAAAAATCATGTTGTTTATGAATATGCATGGGCATTCAGCCAGCTATAAAGCATCGCCGAAAGTATTGTTGAGGCCTTTACGCCATCATGACGGCAAGGCTATCGTGACATTAACTACCGTTGAGTAGACTAATGAATTGAGTTGGCCGACTCGCTTAACAGCGATTGCCCTTGCAGAATTTGCTTACGTAAAGTTTCATTTTTCACCTCCATGGCCTGCTTTTCTAATACAGCGATAAGTGAGCCCAGGGATATTTCTTCATTACTATGAAGCTGACCCAGTACAGCATCACCAATAGCAACATATCCTGATTTAATACTTTCTTCATTGTACATTAATGTCACCTCCTGTATTTACCTTGGTTAAATATCAAGTGTCCTGTTTTAAACATTCATGTAATCAATGATTCATAACTATATTATAGCCCCACCTGAATGTGTTAATAGATATTCAGGGGATTCCTAGAGCGAGGCGGTTAATCGACGTGGGGATAATAAATGACCCAATGCTAAATTTTAAGAGAAAATAATTAAATTATTACGCGAAAAAATGATGTCGAGGGGGAAAATAACCCCCTGAATATTTGATTGGTAGTGTATTGATTTAACAAAGAATAATTAATCAGAGCGCGGTCTCATGGTGAGTAATGGCGAATCCCTGTTTTTGCCAGTGCATAAGCTGCTCTTGTTGATGACGCGACAGCGTTTTATCTGCCCAGACAAAAATTTGCTGGCCAGGGAAAAGTTCGGGTCGTGGTGAGTCGAGGGGTTCGGCTAACACGTCGATATTCCAGCCATGTTGCGATAAACGCCATGCTTCCAGCCACAAGCGTGTGCGATCGTCAATGCTCCAGCCGATCAGCAGGGCCTCTTTACCTAACTTCTTACGCGCACGGGTCAATGCCAGAATGGCATGATCGATTAAAATACCGTCCAGAAGACTGCACATGGCGCGGGCTGTATTTTGATCCAATGAGAGTCGCTGACGCACTGGCACAAAAACATGGTCGATAAGCGCATCAATCGGATGTTCACGGCAGAAGGTAGCAACGGTAGCGCGGAGTTTGGCGGGGCGGACATGACGGAGCGAGGCCATCAGCGCTTCCTGGAGTGATTCCCAACCTTCATGCGAATCCACTTTGTTTTCTTCCAGCAGCGCCTTAACTTTACCAACAGGCACGCCGCTTTCGATCCAACGTTTAATATTCTCGATGCGTTGAATATCTTCTTCATCAAACTGTCGGTGCCCACCCTCGCTTCGCTGAGGTTTAAGCAAGCCATAGCGCCGCTGCCAGGCACGCAGTGTGACAGGGTTAATTCCACATCGTTCGGCCACATCGCCAATACTGTAAAAGGTCATTAGTTCCCTCGTACTTAAACCCGATACATGTATATCTAAACTAGCTAATACGGACAGGTTGTACAATTCATTTTATGCTGTACAACTATGGAACAGCAGGTGCTAAAGCATAACCTGAATTGATCAAAATTCAGAACCCGAATTTCAATTAAGGGTGAGAAAACACACCCATACCATCAAAGATCTCTCTTTGGATAGTATGGGTTGAATCAACAGTAAATGGGGAAGATTAAACCTGAATCAGGCCGTTTTTTCCGGCCACTTTACGACCGGAATAGCCCCAAGTTCGGGACGTGCAAAGAGATAGCCCTGGAACTGAGAGATACCGGCAGACTCCAGCCACATCCACTCTTCCGCCTGCTCTACCCCCACGGCGGAGACCATGATTTCCAGCGAAATGCAGCATTTGATAATGGCTTGTACAATGGCTTGCCGTGGTCCGCTCTTATGTACATCTTTTATAAGGTCGCGGTTAATTTTGATTCGCTCCGGCTGAAATTGCGCCAGCAGAAGCAGTCCTGCAAAACCGGCGCCGAAGTGATCGATCGCCACGCGGAAACCCGCACCTTTGAGCAGTTTGACGCCTTCGGTGAACTCATCTAAACGGGAGATAACCTCACTTTCTGTAAACTCGACAATCACCTGCTCGGGCACCAGGCCATTGGCTTTGATCTCTTCAAGGAGGAAATTTACCGCACCGGGTACTTTCACCAACGTCATCGGCAGTAAGTTAACAGATAAGGTCTGTTCGCCCAGCTCCAGTGCGGCTGCCATGGCAAACGCCACCTTCTTGCTGCGCAAATCGGCTTCATAAATGTCGTCACCCTTCAGCTCGTCAAACCAGGCCTGAGGTGAATCACCTTCAGGGGTACGCAGCAGGGCTTCCAGCGAAACCACCTCGCGTGCGAACGGATCGATAATCGGTTGAAAGGCGAAATGGCAGCCCGCTTCGCGATCGGAACTGACTGTTTTCGTGGAGGCGGGCTGTTCGTCAGGAAGAAATTCCCACGAATCCCCCGGAGGGATTTCGAAGTAGTTCTCTTTCTCGAGATCTTCGACAAAGGTGCGGAAGAACTGCAGGGCGCGATCTTCATAGGTCAGCTGGTATTTTGAGGTGCCCTTATCGAGCACGCTTTGCAGGACCTCTTCGCGGTCATACTCGCGTAAATCGAAGAGTTCCATACCGCACTTACCAAATCGACGTGATGGCGCATAGTCACGCAGTAGCTCAACAAGATTGTAATGCCGTTTATCCCGACAAATATGCTGGTAAATGGTTGAAACCTTCTCTTCAGGCCCTTCCAGTAACTGGAAAAAGTGAGTGCCGTTGAACAGCAAAATGCCGGTGACATCAACGTGCCAGTTCTTATTATTGGCCGTTGAAACCATATCCTCGAGCACCGAGAAAGGGACATTCTCGCAGATATGACTACGGTAAATGATTGTTGTAAGCATGAACTTTCCGAAAGAAAGCGTTGTAATCGCCACAATAACGAGGGCATACGCAGGGGGTCTTTTAACCATCGTGACCAACGGCGGGTATACAACTGAGTGATGTTGAAATGACAAAAAATCCTGCAATCCCTGAGGCTTTACTTATCACCTTCTAAATACTGCGCATAAAGTGTAGACCGAAACGTCTGGTTTCACCTGATTCTTTACATCTATCTCTTTGAAAATTAACTACTAGCATTTTTTGATCAAAAATAAGGTTAAATTTGTACAACTTTCATGTACAGTTTTTCTATAGTTGTATAACTTAGATGTCTCTTTTTATTAAGAGTAAAAAATTGGTTTTACAGGAGTGACCCATGCAGCAGAACGGCTACCTACCGGATACAGCGAATGCGATTGCCCAGTATTTTAACAAGGCAGACCTGCCGATTCAGCAAGAAACCCTTGGGCAAATTGTAGTGGAGATCCTTAAGGATGGTCGACATCTGAACAGGAAATCACTCTGCACCAAACTTTTGAGCCGACTGGACCAGGCTTCGACACCGGAAGAAGAGAACCATTATCAGATGCTGATTGGCTTGCTCTTTGGCCCAGACTAAACAAAACGCAGCACTAACCTGTGAATTGAGTTGATTCTGGCGGGCATTCCAGGAAGCCTGCCGACTGTACCGGAGGATTAACTCACTGCCGCGTTTCACTTTCTGAACGGTGCGGCAATCAGAGATGCAGTTATGAAGAGTAGTGATATTGAACAGCTTACCGATGAGCTGATTGGGGAAGCAGTACTGTCTCTTCTCCATGAGAATGGCCCGATCAATACGTTGTCCCTTATTGCCAGGTTGCAGACGATGAAGAGCAACGAGCAAGAGCGACAACGCATTGAGATGCTGGCGCGCCTGATTGATGAGATCAGTCATAGCCATATTACCCCTGCGGGCGAGCAAGAAGAAGGTAAGCAAGTAATACGTAAAAAAGAGGCCGAAGATAATGTTTATCCATTATTCGGCGATCGCCAACGTCAGGGGCGCAGTAAAAAGCACTGATGGCACCCGGCATCAATCCTAAATTTAAGGCGTGAATAAATGAGCCAAGCGATGTTTGACCCAACAGAGCAATATGCAAATCTGCCGGATAGTGCGCTTACCGACTATTTCAAAAACGCAGGTGAAATGCTCGCAGAAGAGGCAGCCATCCTTGGCGGCGTGATTCGCAGTATTCTCGCCTATGAAGGGCAGATTACGAATAAGGCCATTATTTTGCGCCTTATTAACCTGCTGGAGAACACAGAAGATGTGGTCACCGGCGATGTCGTCCGCAAAACGCTGGAGATCGTGGTCGATCACACGCTGGACGATATCTAAGCACGACTTTCAACCAGTGCCTGTGAACACGCCCAGGCGCTGGCCCATGCCCACTGGAAGTTGTAACCGCCTAACCAACCTGTCACATCCATAACCTCACCGATAAAATAGAGGCCAGGCACATTGCGGGCTTCCATGGTGCGTGAGGAGAGCTCATGCGTATCCACCCCACCCAGGGTGACCTCCGCAGTACGATAACCTTCTGTTCCGTTAGGTTGCACGCGCCAGTTCGTGAGCGTGTCAATTAAGGCATCCTGTTCGCGACTATTGAGTTGTTTCAGGGTCACGTCCGGAATTTGGCCAAGCTGCTGCAAACACTCCACCAGACGTTTGGGTAACTGCATCGCGAGCGTATTTTTAAGGCTTTGATTCGGATGCGCCTGGCGCTGCTCATTCAGTAGGCTTTCGAGGTCGCACTCCGGTAACAGATTAATGCTGACGAACTCGCCCGCCTGCCAGTAGCTGGAAATTTGCAGCACCGCCGGGCCGGAGAGGCCGCGATGGGTAAAGAGCAGGTTTTCTTTAAAGACCGTGCCGTCTTCAGCGGTAATGACCGACGGCACCGACACGCCGGACAGCACCTGGAACTGGTCGAGCATCGGCTTGTGTAGCGTGAATGGCACTAGCCCCGCCCGCGTTGGCAGGACCTTTAGCCCGAACTGCTCAGCAATTTTATAGCCAAACGGCGAAGCGCCCAGCCCCGGCATGGATAATCCACCCGACGCAATCACCAGCTTTGGCGTCCCCACCGTCTCACCATTCAACTCGAGCGTATAACCGCTTTTATCGCGCGACACGCTCAACACCTCACTGCGCAGGCGCGTGGTGACGTTCCCCTTCTCACACTCCGCCACCAGCATATTGACGATTTGATCGGCGGAGTCATCGCAAAAGAGCTGACCGAGGGTCTTCTCATGCCAGGCAATGCCGTATTTACCCACCAGTTCGATAAAGTCCCACTGGGTATAACGAGCGAGGGCGGATTTGCAAAAATGGGGGTTTTGGCTGAGATAGGCCGCGGGTTCAACATAAAGGTTGGTAAAGTTACAGCGACCACCACCAGACATCAGGATCTTGCGGCCTGGTTTTTTTCCGTTATCCAGTAACAGCACGCGCAATCCTGCCTGCCCTGCCTGAGCGGCACAAAACATTCCTGCCGCACCGGCACCGATAACGATGGCATCAAACCGTTCCACACTTCACCTCACTCGTTTTTAGTCGCGCGAATTGTAAATTTTCTAAGCTGGTCGCACCAGCCCGAATATCCCGACATTCATCCATTTCATTGAAAACTATGAGAATACGATTAAATCAGAGATGTAAATTCATAAAGAATGTCAAAAAAAGTCCATATTTCACTTTGCCGATGTCACTAAAGTCACTGATAATGCGCCGCGTTCATGTCCCCAAGATGGCGTAACGTCTATGCTACATTTATTTGCCGGCCTGGATCTTCATACCGGGTTATTACTTTTGCTTGCTCTGGTTTTTGTGCTGTTCTATGAAGCGATCAACGGCTTCCATGACACCGCAAACGCTGTAGCGACGGTTATCTATACGCGTGCAATGCGCTCGCAGTTAGCTGTTGTTATGGCCGCTGTGTTTAACTTCTTTGGCGTTCTGCTGGGGGGGCTAAGCGTAGCGTATGCGATTGTGCATATGTTACCGACCGATTTACTGCTCAACGTGAGTTCTGCTCATGGCCTCGCCATGGTCTTCTCAATGTTGCTGGCAGCCATTATCTGGAACCTTGGCACCTGGTATCTCGGGTTGCCGGCCTCCAGTTCTCACACCCTGATTGGCGCGATTATCGGCATTGGTTTAACCAACGCCCTGATGACCGGCACCTCAGTGGTGGACGCGCTGAACATTCCAAAAGTGATCAACATCTTTGGTTCACTGATCATCTCCCCTATCGTCGGGCTGGTGTTCGCCGGGGGTCTGGTTTACCTCCTGCGCCGCTTCTGGAGTGGAAGTAAAAAGCGTAATCGCATCCATTTAACGCCTGCTGAACGTGAAAAGCAGGACGGTAAAAGGAAACCGCCATTCTGGACCCGTATCGCTCTGATTCTCTCTGCCATTGGCGTGAGCTTCTCCCACGGCGCCAACGACGGTCAGAAAGGCATCGGCCTGATTATGCTGGTGCTGATTGGCGTCGCGCCTGCAGGCTTCGTGGTCAACATGAATGCCACCGGTTATGACATCACCCGTACCCGTGATGCGGTCAACAACGTTGAAACCTACTTCCAGCAGCATCCTGACCTGCTGCAGAAAGTCACCGGCGTTGACCCGATGGCACCCGTGCCGGCACCGACCGATGTGGTCGCGAATCCGACCGAGTTCCACTGCCACCCTGGCCGCGCCATTCTGGCGCTGGACACGGCAAAAGGGATGCTGACCGGCATTGAAAGCTACGACAAACTGCCGATTGAACAGCGTAGCCAGCTGCGCCGTATCATGCTCTGCCTGTCCGATATCACCGATAAAGTGACCAAGCTGCCTGAAGTCAATGCTGACGACCAGCGCCTGCTCAAGAAGCTGAAAGGCGATATGCTGAGCACCATCGAATACGCGCCTATCTGGATTATCATGGCCGTCGCGTTAGCGCTGGGCCTGGGTACGATGATTGGCTGGCGTCGTGTGGCGACCACCATCGGTGAGAAAATCGGTAAGAAAGGGATGACCTACGCGCAGGGGATGTCCGCTCAGATGACGGCAGCCGTCTCTATCGGCCTGGCGAGTTATACCGGTATGCCGGTCTCCACCACCCATGTGCTCTCGTCCTCCGTGGCGGGGACCATGATTGTGGATGGCGGGGGTCTGCAACGTAAAACCGTCACCAGTATTCTGATGGCCTGGGTATTTACCCTGCCGGCATCCATCCTGCTTTCGGGCGGTTTGTACTGGATAGCGCTGAAGCTGATTTAAAAGCACTACCCTAAGTTGCAGGCAGGCGACAACGCACATGCAACATAAAGAATGACGGGGAAAAACGGGTCAGCTTGCTGGCCCGTTTTTATAGGCTCAGTGCCATATCATCAACGCTATCAAACTCACGACAATCAAGCCGCACAACGCACTGGTTAAAAGGAACTGACCGCGTACACGGTCACAACGGCGAATGAACTCATCATCATGATGATCGCGATAACGTTGGGCATAGATATACCACACCAAACGCATCTGCTTACCAGGTTGTCCATGGGAGGTAAAAAAGCCTCCGCCATCTACATATTGATAAAGCAACGGGTCACAACCACGCAGTACCACTAGCAAAGCACGTAACGACGAAAAGTAACGTGCCATGTTAACAACACAAACGATGCATAACGCCCAAAACAGCGCGACGGTGCTGATCATCATATTTACTCTCCCGGCGACCTGCCCACGGAAACCTGCTCCGGGACTACCGCTCCCAGATATCACCCAAGTCATTCAGTGAAGAGTGTTACCAATAACCGATCGGGATCACAAACTTATATCCGAACGGCTCATTAAATAGTGTAGGAGATCAGTCTATTTTTTTGCCACATCGTTATGCGTTCTATTCATTCTGGTTGCAAATATGCGTTAAGTGATTCGTGATCGTGGCGCATTGACGGTTTCTGAAGAGAGTTATAAGGTAGAAATATCCTCTACAATGAGATCCTTAAGGCCATGCGCTACCGGCGCTGGTGGAATGCAGGACCTGGGAAGTGCCACTGCATCATAGGGGATCGACCCTGTGGTCATCGACAACTTATGGAAGGAGTAACATTATGGCTTACAAACACATACTCATCGCGGTAGACCTCTCACCCGAAAGCAAATTGCTGGTCGAGAAAGCAGTCTCCATGGCGCGCCCTTACAACGCGAAAGTGTCCCTGATTCATGTCGATGTTAACTATTCCGATCTATACACCGGCCTTATTGACGTTAACCTCGGCGATATGCAAAAACGTATCTCTGATGAAACGCATCAGGCCCTGACGGAGCTCTCCACCAACGCAGGCTACCCCATCACCGAAACCCTGAGCGGCAGCGGTGATTTGGGCCAGGTACTGGTAGATGCCATCAAAAAATACGATATGGATTTAGTGGTGTGTGGTCATCATCAGGATTTCTGGAGCAAGCTGATGTCGTCTGCACGCCAGCTGATTAACACCGTTCACGTCGATATGCTGATCGTCCCGCTGAAGGACGAAGAAGAAGAGTAATCGGGTTACCCATGGAACAATCCCCTCTCCCCGTGGGAGAGGGTCAGGGTGAGGGGAAACATGCNNGGTGAGGGCATCAGAGCGCACTCTGCTCCGGTGTGCCAGCATAAATATCAAACCGGTGGCCTTTGGTGGTCACCGCATTGGTCGTCGCGACATTCGCCAGCGGCGGCGCATAGTCCGGGCGTTTCACAACCACACGCCTGGTCGCTAATAGACGCGCAGGCTCAAGTAAACCATCGGCGTCCAGGTCCGGTCCCACCAGCGACTGAAACACCCGCATCTCTTTTTTCACCAGCGCGCTTTTCTGCTTATGCGGGAACATCGGGTCGAGGTAGACCACCTGCGGGCGCGGCGTGATCTCTGCAAGCCCGGTCAGGCTCGACGCGTGAATCAATTGCAACCGTTCCCGTAACCAGCCGCCAATTTCCGGGTCGGCATAGCCGCGTGCAAGCCCATCATCCAGCAGCGCGGCGACCACCGGATTACGTTCTAACATACGCACATGGCAGCCCACCGAGGCCAGCACAAACGCATCACGCCCCAGCCCTGCCGTGGCGTCTACTACATCTGGCAGATAACTGCCCTTAATGCCCACTGCTTTGGCGACCGCTTCGCCACGTCCCCCGCCAAACTTGCGTCGATGCGCCATCGCCCCGTCAACAAAATCCACGAAAATGCCGCCAAGCTTCGGCTCATCGCGTTTACGCAGCTCCAGACGAGACTCCGTCAGCACCAGCGCCATCAAATTCTCATCGTCATGTTCCAGTTCCCAACGGGACGCAAGAACAGATAAGGCGCCGTCTCCGGCGCCTGTTTCATCTATCAAACAGATTTTCACTACGTGGTACCCAAAATAATTCGAGTTGCATCAAGACAACAAGGGAACGAACCCTGGGAGCGAACAAGCGTACGTGACCAGGGTTCGTGAGTACAGTTGCCGCAGAGGCAGCTTGAAGTATGAAGGGGATTAGCCTTCGATACCATAATGCTCCAGCATCGCGTCAAGCTGCGGTTCGCGCCCACGGAAGCGTTTGAACAGCTCCATCGGCTCTTCCGAACCGCCACGGGTCAGGATGTTGTCGAGGAAGGACTGACCGGTTTCACGGTTGAAAATGCCCTCTTCTTCAAAGCGAGAGTAAGCATCCGCCGCCAGGACATCCGCCCACAGGTAGCTGTAGTAGCC
>DFPL01000262.1 GCA_002377245.1 Enterobacteriaceae bacterium UBA3516
TGGCATCTGGCGCTGAACACCGCCGTGAGCTTTATTACGAATACCAACTGGCAGTCCTATGCCGGTGAAAGCACGATGAGCTACTTCAGCCAGATGGTCGGTCTGACGGTGCAAAACTTCCTCTCTGCCGCCACCGGCATTGCGGTGATTTTTGCGCTCATCCGCGCCTTTTCCCGCCATAGCGTTAACACGTTGGGCAATGCCTGGGTCGATATCACACGCATCACCTTGTGGATCCTGCTGCCGCTGTCGCTGGTGCTCGCCCTTGTCTTCATTCAACAAGGGGCACTGCAAAACCTGCTGCCTTACCGGCCATTCACGTCGCTTGAAGGCGTGCAGCACATCCTGCCGATGGGGCCAGTCGCCTCTCAGGAAGCGATCAAGATGCTCGGTACCAACGGCGGCGGCTTCTTTAACGCCAACTCCTCGCACCCCTTTGAGAACCCAACGGCACTGACCAATTTCCTGCAAATGCTGGCCATCTTTTTGATTCCCACGGCGCTCTGTTTCGCTTTTGGTGATGCGGTCAGCGACCGTCGCCAGGGCCACGCGATTCTGTGGGCGATGTCGGTCATCTTTGTGATTTGCGCTGCCATCGTGATGTGGGCGGAGTGGCAGGGTAACCCGCACTTCCTGACCCTTGGGGGCGACAGCGCCGTCAATATGGAAGGGAAAGAGAGCCGCTTCGGCATTCTCGCCAGCAGCCTGTTCGCCGTGGTGACCACCGCGGCATCCTGCGGCGCGGTCAACGCCATGCACGATTCGTTTACCGCACTCGGCGGCATGGTGCCGATGTGGTTAATGCAGATTGGTGAAGTGGTGTTTGGCGGCGTGGGATCCGGTCTCTATGGCATGCTGCTGTTCGTGTTGCTGGCGGTGTTTATCGCCGGGCTGATGATTGGCCGCACACCGGAATATCTCGGTAAAAAAATCGACGTGCGCGAAATGAAAATGACCGCGCTGGCGATCCTCGTCACGCCCGCGCTGGTCCTGCTCGGCACTGCCCTTGCCATGATGACCGAGGCCGGGCGCAGCGGCATGTTTAACCCCGGCATCCACGGTTTTAGCGAAGTGCTTTATGCCGTCTCGTCAGCCGCGAACAACAACGGCAGCGCCTTTGCTGGCCTCAGCGCCAACACGCCCTTCTGGAACTGTCTGCTGGCCTTCTGCATGTTCGTTGGTCGCTTTGGCGTCATCATCCCGGTGATGGCGATTGCCGGTTCACTGGTGGCGAAAAAGATCCAGCCAGCCAGCACCGGTACCTTGCCGACCCATGGTGCACTGTTTGTCGGCCTGCTGATCGGCACCGTGTTGCTTGTGGGTGCCCTGACCTTTATTCCCGCGCTGGCCCTGGGGCCGGTGGCGGAATATCTCTCTTTACGCTGAATTTAGGATCTTGTATGAGTCGTAAACAAATGGCCCTGCTCGAACCCACCCTGGTCCGTCAGGCGCTGATCGATTCCTTTATCAAATTAAGCCCGCATACCCAATGGCGTAACCCGGTCATGTTCATCGTCTGGCTAGGCAGCCTGTTGACCACGTTGCTGGCACTGGCGATGGCGACCGGCAATCTCGATGGCAGCGCCGGGTTTACCGCTGCCGTCAGCCTGTGGCTGTGGTTTACCGTTCTCTTCGCTAACTTCGCTGAAGCCCTGGCAGAAGGCCGCAGTAAAGCCCAGGCCAACAGTCTGAAAGGGGTGAAGAAAACGGCTTTCGCCCGTAAATTGCGTGCTCCCCGGCATGATGCCGAGGTCGATCACGTTCCGGCGGAAGATCTGCGTAAAGGCGACATCGTGCTGGTGGAAGCCGGGGACATTATCCCCTGCGATGGTGAAGTGATTGAAGGGGGCGCATCGGTTGATGAAAGCGCCATTACCGGAGAATCCGCACCGGTTATTCGCGAATCCGGCGGTGACTTTGCCTCGGTGACGGGTGGCACGCGGATTCTTTCTGACTGGCTGGTCATTCAATGTAGCGTTAATCCGGGGGAAACCTTCCTCGACAGAATGATCGCCATGGTAGAGGGCGCGCAACGGCGTAAAACGCCAAATGAAATTGCGCTGACCATTCTGCTGGTTGCCCTGACCCTCGTCTTTTTACTGGCGACCGCCACGCTCTGGCCCTTCTCGGTCTACGGCGGTACGGCGGTTAGCGTGACGGTGCTGGTTGCCCTCCTGGTGTGCCTGATTCCCACCACCATCGGCGGCTTGCTATCGGCCATCGGTGTCGCCGGAATGAGCCGTATGCTGGGCGCAAATGTGATTGCCACCAGCGGCCGTGCCGTAGAAGCAGCAGGCGATGTCGATGTATTACTGCTGGATAAAACCGGCACCATCACACTCGGCAACCGTCAGGCCTCAGAATTTCTTCCGGCCCAGGGGGTGGATGAGAAAACGCTGGCCGATGCCGCCCAACTCTCCTCGCTGGCAGATGAAACCCCGGAAGGCCGCAGCATCGTGGTACTGGCCAAGCAACGCTTTAATTTGCGTGAGCGTGATGTACAAAGCCTGCAGGCGACCTTTGTTCCCTTCACCGCCCAGACACGAATGAGTGGGATCAATGTCGGTGACCGAATGATCCGCAAAGGGTCCGTTGACGCCATTCGTCGCCACATTGCAGCCAATAATGGTCAGTTCCCTGCCGATGTCGATACCTTAGTCGAGCGCGTTGCCCGGCTGGGAGCCACACCGTTGGTCGTCGCGGAAGGGGCGCGCGTATTGGGCGTTATTTCACTGAAGGATGTGGTGAAAGGCGGCATTAAAGAGCGCTTTGCCCAGTTGCGTAAAATGGGCATCAAAACCGTGATGATCACCGGTGACAACCGCCTGACCGCGGCTGCGATTGCCGCCGAAGCGGGGGTGGACGACTTTCTTGCGGAAGCCACACCGGAAGCCAAGCTGGCGCTGATTCGTCAGTACCAGGCTGAAGGCCGTCTGGTGGCGATGACCGGAGACGGCACCAACGATGCCCCTGCTCTGGCGCAGGCGGATGTGGCGGTGGCAATGAACTCCGGCACCCAGGCTGCCAAAGAGGCGGGCAATATGGTGGATCTCGATTCCAACCCCACCAAGCTCATTGAAGTGGTGCACATTGGTAAACAGATGCTGATGACGCGCGGTTCGCTGACCACGTTCAGTATTGCCAACGATGTGGCGAAGTATTTTGCCATTATTCCGGCAGCCTTTGCGGCGACCTATCCACAGCTCAACGCGCTCAACGTCATGCACCTGCACTCCCCTGCCTCCGCCATTTTGAGCGCGGTAATTTTTAACGCGCTGATCATTGTCTTCCTGATTCCGCTGGCGCTGAAGGGGGTGAGCTACAAACCGCTGAGTGCGCCCGCCATGTTGCGTCGCAACCTTTGGATTTATGGTCTCGGCGGGTTGGTCGTGCCCTTTATCGGTATCAAACTTATCGACCTGCTGTTAACGCTGTTCGGCCTGGTGTAAGAGGAATATAAAATGTCTTTCATTCGTCCTGCTTTTCTTCTTTTAATCGTACTGACGCTGGTTACGGGCGGGCTCTATCCGCTGGTCACCACCGCGCTGGGTCAATGGTGGTTCAAGGCGCAGGCCAACGGCTCGTTAATACAGGATGCCGGGCAGGTGCGCGGCTCCCGTCTGATTGGGCAAAACTTTACCGCGCCGGGCTATTTTCATGGCCGTCCATCGGCGACCACAGATGCGCCTTATAATCCATTGGCCTCTGGCGGTAGCAACCTGGCGGCGAGCAATCCTGAACTGGACAAAGAGGTCAGCGCCCGCGTGGCGGCACTGCGTGCACAAAACCCCGAGGCCGATGCCAGTATCCCGGTTGAGCTACTCACGGCTTCGGCGAGCGGGCTGGATAATAATCTGACGCCGTCAGCCGCCGCATGGCAAATTCCCCGCGTCGCGCAAGCCCGAGGGCTGAGCCGTGAAGTGGTGGCAAAGCTGGTGGCTGAACACACGCTAAAACCGCTGGTAGATTTTATTGGCCAGCCGGTGGTAAATATTGTCGAACTGAATCTGGCGCTGGATGCGCGTAAGGATAACTAAGCCATGACCGACGAGCCTTTGCGCCCGGATCCCGACCGATTGCTGGAGCAGACCGCAACCACCCACCGGGGAAAACTCAAAATTTTCTTCGGCGCCTGCGCCGGGGTCGGCAAAACCTTTGCCATGTTGCAGGAAGCCCAGCGGCAGCGGGCGCAGGGGCTGGATATTGTCATCGGCGTGGTGGAAACCCACGGGCGGAAGGAGACCGCCGCCCTGCTCAATGGTCTTACCGTTCTGCCGCCCAAACGGGTCGCCTATCGCGGGCGGCTGATTCAGGAGTTTGATCTCGACGCCGCCCTTGCGCGGCGTCCGGCGTTGATACTGATGGACGAACTGGCGCACAGCAATGCGCCAGGCACGCGCCACCCAAAACGCTGGCAGGATGTTGAAGAGCTGCTGGAAGCGGGTATCGATGTGCTGACCACGGTGAACGTGCAGCATCTGGAGAGTCTGAATGATGTGGTCAGCGGCGTCACCGGCATTCAGGTCCGTGAAACGGTGCCCGATCCTTTTTTTGATGCCGCCGATGAAATCGTGCTGGTGGATCTGCCTCCTGACGACCTTCGCCAGCGTCTACATGAGGGCAAGGTTTATATCGGCGGTCAGGCGGAACGTGCCATCGAGCACTTCTTTCGCAAGGGCAATCTCATCGCCCTGCGTGAGCTGGCGTTACGCCGTACCGCAGACCGCGTTGATGACCAGATGCGCGCATGGCGTGACCGTCTGGGTGAGGAAAAGGTCTGGCATACCCGTGACGCTATCCTGCTCTGCGTAGGACACGGTAGCGGTAATGAAAAATTGATCCGCACCGCCGCACGACTGGCCGCTAAACTCGGCAGCATCTGGCATGCGGTTTATGTAGAAACCCCCACGTTACACAAACTGCCGGAACCGCAGCGGCGGGCGATTCTGGCCTCCCTGCATCTGGCGCAAGAGCTGGGCGCTGAAACGGCCACGCTCTCAGACACCGCTGAAGACAAAGCCATTTTGCGCTACGCAAGGGAGCATAATCTCGGCAAAATTCTGATTGGCAGACGGGCAAAACGCGGCTGGTTTAACCGCGAGTCGTTTGCTGACCGCCTGGCACGACGCGCCCCGGACCTCGATTTGGTGATCATTGCGCCGGACGATACTCCCGTCTCCCTCCCCTCGCGCCCGAATGATAGCCGTCCGTTTATGGAGCGCTGGCGCGTACAACTGAAGGGCTGCGTTGTCGCACTGGCCTTGTGTGCGGCCATCACGCTGATTGCGATGCAGTGGTTGGTCGCGTTTGATGCCGCCAACCTGGTCATGGTCTATCTGCTGGGTGTGGTGATTATCGCCCTGTTATACGGGCGATGGCCTTCAGCCTTCGCCACGGTCATCAACGTCATCAGTTTTGATCTCTTTTTCATTGCGCCGCGTGGGACGCTGGCGGTGTCGGATGTGCAATATTTACTCACCTTTGGGGTCATGATGACCGTCGGGTTGGTGATCGGCAATCTGACCGCCGGGGTGCGTTATCAGGCCAGGGTGGCGCGTTATCGTGAACAGCGCACCCGCCATCTGTATGAGATGTCCAAAGCGCTGGCCACAGGACGCAGCGACAAAGACATTGCCGCCACCAGCGAGACCTTTATCCGTTCAACCTTTAATGCCCGAAGCCAGGTGCTGCTGCCGGACAGCACGGGGAAACTGGTGGCTATTACCGGAACGCAAAACATTCCCTCCTGGGACGACGCCATCGCCCGCTGGAGCTTCGACAAAGGCCAACCGGCAGGTGCCGGTACCGATACGCTGCCCGGCGTGCCTTATCAAATTTTACCGCTGAAGAGTGCGCAGAAAACTCACGGACTGGTGGTCGTCGAACCGGCTAACCTGCGCCTGTTGATGGTACCGGAGCAGCAGCGCTTGCTGGAAACCTTTACCCTGTTGGTCGCCAGTGCGCTGGAACGTCAGTCTTCGATCACCAGTGAACAGCAGGCCCGCTTTGCCAGCGAACGCGAAAGCATCCGTAACTCCCTACTGGCCGCCCTCTCCCATGACCTGCGTACACCGCTAACTGTGCTGTTTGGCCAGGCAGAAATCCTGACGCTGGATCTTGCCAGTGAAGGCTCTAAGCATGCGCCCCAGGCAAGTGAAATTCGTCAGCATGTGCTGAACACCACGCGCCTCGTGAACAATCTGCTTGATATGGCGCGTATTCAGTCCGGCGGCTTTAATTTAAAGAAAGAGTGGCTGACGCTGGAAGAGGTGGTGGGTAGCGCCTTGCGGACGCTGGAGCCAGGGCTCGGTGGGCGACACATTGCCCTCGACCTGCCGGACCCGCTGATGCTGGTGCATGTGGACGGGCCGTTGTTCGAACGGGTGCTAATTAATCTGCTGGAAAACGCCGTGAAATATGCCGGTTACCGCGCCGAAATCGGTATTTGTGCTCGGGCAGACCTTTCGCAATTAACGCTGGAAGTGTGGGATAACGGGCCGGGGATCCCTGCCGGACAGGAGCAGGCAATTTTTGCCAAGTTTGCGCGGGGGACGAAAGAGTCGGCGATCCCCGGCGTCGGCCTGGGACTGGCAATCTGCCAGGCCATTGTCGATGTCCATGGCGGCACTATTTTTGCCACAAACCGCCCGGAAGGCGGCGCCTGTTTTCATGTTACACTGCCGCTGGACACGCCACCGCTGCTGGACGACCTTCCCGAGGATCTGTGATTAACGTACTTATTGTCGAAGATGAACAGGCCATTCGCCGTTTTCTGCGCAGCGCGCTGGAAGCAGAAGGGCTGCGGGTTTTTGAAGCGGAGACGCTGCAGCGCGGGCTGATTGAAGCGGCGACGCGTAAACCGGATCTGGTCATTCTTGATTTAGGTTTACCGGACGGCGACGGTATCGATTTTATACGTGATCTGCGTCAGTGGAGCCAGATGCCGGTCATTGTGTTATCTGCCAGAACGGAAGAGAGCGATAAAATTGCTGCCCTGGATGCGGGCGCCGATGATTATCTCAGTAAGCCCTTTGGCATCGGGGAATTACAGGCGAGACTGCGGGTGGCCTTACGCCGTCATGCCGGTACGCCGCAAAACGATCCGGTAGTGACCTTTTCGGATATTCAGGTCGATCTCGCCAGCCGACGTATTCTACGCGGTAGCGAAGAGCTGCACCTCACCCCTATTGAGTTTCGATTGCTCGCAGTGCTGTTAAACAACGCCGGAAAAGTACTCACCCAGCGTCAGCTGTTAAGTCAGGTCTGGGGGCCTAACGCCGTCGAACATAGCCACTATTTACGCATCTACATGGGCCATTTGCGGCAAAAGCTTGAGGCCGATCCTGCGCGTCCGCGTCATCTGCTAACCGAAACGGGTATCGGCTACCGGTTTATGCTGTAACAGCAGACATAAAAAAGCCCGGTCACGTTTACGCAACCGGGCCGGGTCATTCACCGAGGGTTATCAGGCGTTTTTCAGCACTTCGCTGACAATTTCTACCGCTTCTTTTTCAATCAGCTTACGGTGTTCTTCACCGAGGAAGCTTTCGCAGTAAATTTTGTAGGCGTCTTCCGTGCCTGACGGACGTGCGGCAAACCAGCCGTTGTCGGTCATCACTTTCAGACCGCCAATGGCAGCACCGTTACCCGGAGCCGCCGTCAGACGAGCGGTGATCGGGTCACCTGCCAGCGTGCTGGCACTGACCATTTCCGGAGAAAGCTTAGACAGTGCGGCTTTCTGTGCGGAGGTGGCGCTGGCGCCCAGACGGTTATAGCTTGGCGCACCGAAACGCGCGGCGAGCTCATCATAGTGCTGCTGCGGGTTTTTACCGGTGACGGCGGTGATTTCCGCCGCCAGCAGGCACATGATGATGCCATCTTTGTCGGTAGACCACGGGGTGCCGTCAAAACGCAGGAAGGATGCCCCTGCGCTCTCTTCGCCGCCAAAACCAAAGCTACCGTCGAACAGGCCATCCACAAACCATTTGAAGCCGACCGGCACTTCTACCAGTTTGCGGCCCAGATCGTTAACCACACGGTCGATCATCGCGGAGGAGACCAGGGTCTTGCCCACAGCCACATCTTTGCCCCACTGCGGACGATGCTGGAACAGGTAATTAATGGCAACAGCCAGATAATGGTTCGGGTTCATTAACCCTGCCGGCGTGACGATGCCGTGGCGGTCATAGTCCGGGTCGTTGGCGAACGCCAGGTCGAACTTATCACGCAGCGCCAGCAAACCTGCCATTGCGGATTCGGATGAGCAATCCATACGGATCACACCATCTTTATCGAGGTGCATAAAGCGGAAAGTCTGATCGACCTGATCGTTCACGATAGTGAGATCAAGCTTGTAGAATTCGGCAATGCGCTTCCAGTACTCAATGCCGGAGCCGCCCAGTGGATCAACGCCAAGCTTCAGACCGGCTTTCTGGATAGCCGCCATATCGACGATGTCGGCCAGCCCTTCAATGAAGGGTTGCACCAGATCCTGTTCTTTCACGTGACCTGAAGCCAGGGCCGCGTCCAGCGTAATACGTTTCACGCCTTTCAGGCCGTCGGCTAACAGGGCATTAGCACGGTCTTCCACCACTTTGGTGACGTTGGTATCAGCCGGCCCACCGTTTGGCGGGTTGTATTTAATGCCACCATCTTCCGGCGGGTTGTGCGACGGGGTAATCACGATACCGTCCGCCTGCGCGCCACCTTTTTTGTTGTGGACCAGAATGGCATTGGAAACAGCAGGCGTCGGCGTAAAGCCGTTGTTTTCCTGCACAACCAGGTCAACACCGTTGGCCGCCAGCACTTCCAGCACAGAGATAAAGGCAGGTTCAGACAAGGCGTGGGTATCTTTGCCCACATAGCATGGCCCGGTGATACCGTTTTTGGCGCGCTCTTCAGCGATGGCCTGGGCAATCGCCAGGATATGCTGTTCGTTGAAGCTATGACGCCCTGCGCTACCACGATGCCCGGACGTACCAAATTTAACTGCATGTTCAGAATTACCCACTTCCGGTTTCAGCACGTAGTACTGCGCGGTAAGCTGGGCGACGTTGATCAAATCGCTCTGTTGTGCAGGTTGACCCGCACGTTCATGGTTAGCCATTGCCTGGTCCTTCTTATGCAAGGATTAAATTGTGCCGCAAACCTTTTCAATCAATTCCGCCGGGAACTGCATTGACTGCATGATGTGTTCTACCATGCTGCATTTACGACCCGTATTAGTGTTGGTGATGACCCAGTATGGTGTATCTGGCACCTGTTTTGGCTTGGTCTGCGTGCCATTTTGCAACAAGGTTTGTTCATCAGACGCAAAGTATACGCGGGTACGCCCGTGCAGGGACTCGGTGGATTCTGCAAAGGCTTTGTTGTCCAGAGAATAGAGTGTAGACAGCACCAGCATGAAACGGTTAACGGCTTTTTTCTGATCGGCGTATTCGTCAGAAAGCAGCAACTCGCGCACCGCACGAACTTTGTCTTTCGCGGTGTTGGTCGGCTTACTCTCTTCGACTTTCGGCGTAACAGGGGCTTCTTTTGCAGCGGCAGGCGTCGTGGCGGCAGGCTGAGAGGAGGCGGAAAATTTCAACATGCGCCGTAAAATGTCGGATGCGCTCTCACCAATATGCTTCGTGTGGCTGGCAATATAACTGTAGAGTTCATCATCAACTTCAATCGTTTTCATTTTAATCCAGTGCAGTGTCTTATCTGAATACAAGTTATTGAGATTATAAAGTCAAATCTCAACAGCGGATAGCGCTAAACCTGAGTGGCGGCTAAGTTAGATTGTGTCTGAACCTTGCAGCCGGGCGGCAGAATGTTCAACATGATACCCTAATCCGAAAGAGCGAAAAAAAGAACTTTGCCATGAAATTGAATACCCGAGCGCAATCTGCACAACAATCGCACAACAATTCTCCCATTGTGTTAGTCCACGGCCTGTTTGGCAGCCTGGATAACCTTGGCATTCTGGCTCGTGACCTTGTGAGCGACCATGACATCCTTCAGGTGGACATGCGTAATCATGGGCTTTCTGCGCGTTCGGACGAAATGAATTACCCCGCGATGGCCCAGGATTTGGTTGATACGCTGGACGCGCATTCCCTTGAGCGGGCCACCTTTATCGGTCACTCAATGGGAGGGAAAGCGGTCATGGCCTTAACCGCGATTGCCCCGGAACGTATTGACGGACTGGTAGCGATTGATATTGCCCCCGTGGATTATGCCGTGCGCCGTCACGATGAGATTTTTGCTGCTATCAATGCGGTGACGGATGCCGGGGCCACGACGCGACAACAAGCGGCCACCGTGATGCGCACCGTCATCGATGAAGAAGGGGTGATTCAATTTTTGTTGAAGTCCTTTGTTGACGGGCAATGGCGCTTTAATGTCTCCGTGCTGTGGGAGCAGTACCCCCACATTGTCGGCTGGGAAGAGGTGCCGGTCTGGGACCACACTGCCCTGTTCATCCCCGGTGGCAACTCCCCTTACGTGACCGAGCAGTATCGTCAGCCTCTGCTTAAACAGTTTCCGCAGGCGAAGGCGCATGTCATTGCTGGTGCCGGACACTGGGTGCATGCGGAAAAGCCGGAAGCGGTTTTGCGCGCTATTCGTCGTTATCTTGCTGAAAAGACAAACTGATTAAAAACCCGGCGCTCGGTCATCATAACGCGCCCGGGCGTTGGCGTCCCTGCCTCCCTGATGTATGATGGCGCGCTAATCAACCCGGGCTCAGGCTCGATTGCTTGTACTTCCCGTAGTATTTCTTAAATCATGGCTAAAGAACAAACGGACCGCACGACCTTAGATCTGTTCGCGAATGAGCGTCGCCCGGGACGTCCTAAAACCAATCCGCTCTCTCGCGACGAGCAATTGCGCATTAACAAACGCAATCAGCTTAAACGCGATAAATTTCGTGGGCTTAAACGCGTCGAACTGAAAATCAACGCGGAGGCCGTTGACGCATTGAACGCCCTGGCTGACGCGCGTCAAATGAGTCGCAGCGAACTCATCGAAGAGATGTTGCTGGAGCAGCTAAAAGCGCTGAACAGCATTGATTCCTCTGATTCTTCATCTGAATAACGTTTTCATGTAGCAGAGAGTGCAGTCCGACGCGATTGCAGTTTCCGCGTGCTTCTCTGATCTGCTATGATTGCCCTTATCCGTGGGCTAAACGCCACCACCATATCATTAAGTTTCAAGAGGTTATTTTACTCATGGCAATCACTGGCATTTTTTTCGGCAGCGACACCGGTAATACCGAAAACATCGCAAAGATGATCCAGGCACAGCTTGGTAAAGACGTTGCAGATGTACACGACATTGCAAAGAGCAGCAAAGAGGATCTGGAAGGCTATGACATTCTGCTGCTTGGCATCCCGACCTGGTATTACGGCGAAGCGCAGTGTGACTGGGATGATTTTTTCCCGACGCTGGAAGACATTGATTTCAATGGCAAGTTAGTCGCATTGTTTGGCTGTGGTGACCAGGAAGATTATGCAGAGTACTTCTGTGATGCGCTGGGGACAATTCGTGACATCATCGAACCGCGTGGCGCGGTGATTGTGGGTCACTGGCCGACCGAAGGCTACCACTTTGAAGCCTCTAAAGGCCTTGCCGATGATGACCATTTTGTTGGGCTGGCCATTGACGAAGATCGTCAACCAGAACTGACCGCTGCACGCGTGGATAAATGGGTTAAACAGATTTCCGAAGAGCTGAATCTTAACGATATCATCAATGCCTGATGCTGTTTGGCGCATCCTGCGGGTTGCGCCAGATCGATAGTTAAAACCAATGGAAATAATTGCTACATTTTTTTAACTTTTGCCGCCAGCACTGTACAATATGGCCTGGTTAAAACGGGTAGCGCAACGGACTTTGTTGGCACTACCACGTTTTATACGCTTACTTTACTTGAGGGCTTGCAGTTTTCATTTAGACATGGCAGTTCTATAATGAGACGCATTTCCCAGTGCATTCCTTGTAGCTTCCCCTTGGGGAGCGAACCGTTTAGCAACAGGACAGATTCCGCATGACTGACAACAATACCGCATTAAAGAAGGCCGGCCTGAAAGTCACGCTTCCTCGCTTGAAAATCCTGGAAGTGCTTCAGGAGCCGGACAACCATCATGTCAGTGCGGAAGATTTATATAAGCGCCTGATCGACATGGGCGAAGAGATCGGGCTGGCCACGGTTTACCGTGTTCTGAACCAGTTTGACGATGCCGGGATCGTAACCCGTCATAATTTTGAAGGCGGCAAATCTGTCTTCGAACTGACTCAGCAACATCACCACGATCACTTGATTTGCCTCGATTGCGGCAAAGTGATTGAATTCAGTGATGACTCCATTGAAGCTCGCCAGCGTGAAATCGCCTCTCAACACGGCATTCGCCTGACGAACCATAGCCTGTACCTCTATGGCCACTGCGCTGAAGGCGATTGCCGCAGCGATGAAAACGCCCACGAGATTGCGAAGTAATCTTCCGTAAACGTAAAAAGCCAACCTCCGGTTGGCTTTTTTATTGGTGGTACAAAAAGAGTGGCTACGGCGTATTGTTGCTGCGAATTTCCTGCCAGATACGATCGCAGTTCGCTTTTACCGCCTGACCATTGCCCGTATGCGTGGCGTCCAGACACTGCTGATAATCCAGTGTACGGACGGATTCTTCATGAGCAAACTGTTGATGTGCCTTTTCTGACTTCAACACGTCTAACACGCTACGGCAGGCTTCAAGTTTTTCCGACGATCCTTCTGCGGTGTTAATGCAGGCACTGTAAGCTGCTCTCAAACGCATATCTTCTTTCGGCGCTGAGGGTTGCTGTACGCAGCCAGCAAGTCCCAGGGTCATAAACAGAATCATTATGCTTTTTTTCATTTTGCCCTTCTCTCGCATCAGAAAATCGTAAACGGTGCGATCACGATAAATTTCACATCGCGCTCATCCTGGAAGATGTTGTTGTAACCACCGCCCCAGCTTGGAATATCAGAGTGGTTATCAAACTGCGTGAAGTGCAGTTTAAATAACGTCCCTTTCGCCAGACCATCCTGCAGGGTGTAAACGACGTCGAGGCTGTAAGCGGATTCCTTAATTGAATTATTGGCTTTATAGTATTGGTCGCCAGAGGAGACGTTGGATGGCTTGGCATCCCAGCCATACACATAGGATGCGCCTACCGCCCAGCCCGGAAGATTTAAATCTTTAAGATCATACATAGCGCCAACAAATACCGCTTTCTCATTATGGGCGTTAAAGTCAGAACGATTATCCCACCAGATATCCAGTCGGCCATTTGACGAGCCATAAAGCGGCGTCATACGCGAATTGAAATATCCCTGGCGACCATCGGCTTTGACCCATGTTCCCTCAAGACGTAAATCGACAGGCCCTGCGGTATAATTAAAGGTCAGTGCCTGTAACCAGGCCGTACCGTCATAAATATCATTGATGGTGTGATTAGATGCTTTATAGCGTGAGCTGTAGAACTGATAGCTTGTCGACAATGGGACCCCCGCAATATCAAATTTATAACTGGCTTTTGCAAAGTATTGGTCAACATAGCCCTGCGCCTGACCAAATGCCGCTTCTAAAATGAGATCGTTTTTAAAATCATATTGCGCGCCGAGTGAATGGACATAATCAATCTTGCTCACGCCATCATTTTGATAGAAATAATCGGTTTCGTTGTACCAGGGGGCTTTATATTCATTGGCCCACATATACGAGAAACTCAGTGCACCGCAATCTTCATAATCAAGTTTTGCACCTAGTTCCGTACCCTGATACGTACCCGGCATAAAGCTCCAGTTGGAGGCCAGCAGTGTCTGCCCCGTTGGCTGAATGTAACCCGCTCGCGCCCATACCGGACCATATTTAAATTTTGCCGCCGCGGTATAAAGACTGGCCCCACTTCTGTCGCCCGCCCAGTCTTCGTCATAGACTTTGTGACTATTGGAAAACGCCATTTCATTAGGGTGTGCACTGCCGGATGACTCTGCCATTTCGATTGCCGCAAACGCGGCAATATCGATACCGAACATATCTGCTGCATAACCGGACTGGAAATCGAGGTTAGTATTCCAGGTTGAGTGTGCAAGGTTTGTTTTATATTTATTACCGTCGGTGACGTCCTTACGATCGCGTTCACGCTGCCAGTAATACACCCCGCCGGTAAGCGTTGAATCATCGACAAAACCTTCGGCATTTACCGCAGGGGTTATCATTAAACCTGATATTGCTGTTGTGCTGGCAATAGCTAACGCTATCGCCTTACGTTTAGCGACAAACGCGATCATAATTGTTCCTCTTTGACTAAAAAAACAAAAGTGCTGTGCAAAGGCATTCAGCAACAAATTAAAACCAGGGAATAGCTGTGAGTGCTAAAAACTTGTTTCACACCACGAATCAAGATTATTTTTGCCCGCATGAATGATCAAGCACTTTACCTGAATGAGCATCAGGAATATGACCAGGAACACAGATTTCAATCCGTTTTGGCGCAGACGTGGAATAACAGTTGGGAATGGTAATTTATCGCGTTAAATAATCGGGAAAGTGAAGGCTGAGAATGAAAAAATTAAAACAACTTTTCATGTCAATCACAGACAATTATTAAAATTCCAGATGGGAAGAATAAAAAAACGCCGCACGGGGCGGCGTTCAGATAAAGTCGCGCGTTAATTACTCGCCGGCTTTCGCCCAGGTGTCACGCAGACCCACGGTGCGGTTGAAGACCAGCTTATCAGCTGTTGCATAACGGCTATCGAGGCAGAAGTAACCTTCACGCTCAAACTGGTAAGCTTTACCGGCTGCGGCAGACTGCAATGACGGCTCAGCATAACCCTGTTTAACGACCAGAGATTCCGGATTCATCACCGAGAGGAAATCTTCAGCGGCGCCTGGGTTTGGCACGCTGAACAGACGGTCATAAAGACGGATTTCAACCGGCAGCGCGTGGGCCGCACTCACCCAGTGAATGACGCCTTTCACTTTACGGCCATCCGCTGGATCTTTGCTCAGGGTGTCCGCATCATAAGTACAGAAGATGGTGGTGATAGTGCCGTCGGCATCTTTCTCCACACGCTCAGCCTTCACCACATAGGCGTTACGCAGACGCACTTCTTTGCCCATCACCAGGCGCTTGTACTGCTTGTTGGCTTCTTCGCGGAAGTCAGCGCGATCGATCCAAATCTCTGCGCTAAACGGAACCTCACGGCTGCCCATCTCCGGTTTATTCGGATGATTCGGCATGGTCACAATTTCGCTTTCGCCCTGAGGATAGTTCTCGATAACCAGTTTAACCGGATCGATAACGGCCATCGCACGTGGTGCGTTCTCGTTCAGATCTTCACGAATGCAGGATTCGAGAGAGGCCATCTCGATGGTGTTATCCTGCTTGGTCACGCCAATGCGTTTGCAGAATTCACGAATAGACTCCGCAGTATAACCACGACGGCGCAGGCCAGAGATGGTCGGCATACGTGGATCGTCCCAGCCTTCAACGTGCTTGTCGGTGACCAACAGGTTCAGCTTACGCTTGGACATCACGGTGTATTCCAGATTCAGACGCGAGAATTCGTACTGACGCGGATGAACCGGAATAGAAATGTTGTCCAGTACCCAGTCGTATAAACGACGGTTGTCCTGGAACTCCAGCGTACACAGAGAATGGGTAATCCCTTCCAGCGCATCACTGATGCAGTGGGTGAAGTCATACATCGGGTAGATGCACCATTTGCTGCCGGTCTGGTGGTGATCGGCAAACTTAATGCGGTAGAGCACCGGGTCGCGCAGCACGATGAACGGCGATGCCATGTCGATTTTAGCACGCAGGCAGGCTTTACCCTCTTCGAAGCCACCCGCGCGCATTTTTTCGAACAGCGCCAGGTTCTCTTCCACGCTGCGATCGCGGAACGGGCTGTTTTTGCCCGGTGCGGTCAGCGAACCACGATATTCGCGGATTTCGTCAGCGGAGAGTTCATCAACAAACGCCAGCCCTTTGTTGATCAGTTCAACCGCATACTGGTGCAGTTGATCGAAATAGTCAGAGGAATAACGCACATCGCCGGACCAGTGGAAACCCAACCACTCTACGTCATGTTTTATAGACTCAACGTACTCGATATCTTCTTTTACTGGGTTCGTGTCATCGAAGCGCAGATTGCACTGTCCGTTGTAATCCTGGGCGATGCCAAAGTTCAGGCAGATAGATTTAGCATGACCAATGTGCAGATAACCATTCGGCTCTGGCGGGAAACGGGTGCAAACAGAATTATGCTTACCAGTGGCCAGATCTTCGTCAATGATCTGACGAATAAAGTTTGTCGGGCGGGCTTCAGCCTCACTCATCGTAGATTCCTCAAAGCGTAAACAACGTATAACGGCACATGATCTTATAAGCGGGTCCTGGAGACAACCCTTAGTTACGGAAAATATATACAAAGCGGAAGCGTTAAACGGCGGCAAAAAAAAGCGGCAGAGGAAATCCTCTGCCGCTTTGATAATGCTAACGGGTTAAGTCATTAGCCTTTGATGTCATACAGCGGCGTTTGCCCTGCAACGACCGACCCTTGCGCTTTGAGTACCAGACCCGAGAAGTCGTCGATGTTGCTGCAAACGACCGGGCTAATCATCGAACGTGCTGTTGCGTTCAGGTAGTCCAGGTCCATTTCGAGGACTGGCTGGCCGGCAACCACAACGGCACCCTCTTCAACCAGGCGGGAGAAGCCCTGGCCGCCCAACGCGACGGTATCAATACCCATATGAACCACGATCTCCGCCCCTTTCTCGGTTTCGAGACAGAACGCATGATTCGTGTTGAAAATTTTCACAATGGTCCCGGCTGCCGGAGCGACAACCACTTTGTCTGTCGGTTTAATCGCCACACCATCACCGACCGCTTTGCTGGCGAAGGCTTCATCCGGCACTTCATCCAGAGAAACGACATCGCCGGTAATCGGGGAGACCAGTTCTGCAATGACGGATGCGTTAGGCACCGCCTGAGGCTTAACCGCTGCAGCCGTCACTGGCGCAACCGGGGCTGCCGTATCAGCGGCAGGTACGTTGCCCGCAGTCTTCATCGCGTTCGCGATTTTCTCAGCCACAAAGCCGACGATAATCTGCACGCTGGTTTTATTCAGACGAATAATACCGGTCGCACCAAGACGTTTCGCCATCGCTTCATTCACCAGCGCAGAGTCTTTTACATTCAGACGCAGACGGGTGATACAGGCATCAATACCGGTCAGGTTAGAAGAACCGCCGATAGCGGCAATGTACTGGCGAGCCAGACCTGCAACATCCTGCTCTGAACCTGCGCTCACGTTGACGTCCCGACCATCAGCTTCGTCACCCGCAACAGCCAGTTCACGGCCCGGCGTCAACAGGTTGAATTTCAGAATGGTGAAACGGAACACCACGTAGTAAATAACAAAGAATACCAGGCCTTGCAGAATCAGCATGTACCAGTGTACGGCCAGGGGGTTACGTGACGAGAGCACCATATCCACCAGACCCGCACTGAACCCGAAACCGGCAATCCACTGCATGGTCGCAGCGATAAACACGGAAATACCGGTCAGCACCGCATGGATGAAATACAGTACCGGCGCCACGAACATGAAGGAGAACTCCAGCGGTTCAGTAATCCCGGTAAAGAAGGCGGCAAAGGCACCCGCCATCATAATACCCAAAACTTTTGCTTTGTTTTCTGGACGTGCGCATTGGTAGATAGCCAGTGCTGCACCCGGCAGACCGAACATCATGATTGGGAAGAAGCCCGCCTGATAACGACCTGTAATCCCGATTTCAGCTTTACCTGCAGCGATAGACTGCGCGCCACCGAGGAAATTAGGAATATCGTTGATACCCGCTACGTCGAACCAGAATACGGAGTTCAGCGCGTGGTGCAGACCTACCGGAATCAGCAAGCGGTTAAAGAAGGCATAGATACCCGCGCCCGCAGAGCCAAGTTTTTGAATATGTTCACCAAAGCCTACCAGACCGCTGAACACCACCGGCCAGATATACATCAGAATGAACGCTACAACGATCATCACGAAAGAGGTCAGAATCGGCACCAGACGGCGACCGCTAAAGAACGACAACGCTTTCGGCAGCTCAACGCTGCTAAAGCGGTTGTAAAGCTCTGCGGCGATGATACCGACCATGATCCCAACGAACTGGTTTTTGATCTTGCCAAATGCAGCAGGCACCTGATCGGCAGGAATTTTTTGAATCATTGCAACGGCTGCTGGCGAACACAACGTCGTTAATACCAGGAAGCCGACGAAGCCTGCCAACGCCGCAGCACCGTCTTTATCTTTGGACATACCGTAGGCAACACCCACTGCAAATAGCACGCCCATGTTATCGATGATGGCAGATCCAGACTGGATAAAGAGCGCTGCCAGCGCATTATCACCACCCCAACCTACCGGGTCGATCCAGTAACCGACCCCCATTAAAATTGCTGCTGCAGGCAGCGTGGCGACCGGCACCATCAGTGCGCGACCTACCTTTTGTAAGTAACCTAAAAGACTCACGTTATTCCCCCTCTGACCCCACACCGGGCGCTTAGAAACAGTATTTTTTTATTGTCTTACTTAAACCTGAAAGCACGGCCTTTTTTTACGACAGTATCAGTGTGTGAAAAATTAATTCGCCTCGCAAATTAAATGCACACTTTTTGTGATTACAGTCACCAAATATCGTTATTAACCCTCCACTTTGCTGGCTAACAAGCAAAACTTATTTTATGATTAAAAAAATCAACACGGATTGCCCCCTTGTAGAGCAAAACTGCATTACGCTTACTTCAGTACGGCTTGCAATCCACGAACTTTTAAATTCAACCTGGAGATGAACAATGAGACTGATCCCTCTGGCAACAGCAGAACAAGTCGGTAAATGGGCTGCACGTCATATCGTAAACCGTATCAACGCCTTTAAACCTACCGCAGATCGCCCGTTCGTTCTCGGCCTGCCAACTGGCGGCACTCCCCTGACGGCCTATAAGGCATTAGTTGAAATGCACAAAGCGGGCCAGGTTAGCTTCCAGCATGTTGTAACTTTCAACATGGACGAATATGTCGGCCTGCCAAAAGAGCATCCGGAAAGCTACCATAGCTTTATGCACCGCAACTTCTTTGATCACGTTGATATTCCGGCAGAAAATATTAATCTGCTGGATGGTAATGCCCCGGATATTGACGCAGAATGTCGTCAATACGAAGAAAAAATCCGTTCCTACGGCAAAATTCACCTGTTTATGGGTGGCGTGGGTAACGACGGTCACATCGCATTCAACGAACCTGCGTCTTCGCTGGCCTCTCGTACGCGTATCAAAACCCTGACCCATGACACCCGTGTGGCGAACTCGCGCTTCTTTGATGGCGATGTAAGCCTGGTGCCGAAATATGCCTTAACCGTCGGTGTGGGTACGCTGCTGGATGCAGAAGAGGTGATGATTCTGGTGCTGGGTAATCAGAAGGCGCTGGCGTTACAAGCGGCGGTTGAAGGTAACGTCAACCACATGTGGACCATCAGTTGTCTGCAGCTTCATCCTAAAGCCGTTATGGTATGCGATGAGCCGTCAACCATGGAACTGAAAGTTAAGACATTGAAATACTTCAATGAATTAGAAGCCGAAAATATTAAAGGTCTGTAATTGTGTTTCCGTTCTGCCACAGTGATTGTGCGGAACGGCACTCATTTGTTAACCGGGGGTCGTTATGTATGCTTTAACCCATTGCCGCATTTTCACCGGCTATGAAATTCTGGATGACCACGCGCTTCTCGTCGCGAATGGCCTAATTGAGCGTGTCTGTCCATTGGCGGAGCTACCGTCAGGCATTGAGCAGCGTGACCTGCATGGCGCCCTGCTTGCCCCCGGTTTCATTGATGTTCAGCTTAACGGCTGCGGTGGCGTTCAGTTTAACGATACCCCGGAAGCCGTGAGCGTTGAAACGCTTGAAATTATGCAGCGTGCGAACGAAAAATCTGGCTGCACCAGCTACCTGCCGACGCTGATTACCAGCAGCGATGCGCTAATGAAGCAGGGTATTCAGGTAATGCGTGATTACCTGCGCCAGCATCCTAATCAAGCGCTGGGGCTTCACCTTGAAGGTCCGTGGCTGAATATGGTGAAAAAAGGGACGCACAACCCTGACTATGTCCGTAAACCTGACGCTGAGCTGGTGGAATTGTTGTGTAAAAACGCCGATGTCATTACCAAGGTCACTCTCGCCCCTGAAGTGGCGGGTGACGAGGTGATCGCTAAGCTGGCCGCTGCCGGGATTGTGGTTTCCGCCGGGCACTCAAATGCCACGCTTAAAGAAGCGAAACTCGGTTTTCGTGCAGGTATCACCTTCGCCACGCATTTGTTCAATGCAATGCCCTACATTACCGGGCGTGAACCGGGTCTGACAGGCGCTATCCTTGATGAAGCAGAAGTATATTGCGGTATCATTGCAGATGGCCTGCATGTCGATTACGTTAATGTACGTACCGCTAAACGCCTTAAGGGAGACAAGCTTTGCCTGGTGACCGATGCAACGGCCCCGGCAGGCGCTGATATTGACCAGTTCATTTTTGCTGGTAAAACAATATACTACCGTAATGGATTGTGCGTAGATGAAAACGGTACCCTGAGTGGCTCTGCCCTGACGATGATCGAAGGGGTACGTAATCTGGTTGAGCACGTCGGTATTGCACTCGATGAAGCTCTGCGTATGGCAACCCTCTACCCTGCCCGGGCGATGGGGTTTGCGGACAGTCTCGGCAGCATTGCGCCGGGTAAGGTAGCGAACCTGACTGCCTTCACGCGCGATTATAAAATAATCAAGACCATCGTTAATGGTAACGAGGTCGTCACTGAGTAAGTAAAAGGTATGACATCAGGCGGACAAGCTCAAATCGGTAACGTTGACCTCGTTAAACAACTTAACAGCGCGGCCGTTTACCGCCTGATCGACCAGCTTGGCCCTATTTCGCGCATTCAGATTGCCGAACAAAGCCAGCTTGCCCCCGCCAGCGTGACTAAAATCACGCGCCAACTTATCGAGCGCGGCCTGATCAAAGAAGTGGATCAGCAGGCTTCAACCGGCGGTCGCCGCGCCATCTCCATCGTTACGGAAACCCGCAATTTTCAGGCTATCGGTGTGCGTCTTGGCCGCACCGATACCACGCTGACGCTCTATGATTTGAGCAGCAAGGTCCTTGCGGAAGAACATTACCCGCTGCCGGAACGCACCCAGGAAACGCTGGAGCATGCGCTGCTGAATACCATCCATACCTTTATTGAATCCTGCCAGCGCAAAATTCGCGAGCTGATCGCCATTTCGGTTATTTTACCCGGACTGGTCGACCCGGAGAGTGGCGTCATTCGCTATATGCCGCATATTCCGGTGGAGAACTGGGGACTGGTCGAGGCACTGGAAAAACGTTTTAAATTAACCTGTTTTGTTGGTCATGATATTCGCAGCCTGGCCCTTGCCGAGCACTATTTTGGGGCAAGTCAGGATTGTGAAGACTCTATTCTGGTGCGTGTGCATCGTGGTACGGGCGCCGGAATTATCTCGAATGGCCGCATTTTTATCGGTCGTAACGGTAATGTCGGTGAGATTGGGCACATTCAGGTTGAGCCGCTAGGCGAACGTTGTCACTGCGGAAATTTTGGCTGCCTCGAAACCATTGCGGCAAATGCAGCCATCGAGCAGCGGGTTCGCCATCTCTTGCAGCAGGGATATCAAAGTCGCTTAACCTCTGATGACTGCTCCATCAAGACCATCTGTAAAGCCGCAAACAAAGGTGATGCGTTGGCGTGCGAAGTCATTGAGCACGTCGGGCGCCATCTGGGTAAAACCATTGCTATTGCGATTAACCTCTTCAATCCGCAGAAAGTGGTGATTGCCGGAGAGATCGTTGAAGCTGAGAAAGTCTTGCTCCCGGCCATAGAAGGCTGCATCAATACGCAGTCGCTTAAGGCATTTCGCAAGAATCTTCCGGTGGTGCGCTCCACGCTGGACCACCGCTCCGCAATTGGCGCTTTCGCCCTGGTTAAACGCGCCATGCTCAACGGTTTATTGTTGCAACGTTTGCTGGAAAGCTGACCGGTGTGCGCAATCATCGCCAACGCATAGGCAACTTCAGGTATGCCAGGTATAGTTACTGCTTCTTTTTATGAGCCGGATAGTCAATGACCATTCAGAACGTAATATGTGATATCGACGGTGTGCTGATGCACGATAACGTCGCCGTGCCAGGGGCCGCTGAATTTCTTACGCGCCTTCTGGAGAAGGGCATGCCGCTGGTTGTCCTGACAAATTACCCCTCTCAAACGGGTCAGGATCTCGCGAACCGTTTCGCCTCTGCAGGCATTGATGTGCCGTCCACGGTCTTTTATACCTCAGCCATGGCAACAGCAGATTTCCTGAAACGTCAGGAGGGGAAGAAAGCCTATGTCGTGGGCGAAGGGGCATTAATCCACGAATTATATAAAGCTGGCTTTACCATTACCGACATCAACCCGGACTTTGTGATTGTGGGTGAAACGCGCTCCTACAACTGGGAGATGATGCATAAAGCGGCTTTTTTCGTGGCCAATGGCGCACGCTTTATTGCTACCAATCCGGATACACACGGGCGCGGTTATTACCCTGGCTGTGGCGCTCTTTGCGCAGGCATCGAGAAAATCTCCGGCCGAGAGCCGTTTTATGTGGGTAAGCCCAGCCCGTGGATCATTCGTGCCGCACTGAACAAGATGCAGGCGCACTCTGAGCAAACGGTGATTGTCGGCGACAATTTACGCACCGATATTCTGGCAGGCTTCCAGGCCGGGCTGGAAACCATTCTGGTTCTCTCGGGCGTTTCAACGCTGGACGACATTGATAGTATGCCCTTCCGCCCCTCCTGGATTTACCCGTCGGTGGCCGAAATCGACGTTCTCTAAAGCGAACCACGTCTCAGGACGTGGTTTATTATTTTTAGCCGCCACCAAAGAACATCACTTCAACAAAAACCCTCAAAAAATGATAATTCATCAATAATGATGCTTATTTCATGTTCTTTTTTCAGCTTTCCACAATGGTCATTGCGCTTTTTATTTTTCTGACCGCAAAAGGCTTGCGAACGCTTCGGCTTTACGGCATTTTCTTAAACAAGCGATAAGACAACGCGATGGAGCGATGTCTGCACACCACAACATGCAATGCCTGAAGGTAACGGAGAAGTCTATGTGTTCTATTTTTGGCGTACTGGATATTAAAACCGACGCGGTTGAATTACGTAAGAAAGCGCTGGAATTATCCCGCCTGATGCGTCACCGCGGTCCAGACTGGTCTGGCGTCTATGCCAGTGATAAAGCGATTCTTGCGCATGAGCGTCTGTCGATTGTCGACGTCAATGCCGGTGCCCAGCCGCTTTACAACGAACAAAAAACACATGCGCTGGCCGTTAACGGTGAAATCTACAACCACCAGGCTTTGCGCGCGGAGTATGGCGACCGTTACGCATTCCAGACCGGCTCTGATTGCGAAGTCATTCTGGCGCTCTATCAGGAAAAAGGACCGGAGTTTCTTGATGAACTGCAAGGCATGTTTGCCTTTGTTCTCTACGATACTGAAAAAGATGCGTACCTGATTGGCCGTGACCACATCGGTATTATCCCGCTGTACATGGGCCATGATGAGCACGGCAACATGTATGTCGCGTCAGAAATGAAAGCGCTGGTGCCGGTCTGTCGTACCATTAAAGAGTTCCCGGCAGGCAGCTATCTATGGAGCAAGGACGGTGAAATCCGCTCTTACTACCAGCGTGACTGGTTCAGCTATGATGCGGTGAAAGACAACGTCACCGACAAAAACGAACTGCGTCAGGCGCTGGAAGATGCGGTGAAAAGTCATCTCATGTCTGACGTCCCTTATGGCGTATTGCTTTCTGGTGGTCTGGACTCCTCCGTTATCTCCGCCATCACCAAGAAATTTGCCGCCCGTCGCGTTGAAGATGAAGAGCGTTCTGAGGCCTGGTGGCCACAGCTGCACTCCTTCGCGGTCGGCCTGAAAGGTGCGCCGGATCTGAAAGCGGCGCAGGAAGTGGCCAACCATTTGGGTACGGTTCACCACGAGATCCATTTCACCGTACAGGAAGGTCTGGACGCAATCCGCGACGTGATTTACCACATCGAAACCTATGATGTGACGACAATCCGCGCTTCAACACCGATGTACCTGATGTCCCGTAAAATCAAAGCGATGGGCATTAAGATGGTGCTGTCTGGTGAAGGCTCAGATGAAGTCTTTGGTGGCTACCTTTACTTCCACAAAGCGCCCAACGCCAAAGAACTGCACGAAGAAACAGTACGCAAGCTGCAAGCGCTGCACATGTTCGACTGTGCACGTGCTAACAAAGCCATGTCTGCCTGGGGTGTGGAAGCGCGTGTTCCCTTCCTGGACAAGAAATTCCTGGATGTGGCTATGCGTATCAACCCGCAGGACAAAATGTGCGGCAACGGCAAAATGGAAAAACACGTCCTGCGTGAATGTTTCGAGTCTTACCTGCCGGCAAGCGTTGCATGGCGTCAGAAAGAGCAGTTCTCTGATGGCGTAGGTTATAGCTGGATTGATACGCTGAAAGAAGTGGCTGCCCAGCAAGTTAGCGACCAACAGCTCGCGACCGCCAGCTACCGTTTCCCGTACAACACGCCTGGCTCGAAAGAGGCGTATCTGTACCGTGAAATTTTTGAAGAGCTGTTCCCGCTGCCAAGCGCTGCGGAATGTGTTCCGGGCGGTCCGTCAGTGGCCTGTTCGTCTGCGAAAGCCATTGAATGGGATGAATCTTTCAAATCGATGAACGATCCATCAGGCCGCGCAGTAGGTGTTCATCAGTCTGCTTATAAATAAGCGACTGTTCTCATTACAGGCCCTGCGGGGCCTGTTTTCGTTTATGCGCATTTTTTAGGGCACAAAAGCGATAAATAACCAATAATTGCCGAATTATGCGCCAGGCTGTTCGCAACCTAACCAAACAGTCACATTACGGCAATTTTCGATGAAAAAGGTATTGACGCTGCCAGGCCCAATACGCATAATGCGCCCCGCAACGCCGATAAGGTAACGCGAAAAAAAGATGGCTACGTAGCTCAGTTGGNNAATCCCGTCGTAGCCACCATCTTTTTTTGCGGGAGTGGCGAAATTGGTAGACGCACCAGATTTAGGTTCTGGCGCCGCAAGGTGTGCGAGTTCAAGTCTCGCCTCCCGCACCATTCACCAGTCAGCGTTGCACGGATGGGGTATCGCCAAGCGGTAAGGCACCGGTTTTTGATACCGGCATTCCCTGGTTCGAATCCAGGTACCCCAGCCATATTTCTTCGAGTTAGCGGTTCTCCGCGGTTTTTGGGGTATCGCCAAGCGGTAAGGCACCGGTTTTTGATACCGGCATTCCCTGGTTCGAATCCAGGTACCCCAGCCATCGAAGAAAGCAGTTTGGCTACGTAGCTCAGTTGGTTAGAGCACATCACTCATAATGATGGGGTCACAGGTTCGAATCCCGTCGTAGCCACCAAATTAAAGATTTAACGTATCGCTGTAATTTTAGCGGTGCATGAAGAAAAACTATTGGGGTATCGCCAAGCGGTAAGGCAGCGGATTCTGATTCCGCCATCCGAGGTTCGAATCCTTGTACCCCAGCCAATTTAAAAAGTCGTTTGCTCTCGGGTAAGCGCACAGTAGTTGAAGTTTTATGATAAATGCGTAAAATTTCACGCTATTGGGGTATCGCCAAGCGGTAAGGCAGCGGATTCTGATTCCGCCATCCGAGGTTCGAATCCTTGTACCCCAGCCACTTAAAAAGTAAAAAGCTCGCTTCGGCGGGCTTTTTACTTTTTTGCGTCCAGAGAATGCTGGCCTCCCCTAACGAGAGAGGCCTCTGGCATTACAGACCTAACGCATACTTTAACGCCTGGCGTTTCAGCACGCCCGCACGCTCTGCCGCCATCAAACCGAGGTTACGCAAAATGCGCACCGGCCCAAGGTCATTGCTGAACCCGGCATAGAACACGTCCATTCCACTTTGCATCACAAAATTGTCCGCCATTCTTCGTGCCTGATAACGCTTAAGCACCTGCTGACTCGACCAGGCTTCGCCGTGACTACGCGCGCGGGTTAATACATCCAGCAAGCAGTCCACATCCCGATAGCCAAGATTAACGCCCTGCCCCGCCAGCGGGTGAATGGTATGCGCGGCATCGCCAACCAGCGCCAGCCCCGGACGGGTGTATTGCAGGGCATGGCGACGTGTCAACGGAAATGCCCCGGCGGCCACCGGCGTGACGCGTCCTAATCGTGCAGGGAAATGCCGCCCAATCTCCTGTTGCAGCTGCGGCAGGGTCAACGACTGAAGCTGTCGCACACGCGCTGGCGTGTCGTACCACACCAGAGAGGCCCAGTTATCGAATAACGGTAAGAAAGCATGCGGACCCGTGGGTGTGAAATGCTGCCAGGTGCTGTCGCCGGGATCGTTTTCACATTGCACGGTAATCAGCATACAGGCCTGCTGATAGTGCCAGGCATGGATACCAATCCCCGCAGACTCCCGGACGCGGGAATTTGCGCCATCAGCGCCGACCACCAGTTTTGCCGACAAAGTTTCGCCATTTTCAAACACCAGCTGATGACTGTCGGCCTGGAAGTCGATTGAACGGAGCGACGACGGCACACGCAGCGTCACCTGCGGGTGAGCATCCAGCGCTTCCCACAAGGTACGCTGCAGGACGTTGTTTTCTACCATGTATCCCAGCAGAGGAAGTTTTAACTCCCGCGCGTCAAACACCACATGGGCGTTCTCCCACTCCCAGGTCTCCAGACGGCGATAGGGATGACAACGCATTGCCTGAATACGCTCCCAGACGCCCAGCCCTCTGAGCAGGGAGACTGACGACGCGCTAATGGCAGAAATACGCACATCAGGTTGGGCGTCCGCTCTGAATACGGGAGGCACCTGATGCTCAATAACCGTGACGGCAAAGCCGTGTTGCGCCAGGCCCAGCGCCAGCGCCCCGCCGACCATTCCGCCGCCGACAACCGCGACCTCAGTGGATTGATTATTCATGGCTCATTGTCCTTTAACGAGAATCCCTTAAGTTTACCGGATTTTTGACAGCTTGAGACTGAGAAGCGTCATACTGGTCAGCGCGCAACCAAAGCATTACACTATTCCCCCTGCAATTCTGACGTTATACCCGTCACGCTTCGCATCTAAGATGCGCCAGCGGAAAACGACAAAAATTCGGGTATACAAACCTTAAGCATGAGCAAGTCGATGACAAAAAAACTCCATATTAAAACCTGGGGCTGTCAGATGAACGAATATGATTCATCAAAGATGGCCGATCTGCTGGATGCCACCCACGGATATCAGCTTACCGAGGTGGCGGAAGAGGCGGATGTGCTGCTGCTTAATACCTGTTCTATCCGCGAGAAAGCACAGGAAAAAGTCTTTCATCAGTTGGGTCGCTGGAAATTACTCAAAGAGAAAAATCCTGAGCTGATCATTGGCGTCGGCGGCTGCGTGGCGTCTCAGGAAGGGAAGCTTATCCGCCAGCGCGCTCACTATGTCGATATTGTTTTTGGGCCGCAAACGCTGCACCGCTTGCCTGAAATGATTAACGCAGTGCGGGGTAACCGCAGCCCGGTCGTTGACGTCAGCTTCCCGGAAATCGAGAAGTTTGACCGTCTGCCTGAGCCGCGAGCAGATGGCCCGACCGCCTTTGTATCGATCATGGAAGGGTGTAATAAATACTGCACTTACTGCGTCGTCCCCTACACCCGTGGTGAAGAGGTCAGCCGCCCCAGTGATGATATTCTGTTTGAGATTGCGCAACTGGCCGCGCAGGGTGTGCGTGAAGTCAACCTGCTGGGTCAGAACGTCAACGCCTGGCGCGGTGAAAATTACGATGGCAGCATCGGATCCTTTGCCGATCTGCTGCGTCTCGTTGCAGCAATCGACGGCATTGACCGCATTCGCTTTACCACCAGCCATCCGATTGAGTTTACCGACGATATCATTGAAGTTTATCGCGATACTCCTGAGCTGGTGAACTTCCTGCACCTGCCGGTGCAAAGTGGATCCGATCGTGTCCTGAACCTGATGGGCCGCACCCACACCGCACTGGAATACAAGTCCATTATTCGTAAACTGCGCGCCGCGCGCCCGGATATCCAAATCAGTTCCGACTTTATCGTGGGCTTCCCGGGTGAAACCGTGCAGGACTTTGAGCAGACGATGAAACTGATTGCTGACGTGAATTTTGATGTGAGCTATAGCTTTGTCTTCTCTGCCCGACCGGGAACGCCAGCCGCAGATATGGTTGACGATGTGCCGGAAGAAGATAAGAAGCAGCGCCTTTACATTCTGCAGGAACGCATCACTCAACAGGCGATGGCCTGGAGCCGCCGTATGTTAGGCACGACTCAGCGTATTCTGGTTGAAGGGACGTCACGCAAAAGCCTGATGGAGCTAACCGGGCGCACTGAAAACAACCGCGTGGTGAACTTCGAAGGCTCGCCGGATATGGTCGGCAAATTCGTCGATGTCGAGATTACGGATGTCCTCACCAACTCGCTACGTGGAAAAGTCGTGCGAACGGAGGCCGAGATGGGGCTGCGCATCGCGCAATCTCCGGCGTCGGTTATTGCCCGCACCCGTAAAGAGAATGAGGCGGGCGTAGGCTTCTACCAGCCTTAATGCTGCCGGCCTGCCAACCTGGCAGGCCTTGTTTTTGTCTTTCAACTCCCCCATATCACTTCCAGCGCTTGCGCCTTTATTGAGTGGCGTGAATAATTCTCTGAAAGGCTTATTGTCCGTCAGGCAGTAAGCGAAGCCCATCCGGCAATCCATAGATAAGAGGAACAGTTTGAATATAGATACCCGTGACATCACCCTTGAGCCAGCAGATAACGCTCGCCTGCTGAGCCTGTGTGGACCGTTTGATGACAATATCAAACAACTGGAGCGGCGACTGGGCATCGAAATCAACCGTCGCGATAACCACTTCAAACTTACCGGACGCCCGATATGCGTCCATGCGGCTGCCGATATCCTGTTGAATCTGTATGTTGATACCGCCCCGATGCGCGGTCAGATTCAGGATATTGAACCGGAACAAATTCATCTGGCTATCAAAGAAGCTCGTGTGCTTGAACAAAGCGCTGAGAGCGTGCCGGAGTTCGGTAAAGCTGTAAATATCAAAACCAAACGTGGCGTGATTAAACCGCGCACGCCGAATCAGGCGCAGTACATCGCCAATATTCTCGATCACGACATCACCTTTGGCGTGGGGCCGGCAGGTACGGGTAAAACCTATCTGGCGGTGGCCGCTGCGGTAGATGCGCTGGAGCGCCAGGAGATCCGCCGCATTCTGTTGACCCGTCCGGCGGTAGAAGCAGGTGAAAAATTGGGCTTCCTGCCCGGTGACCTAAGCCAGAAGGTGGACCCGTACCTGCGCCCACTGTACGACGCGCTGTTTGAGATGCTGGGCTTTGAAAAAGTTGAGAAGCTAATTGAGCGCAACGTCATCGAAGTCGCACCGTTAGCCTATATGCGTGGCCGCACCCTGAATGATGCCTTTATCATTCTGGATGAAAGCCAGAACACCACCATCGAACAGATGAAAATGTTCCTGACCCGTATCGGCTTTAACTCGAAAGCGGTCATTACCGGCGACGTGACGCAAATCGACCTGCCGCGCAATCTTAAATCCGGGCTGCGTCATGCCATCGAAGTGCTGGCTAACGTTGACGAAATCAGTTTTAACTTTTTCCACAGCGAAGACGTCGTTCGTCATCCTGTTGTCGCACGCATCGTGAATGCTTATGAGGCATGGGAAGAAGCCGATCAAAAACGCCGTGCGGAACAAGCCGCAGAGCGTAAACGCGAAGCCCAGGAGCACGAGCAAAAATGAGTCAGGTAATACTCGATTTACAACTGGCATGTGAGGATAACAGCGGTCTGCCGGAAGAAGCCCAGTTTCAGGGCTGGCTGGACGCGGTTATCCCGCAGTTTCAGGAAGAAGCAGAAGTCACCATCCGCATCGTGGATGAGGCTGAAAGCCATGAATTAAACCTGACTTACCGCGGTAAAGATAAATCAACCAACGTGCTTTCTTTCCCGTTTGAAGCCCCACCGGGGATTGAACTGCCGCTGCTGGGTGATTTGATTATTTGCCGTCAGGTCGTCGAGCAGGAAGCAAAAGAACAAGGCAAACCGCTGGAAGCACATTGGGCACATATGGTGATCCACGGCAGTTTACACCTGCTGGGTTATGATCATATCGACGATGACGAAGCGGAAGAGATGGAAGGCCTCGAAACAGAGATAATGCTTGCTCTGGGCTATGAGGATCCGTACATTGCCGAAAAGGAATAGCCCTGCAGCCCGTTAACAGGCGCAGCAGAGCATTATGCCGTCAGGTGCTGAATTCACGCGTGACGGCGTTATTTTAACTAACATGAGAACCCACACGACGCCATGAGCGACGACAACTCCCACAGTAGTGACACCCTGACCAATAAAAAGGGATTTTTCTCTCTTTTACTGAGCCAACTCTTCCACGGCGAACCGAAAAACCGTGAGGATTTACTGGCGCTCATCCGAGATTCCGGGCAAAACGAGCTTATCGACCAGGATACGCGCGAAATGCTTGAAGGGGTGATGGACATCGCAGACCAGCGCGTCCGCGACATCATGATCCCCCGTTCGCAAATGATCACCCTGAAACGTAACCAGACCCTCGATGAATGTCTTGATGTCATCATTGAATCTGCGCACTCACGTTTCCCGGTCATTAGTGAGGACAAGGATCACATCGAAGGGATCCTGATGGCCAAAGATCTGCTGCCGTTTATGCGCAGCGATGCCGAAGCCTTCAGTATGGAAAAAGTACTGCGTCAGGCGGTCGTCGTTCCCGAAAGCAAACGCGTTGACCGTATGCTGAAAGAGTTCCGCTCCCAGCGCTACCATATGGCGATTGTTATCGATGAGTTCGGCGGCGTCTCTGGTCTGGTCACTATTGAAGATATTCTCGAACTTATCGTCGGCGAAATCGAAGATGAGTATGACGAAGAAGAGGATATCGATTTCCGTCAGCTCAGCCGTCACACCTGGACGGTGCGTGCGCTTGCCCCGATTGAAGATTTCAATGAAGCCTTCGGCACCCACTTCAGCGATGACGAAGTCGACACCATCGGCGGACTGGTGATGCAGGCCTTCGGGCATCTGCCAGCTCGTGGCGAGTCCATAGATATTGATGGTTACCAATTTAAGGTCGCCATGGCCGACAGTCGACGTATTATTCAGGTTCATGTCAAAATACCGGACGATTCCCCCGAACCGAAACTGGACGAATAACGTAAATGGCATTTGCCCCCTTGTTTGAACGCCAGCGCGTACGACTGCTGCTGGCGCTGCTATTCGGAGCCAGCGGAACGCTGGCTTTTTCTCCTTATGACATCTGGCCTGCCGCCCTCATCTCCTTGATGGGTCTGCAAGCGCTCACCCTTAATCGACGCCCGGTGCAAGCTGCCGCTGTTGGCTATTTCTGGGGGATGGGTCTGTTTGGCTCTGGCGTGCATTGGGTCTATGTGAGCATCGCGCAGTTTGGCGGTATGCCCGGCCCGGTTAATGTCTTCCTGGTGGTACTGCTCGCCGCTTACATGTCGCTCTATACCGGCCTGTTTGCCGGTGTGCTGTCGCGCTTATGGCCGAAAACAACCTGGCTGCGCGTCACTATCGCCGCACCCGTGGTCTGGCAGCTAAGCGAATACCTGCGCGGCTGGGTGCTCACCGGCTTCCCGTGGCTTCAGTTTGGCTACAGTCAGATTGATGGGCCACTGAAGGGGCTGGCACCGGTGCTGGGCGTCGATGCGATTACCTTCCTGCTGATGGCAGTGAGCGGCTTACTGGTGCTGGCTGCGACCACACGCTCGTGGCGCCCGCTGATTATCGCCCTGGTGCTCTTCGTCCTCCCCTTCCCGCTGCGCTATATCCAGTGGTATCAACTGCTGCCGGAGAGAGCAACGCAAGTCTCGCTGGTACAGGGCAACATCCCCCAGTCGGTGAAGTGGAATGAAGGGCAGCTTCTGGAGACGCTGAAGGTCTATCTCAACGCCAGCGAGTCGGTGATGGGAAAATCGCAACTGATCATCTGGCCGGAGTCTGCGATTTCCGATCTGGAAATTAATCAGCAGGATTTTCTCAGCAAGGTTGATGGCCTGTTGCAGTCAAACAACAGTTCACTCATAACCGGTATTGTTGACGCACGCCTGAATCAGCAGAATCGCTACGACACCTACAACACCATCATTACGCTGGGCAAAGACAATCCGTACAGCTACAACTCCACTGACCGCTACAACAAGAACCATCTTGTGCCGTTTGGTGAGTTTGTGCCGCTGGAAAGCATTTTGCGCCCGCTGGCACCGTTCTTCGACCTGCCGATGTCCTCATTCAGTCGTGGCCCCTACGTACAACCCCAACTGAGCGCTCATGGGCTGAAACTGACCCCGGCCATCTGCTACGAGATTATTCTTGGCGAGCAGGTGCGGGACAATTTCCGCCCGGACACCGATTTCCTGCTGACCATCTCCAACGATGCCTGGTTTGGCAAATCCATCGGCCCCTGGCAGCACTTCCAGATGGCCCGTATGCGGTCACTGGAACTGGCTCGCCCGCTGTTGCGCAGCACCAACAACGGCATTACCGCCGTGATTGGCCCGGAAGGTGAAATTCAGGCGCAGTTGCCGCAATTCACTCGCGGGGTGCTGACAGCCAAAGTGACACCAACGTCCGGCCTGACGCCGTATGCCCAAATGGGCAACTGGCCGCTGTGGGTTATGACAGGCCTGCTGGGCTTTGGCGCGCTGATTATGAGTTTGAGACAGCGCCGCAAATAATCCTCCCGCTTTCGCCCTCTCCGCCCGGAGAGGGTTTCTCGTTTTATCTCTCCCTGATGCCACTTCTGGCACATCAATTGCTTAATATCATCCGTTCTGGGGATTTTTTGCGGTCGTGCAATTCAAGCGCACCACAACCGATCACGACGAGCACCAAAACGGTGCAATGGAAGATTTTTGCCTTTAAACGGTGCGGTGCACTTCGCAAAAACAAACAATATCGCAGCAAAATCTTTACATTAAGCCAGACTAAATGTTAACAAACGCACACAACACTGCACGCATTTGCAGCAGGATATAACAACCACAACATTCACAATGGGTATCAAAGCGTCTCAGACGCGACGATAAAGGAGTTGGATATGCAATTACGTAAACTGGCCACGGCAATGCTGGTAATGGGAATGTCTGCCGGTATCGCACATGCCGCTGATGAAGCTAAACCTGCCGATGCAGCCGCGGCGCAGCAGGCTACGCTGGAAAAAATTGCCAAAAACGGCGTGATCGTGGTCGGACACCGTGAATCTTCCGTACCGTTCTCCTATTACAACAACGAACAAAAAGTCGTGGGCTATTCCCAGGACTACTCAAACGCTATTGTTGAAGCGGTGAAGAAAAAGCTCAACAAACCGAATCTGGAAGTCAAACTGATTCCAATTACCTCACAAAACCGTATCCCGCTGTTGCAGAACGGTACCTTTGACTTCGAATGTGGTTCTACGACCAACAACCTCGAACGTCAGAAACAAGCGGCCTTCTCTGACACCATTTTCGTTGTGGGCACGCGCCTGCTGACCAAAAAAGGTGGCGACATTAAAGATTTCCCGGATCTGAAAGGCAAAGCCGTTGTCGTGACCTCCGGTACCACCTCTGAAGTCCTGCTGCACAAACTCAACGATGAGCAGAAAATGGACATGCGCATCATCAGCGCTAAAGACCATGGCGACTCCTTCCGTACGCTTGAAAGCGGTCGTGCTGTTGCGTTCATGATGGATGATGCTCTGCTGGCTGGCGAACGTGCGAAAGCGAAGAAAGCGGATAACTGGGACATCGTGGGCAAACCGCAGTCGCAGGAAGCTTATGGCTGTATGCTGCGCAAAGGCGATACCGAGTTTAAGAAGTTGATGGATGACACCATCGCGCAGGTACAGACCTCGGGCGAAGCGGAAAAATGGTTTGATAAGTGGTTTAAAAACCCAATCCCACCGAAAAACTTGAACCTGAATTTTGACCTCTCTGACGAGATGAAAGCCCTGTTCAAAGAGCCGAATGACAAAGCACTGAACTAATTAAAACCAATAAGGGCGGGTTCTCCTGCCCTCTCGATTGTCGAAGCAGCACGGACAGACTATACGTTGAAGGGTCGTTCCCCCTTCAGCGCGAATACAAGCTCTTCACACAATCTTCGAGGGTAGCGCTGCTACCCTTTTTTTTCCGGAGTAGATTTATGTCCATAGACTGGAACTGGGGAATCTTCCTGCAACAAGCCCCGTTCGGCAACACCACCTATCTTGGCTGGCTGTGGAGTGGTTTTCAGGTCACCATCGCGCTGTCGATTACCGCCTGGATTATCGCTTTTTTGGTTGGCTCGCTGTTTGGTATTCTGCGCACCGTGCCCAATCGCTTCTTATCAGGGATTGGCACCCTTTACGTAGAACTGTTTCGTAATGTGCCCCTCATCGTACAATTCTTCACCTGGTATCTGGTGGTGCCTGAACTGCTGCCGGAAGATCTGGGTATGTGGTTTAAAGCGGAGTTAGATCCCAATATTCAGTTCTTCCTCTCGTCGATGATTTGCTTAGGCTTGTTTACCGCCGCCCGCGTCTGCGAACAGGTGCGTGCCGCCATTCAGTCGTTGCCGCGCGGTCAGAAGAATGCCGGGCTGGCCATGGGGCTGACGCTGCCGCAAACCTACCGGTATGTGCTGCTTCCTAATGCCTATCGCGTGATTGTGCCGCCAATGACGTCTGAGATGATGAACCTGGTCAAAAACTCGGCCATCGCCTCCACCATCGGGCTGGTGGATATGGCCGCTCAGGCCGGTAAGCTGCTGGATTACTCGGCGCACGCCTGGGAATCCTTTACTGCCATCACCCTCGCCTATGTGCTGATTAACGCCATTATCATGCTGGTGATGAACCTGGTTGAACGCAAAATTCGCCTGCCAGGCAACATGGGAGGCAAATAATGTACGAGTTCGACTGGAGTTCAATCGTCCCTTCGCTGCCCTATCTGATGGCAGGGCTGGTGATCACCCTGAAAATCACCGTGACCGCCGTGATCGTGGGCATTGTCTGGGGTACTTTGCTGGCGGTTATGCGCCTGTCCAGCTTTGCCCCCATCGCCTGGTTTGCAAAAGTCTACGTCAACGTTTTCCGTTCCATCCCCCTGGTGATGGTACTGCTGTGGTTTTATCTGATCGTGCCCGGACTGCTGCAAAACGTGCTCGGCCTGTCACCGAAATCAGATATCCGCCTGATTTCTGCGATGGTCGCTTTCTCTATGTTCGAGGCAGCCTACTATTCTGAAATTATCCGTGCCGGTATTCAGAGCATCTCCCGTGGCCAATCCAGCGCCGCCCTGGCATTAGGGATGACGCACTGGCAATCCATGAAACTGATTATTCTGCCGCAGGCGTTTCGCGCAATGGTGCCTCTGCTGCTCACGCAGGGGATCGTCCTCTTCCAGGATACCTCCCTGGTTTACGTGCTGAGCCTTGCCGACTTCTTCCGTACCGCCTCTACGATTGGTGAACGTGACGGAACCCAGGTCGAAATGATCCTGTTTGCCGGCGCCGTGTATTTTGCTATTAGCCTGAGTGCCTCATTGTTGGTCAGCTATTTGAAAAGAAGGACAGTTCAATGATTACCCTGAAAAATGTTTCTAAATGGTATGGTCACTTTCAGGTGCTGACCGATTGCTCCACCGAAGTGAAAAAAGGTGAAGTGGTGGTGGTCTGTGGGCCGTCTGGCTCGGGAAAATCCACGCTGATCAAAACGGTCAATGGCCTGGAACCCGTACAGAAAGGGAATATTGAGGTCAACGGCACGCCGGTGAACGATAAAAAAACCGATCTGGCCAAACTGCGTTCTCGTGTCGGCATGGTATTCCAGCATTTTGAACTGTTCCCGCATCTGTCGATCATCGAAAACCTGACGCTGGCGCAGGTGAAAGTCCTTAAGCGCGACAAAGCCGCCGCCCGCGAGAAAGGGCTGAAGTTGCTGGATCGCGTGGGTTTATCCGCCCATGCCAATAAGTTCCCGTCGCAGCTTTCAGGCGGGCAGCAACAGCGTGTGGCCATTGCCCGTGCGCTTTGCATGGATCCGGTTGCGATGCTGTTCGATGAACCTACCTCTGCACTCGATCCGGAAATGATCAACGAGGTCCTGGACGTCATGGTCGAACTCGCTAACGAAGGGATGACCATGATGGTAGTGACCCACGAAATGGGCTTTGCCCGTAAAGTGGCGAACCGGGTCATCTTTATGGACGAAGGGAAAATTGTCGAAGATTCGCCGAAAGAGGCCTTCTTTGCCAATCCGCAGTCCGACCGTGCGAAAGACTTCCTCGCTAAAATTCTGCATTGATCCTGTCGACGCGCATTCGCAAGAATGCGCGTCTCATCACGCTTTAACTTTTCGCTTCTCGTCTGAATTTCAGCAACGCCTTACCCTTGTCACACATTCAATGCTAACAAGGAGTTGCTATGGTCCAGCCCATTATTCTTGATTGCGATCCGGGTCATGACGACGCTATCGCCATCGTTCTCGCCCTGGCCTCACCTGAACTCGATGTCAAAGCCATTACCTCTTCTGCCGGTAACCAGACGCCGGATAAAACGCTGAACAACGTACTGCGTATGCTGACGTTATTAAAGCGTACCGATATTCCGGTTGCGGGCGGGGCCGTCAAACCGCTGATGCGCGAACTCATCATTGCCGATAACGTGCATGGCGAAAGCGGGCTGGACGGGCCTGCACTGCCGGATCCCGCTTTCAGCCCGCAGGGTTGTACGGCGGTAGAACTGATGGCGAAGGTGCTGCGTGAATCTTCCGTGCCTGTCACCGTCGTTTCCACCGGTCCTCAGACCAACGTGGCGCTGTTACTCAACGGCCATCCTGAGTTGCACTGCAAAATTAAGCGTATCGTGATCATGGGCGGTGCCATGTCACTCGGTAACTGGACGCCGGCGGCTGAATTTAATATCTATGTTGATCCCGAAGCAGCGGAAATCGTCTTTCAGTCAGGCATTCCCGTCATCATGGCCGGGCTGGATGTCACTCACCGGGCGCAGATTCATGCCGAAGATATCAGCCGTTTTCGTGCGATTGGTAACCCCATCTCTACCATTGTGGCAGAGCTGCTCGACTTCTTTATGGAGTACCACAAGCAGGAGAAATGGGGGTTTGTCGGCGCACCGTTACACGACCCGTGCACCATTGCCTGGCTACTGAAGCCGGAAATTTTTACCACCGTGGATCGCTGGGTCGGGGTGGAAACGCAAGGAAAATACACACAGGGAATGACGGTGGTGGATTACTATTTCCTCAGCGGGAACAGGCCAAACGCAACCGTGATGACAGATGTGGATCGCGAAGGGTTTGTGGATTTACTGGCGGACCGTTTGACATTCTACAGTGCGGCCTGATGCCCTCTCCCACGGGGCTGAGAGATCCCCACAA